>JAEZSC010000069.1 GCA_023422005.1 Bacillota bacterium | reverse complement strand
ATTCCGAACACAGAAGTTAAGCCTCTGCACGCTGACAATACTTGGCTGGCAACGGCCCGGGAAGATAAGTCGCCGCCGAACTCCAAATGAAACACCCTGCAGCAATGCAGGGTGTTTTGCTATATTCTGGGAAGCCTCTATACGCTGCAACACTTGGCTGGCAATCCTCGCAGGCAATACGGATAGCGGCTATGCGGGGATGCTTGGCCGAGCAGGAACCGAAGGTTCCGACCAGGCCGCTATAAGAGCATCGCCGGTCGCCACGCAGTGGCGAGCAGACTGCCCCGGCCTGCGGCAACGTCGGCCTTGGCCGGTGTGAGAGCAGGCGGATCGCTGCGCATGGCGCAGCGAAGGGGGCCCGGCGCTGCCCCGGCTTGCGAAGCGTCAGCGCAAGCTGATGCGAAAGCAAGACGATAGCTGTGCGAAGCACAGCGTGGGGAAGATAAGCCCTTCGGCATGGATGCCGTTTAGCCAAGCATTCCCGGATGCAAGCGCATGCGTGCATCAGCCCGCATGGATGCGGGCGAGGGAATGCGCAGGTCACCGCCGAACTCCAAACAAAACACCCTGCAGCAATGCAGGGTGTTTTGTTATGTATGGGACACATGTTTTCTATCAACTCTAAAGGCGGTGAAGCGGTCAAAAAAACACCTGCGGTTGCAGGCGGTTTTTTATATGAGGTATTTCACGCCTCCGGTGCGTCGCCGGATAAAGGTTCTCTGCGCCGCAGGCGCAGGCGGTCGGCGTTCTCCGAGAGGTAGACGCCTAGCAGAATCAACGCACCGCCGGCGGCGGCCCAGGCTGTGATGGGCTCTCTGAGAAATACGGCTGCTGAAAGCAGCGTGATCAGCGGAGAAAGATAGATGAAGTTGCTGCTCTTGACCGCGCCAAGGGCAATGATAACCTTGTTCCACAGCAGGAAGCACGCGCAGGAAGCCAGCAGCGCCAGGAACAGCAGATTGGCCAGCACGGCGGGCTCCAGCAGCGGAGCCAGATTAAACTGCCAGCCGCTCAGCGGCAGCGCAGGGATGGATGTCAGAATCGTGTAAAAGAACACCTTGCGTGTGATGACGATGGCATCGAGAGTCGGGTCCATGCGCTTGATGGCGATGGAGTAGACAGCCCAGCACGCTGCCGCACCTACGGCCAGCATATCGCCCAGCAGATTCAGGCTCAGCGTGAACTGCCCCTTGAAGATGACCAGAAAGCTGCCGACGAAGGCCAGCGCGAAGCCGATGAGCAGCGGGGCACGGAAGCGCTCGCCCTTGGTCGTGAAGTGGGCGGCGATGGCCGTGAGCACCGGCGCCATGGCCACCAGCAGGCCCACGTTGCCGGGTGTGGTATAGTCCAGCGCGTAGTTTTGTGTCAGAGAGTACAGCGTGCCGCCGCTTACGCCCGCGGCCACATACAGCAGCTCGGAACGCAGGCTTTTGGGCTTGAAGCCCTTGGGCCGGATGGCAGCCAGCACGAGATAAGCGATGACGGCACGGTAGAACATGATCTCCACCGGCGAGAGCTTCTCCAACAGCACGCTGATGGACACATAGGTGATACTCCATACTGTCATCACTGCCACGGCGATGATATAGTATATAGTCTTGTTTTGTTTCATAAAGCCTCCGCACCTTCGCGCTATTAAACGGCACTATACCATAGGAAAAGCCTGCCGCGCAAGGCAGCAGGCTCAGATATGTGGTGTAGTTTTTCCGGTTTAATCTCCCATTTTGATTCCTATGTTTCTTGCAATCTTGACAAGTTCGTGATCCGGGGGCACCAGCTTGGCCCGGCCGGCGATGTCCGAGAGCTTGTTGGCCATGACGTGATCTCCGGACATGGCCACGGTGGTGCCATATTGTTCATTTTTGATGAGCTCGGCTGCGAAAGCGCCGAACTTGGTGGCCAGCACACGGTCATAGGCGCTGGGAGAGCCGCCACGCTGGATGTGCCCGGGCACCACGACGCGGGTTTCCGCGCCGGTGCGCCGCTGCACTTCGGCGGCCACGGCATAGCTCACAGGCATCGTGCGGGATTCCAACGCGGCCTTGAGCTCCTTCTTGGGTAAGGCGGCCTCGGCTCTGCTGATTGCCCCTTCGGCAACCACGAGGATGGAGAAGTCCTTGCCCTGCTTGCGGCGGCGCTCCACTGCGTCGGCCACGCGCTCGATGTCATAGGGAATCTCCGGCAGCAAGATGATATCCGCGCCGCCGGCCACGCCGGCATACAGCGTCAGCCACCCGGCTTTGTTTCCCATGAGCTCTATGACCATCACGCGGCCATGGCTGGTGGCCGTGGTGTGAATACGATCCACGACATCGGTGGCGATGTCCACCGCCGTGTGGAAGCCGAAGGTCACATCGGTGCCGAATAAATCGTTGTCGATGGTCTTGGGCAGGCCGATCACATTGAGGCCTTCGGAGCTGAGCAAATTGGCGGTCTTATGGGTGCCGTTGCCGCCCAGTACCACCAGGCAGTCCAGCTTGAGTTTCTGGTAGTTCTTCTTCATCTCTTCGACCTTGTCCAGGTCGTCGGTGACCACGCGCATGAGCTTGAAGGGCTGGCGGCTGGTGCCGAGTATCGTGCCGCCCAGCGTCAGAATGCCGGAGAACTCATGGCGCTCCATGGTCCGGTATTCACCCTCGATGAGCCCCTTGTAGCCGTCGGCGATGCCTACGATCTCGGTGTCGAACAGCTCATAGGCTGCCTTGGCAACACTGCGTATGGCGGCATTGAGGCCGGGGCAGTCGCCGCCGCTGGTCAGGATGCCGATGCGTCGCTTCATGCTTCCTCCTGTGGGCCGAGGGCCCTCGTGTGATATGAGATGCTTTTATTCTACAGCATCACACCTTGCAATTATACAACAATTTCCAGAACAAACGCATCGCCGCCGCAGGGGAGCTGCGGCGGCGATGCAAGGTAGGGGAGAGGGGCTAAGCTGTCTTTCGGTTGGCGGATTCTTCCTCCGCCTCGGTGGCGCTGCGGCAGTAGGCGGCATAGCGGGAGTCTTGTGCCAACAGCTGTTCGTGGGTGCCGCGTTCCACGATGCTGCCGCCCTCCAGCACCAGTATGCGGTCGGCATGGCGAATTGTGGACAGGCGGTGGGCCACGATGACGACGGTACGCCCGGTCATGAGACGCTCCAGCGCCTGCTGCACCAGCGCCTCCGATTGGGAATCCAGCGAGGCTGTGGCCTCATCCAGAAGCAGCAGCGGTGCGTCCTTGAGCAGAGCGCGGGCGATGGCGATGCGCTGGCGCTGCCCGCCGGACAGCTGCGCGCCGCGTTCACCCACCTGGGTGTCATAACCCTGGGGCAGTTCGGTGATGAAATCGTGGGCCAGCGCCGCCTGCGCAGCGCGCTTGATGTCCTCATCACTGGCGTCGCTGCGGCCCGCGGCGATGTTCTCGCGCACGGTGCCCGCGAACAAGTAGCATGTCTGAGGCACATAGGCGACCAGGCGCCGCAGCGCCGTATTGTCGGCGGTCAGCCTGTGACCGAAGAGCGCGATGTCACCATCGGTGGGTTGGTAGAACCCCATGAGCAGCTTGAGCGCGGTGCTCTTGCCGGAACCACTGCCGCCTACCAACGCCACCTTTTCGCCAGGCTGTACCGTTTCATAAAGACCCTGCAGAACCGTGGAGCCGTCCTCATAGCGGAAGCCCACATCCTTGATTTCTATGGCGGGAGCGTCCTGTACCGGTTTCGGGCCCTGAGCGGGCCCCGCATCGGATGCCTCGGCGGGTGTGTCCAGCAGTTCAAAAATACGGTTGGCGCCGGCCAGAGAGGCCTGCAGCTGGGCAAAGCTTCCGCCGATGGTCTGGAAAAGGAAGCTCAAGCCCCCGTTGAACTGCACCAAGCCCACCAGCATGGAAAAGTCGAAGTACCCGTATATGATACCGATGCTGCCGATGACGACCAGGCCGATCATCGTCGTCCAGCCGCTTAGGGAGTTGACGACGTCCTGCGCGGTTTGTATGTGTGCACGCTTCATGGCCAACCGATAGACACCCTGTGTGGAATCGTCCATGCGATTCCGGGCCCAAGATGCCAGGTTGAACACCCGCAGCACTGCCGCTGCGCTCAGAAGATCGCTGGCTCTCTCGCTGACGCTGCCCAATGCCGTCTGCACCTGGTCGGAAATGCGCTTGATCGGCGTGGCAAAGCGGCTTGTGGCCCAAATGGATACGGCGCCCAACACCAGAGCGATCAGCGCCATACGCCAATCCAACGTGAACATCATGATCGCGCCGCCTAAACCGGCAAAGAGAGCCTTGAGTGGGAAGCGCAGCTGCCAGCCGAAGCATTGCTCTGCCGACTGCATGTCGGCGGTCAGCCGGGAGAGGACATCGCCGCTGTGACGCTCGTCAAACCACACCGCCGGCAGCTTGAGCGTATGCTCCAGCACCGCCTGGCGCAGCCGGGCGATGGAGCGGGTGGCCGCACGCTGCTGCATCCACGGCCCCAGCACCGCTGCCACCAGAAAGATGGGGAAACCCACGACCATGATGGCCAGCGTGCTGCCGATGGCCGAACTGTCGTTTTGCTCTATGCCACGGAATACAGCCATGAGGGCTGCGGCGAACACAGCGTTGAAGATGAGGTTGTCGGAGCAATCCAGCAGCAGGCCGGTGAAGAACTGCCAGCGGTTGCCCTTGGTGTAGCTGAGCACCCGGGTCAGGCTGTGCCAGGTGTTGCGAAGTGTCGCTTTCATGCGGCTTCCCCTCCAGTCGTGGAGATCTGTTTTTCATAGAGGGCGTAGTAGGCGCCCCGGCGCTCCAGCAGCTCCTCATGGGTGCCCTGTTCGGCCACCACGCCGCCTTCCAGCACGACAATACGGTCGGCATAGAGGGCCATGGACAGACGGTGCGTCACGATGAGCGCCGTGCGGCCGCGCATCAGTGCAGAAAGTTCCCGCTGGATCTCCCGCTCCGTGGTGACATCCAGTGCGCTGGTGGGCTCATCCAGCAGAACAATGTCGGCGTTCCGCAGGGCTCCCCGGGCAATTGCCACCCGCTGGCGCTGGCCGCCGGACAGTTTGCTGCCGCGTTCGCCTACCGATGTGGCTGCGCCTTCGGGCAAACTGTCCACAAAATCGTCCAACTGCGCCATGCGCAGCGCCTCGCGAACGGCATCCTCGGTGGGTTTGCCGCGGTCGCCCATCGCGCCGCAGGCCACGTTTTCGCCGATGGAGCCGGGGAAAAGGTAGGTATCCTGATCCACCAACGCGTAATGGCTTCTCAGGCTTCTCAAGCTCCACTGGCCGATGGGGTGGCCTCCGAAACGCACCTCGCCGCTTTCGCTGGGGTAGAAGCCCGCCGCCAGCTTGAGCAGCGTGCTCTTGCCGCAGCCGCTGGTGCCCACCACGGCCACGGTCTCGCCGCGACGGATGTCCAGACTGAGCCCATTGAAGACGACCTGCTGCGTCGTCGTACCGTCGCCGTTGTCCCTGGGGTAGGAGAAGCGTACGTCGCGGAAGCTCAGCAACGGCGCGCCTTCCTCCAGTGCCAGTTCGCGGCCATCCTCACGCTCCGAAGGGGCATCCAGAGCCTCGATGACCCGCCCGGCGGCGCCTGCCGCCCGGCGCATCTCGCTCAGGCGCCAGGTGAAGCTCATCAGCGGGTTTATGACGTTGTTGGTGACCTGTATGAACGCCAGCAGAGCGCCGGCGGTCATAGTCCCTTTCACAAACACAAAGTACAAGCCGACAACCAGGAGCAGTGTAAAGGGGATGGCAAGGTTGATCATTGCTGCGATGCCCGCGGGAACCTGAGCGGAGCTCACGCGCAACCCGGCCTTTATCCAGCCTGCCAGCGCTCCGGCATATTTCCCATACATCCACGGCCCCATGGCAAAGGCTTTCACTTCGCTGTGGCCGCTGACAGCGTCCTGGGCGATGGCGCTGGCCGCACCCAGCCTGGCATTCTGCTCCTCCGTGAGCCGCTGTACAGGCTTGCTGGCCAGCATGGAGAGCGCAGCACCGATGGGTACATAGGCTACCGTAGCCAGCGTGAGCCAGGGGTTCAGATAGATCATAAAGGCCAGCGCCAGCGCGAAACCCACTGCATCGCTGATGATCCAACGCATTTGCTCTTCAATGAAGCCGTTTAGTTGGCCTAAGTCGTTGCCCAGCAGAGAAAGCATGTCTCCGGTGCGGCGGCGCTCCATCTCGCTCATCGTAAGGCTGGCGAATTTGCCACCCAGTTTGCGGCGCAGGTTGCGCATGCCCATGGCGCTATAGCGCCCGGTGCTGTAGCGCCCCAGCGCGTCTGACAGCAAACCACAGATCAGCACGACCAACAGCAGTCCCAAGGATTGCATGAAGGTGGCGAAGTCCCGGGCGATTGTGCGGTCCACGAAGTCCTTAAACACCCAGGCCATGGCCACATTGAGCGCCGCGTGCAGCACGCCGGCGGTCACGATGAGCACTGTCCAGCGGTTGAAGCCCCGGTTCTCCCGGAAGATACGCGCCAGAGGGGGAAGAAGCTTGTCCTTTCTGTTGCCCTTTTCCATTGGGCACCTCCTAATCAATCATTTTACAACACTGCCAATTATAATGAGGGATGTTAATAAATTCAATGTAGAAATTAAAAAAATCAATAGTCAGATTTCCATCTATTTATTTGTCACCTCAAATTCCATTAAAGTTCAATTTAGGATGTGAAAGATGCACTATCCAAACAGAGAGAGCACCATCTCACAGTGTTCTATTAAGAAGAACTCTTCGTGATGGAGTAATTCTATTCGCTCAACTCTGCGCTGTCAAGGGATTGTATGAAAAAATCCGCCGGTATTATTGGCGGATTTTGCGCTCTCAGTGAAGTGCTCCGGATCAGTGAACTCAGTTGTTGTCCGAATGGAACTTGTGGTCGATGAGTGCCACCAGCAACAACGCGAACAGCGGGGGCAGTGATCGTTCATCCACATCCACTTCATAGGTATCGCTGAACGCCAGGATACGCTTGCCCACGCTGGCCACAAGGCCCGCGTCGCCATTCACGCCAAAGCCCATTCGGAAAAGATCTCCCTCCACGGTATAGCGCCGACCGTTGCCCATCACCAGATCCCACTGGGGTGTCAGGCTCATAAAGGGGATGTCCATATGGCCGCTGTCCAGCCCGGCATTCAAGACCGCCTGGCCGCTCATCACCGGCCACTCCGCCCATGCCAGCAGCCGGCCCTGCATGTCCAGCACTTCCTTGCGCCTTTCCGGCGAGAGGATCTGTGAGCGTACTTCATATACCTCGTTTCCGCTGCTGTCGAAAACCCTATACTGTTTGCCGAAGGCCATGATCCTCTGTTTGATGGTGAACTGCATGTCGTCCTCCTATTCATATTTTTCTGGGTTCATTATAATAAACCTGTTGGCAAAGCGATAGCGCAAGCGGCTGAATTGTGCTTTTTCGCGGTTCTGCGCATCATTCTTTACAACGTATTTACACCTGGGCGGCAGCAAACATTGACAAAACAGGCAGCAAGCGTTACAATAAACAAGTCATTACATGCAGCGCTGAGTCTGCTTCATGCAGAGCGGGAGACCCAACTTTGGGGCGTATCCGGCTTTGGCCGGTAGGGGATCCTTTCACCCGAGCCCGTCAGCTAATCTCGTAAGCGCCAAAAGGATGCAATTGCTGTAACGGCATTGTTCCGGGCACCTTCGTACCGCCGGCTTCGCAGGCGGTTATCCGGTGCCGAAGCGTTGGCTTTAAGCCCATGCGCTGCGTGTTGCTATCGACATGCAGCGCTTTTTTTGTGCGCTGCGTCCCCAAACCCGATTCCCCTGCGGACGATCCATCGACGCAAAGAAGGAGGCGCACCATGAAGGTAATGATATCCGGTCTGGGCAAGGCTGGCAAGGAGCTGATCAAGACATTCACCCAGGCGGCGGACATCGAGCTCATTGGCGGCATCTGCCGCGAGGGCAGCGATAAACAAGGGCAGGATGTGGGCGCTCTGTGCGGCTTGGAGCGCCTGGGCGCGCTGGTCTACAGCGTTTCGCAGCTTCGCCAGGTTTTCAAGTTCCGCAAACCTGACGTCGTGATCGACTTTTCCTCGCCGGAGATGGCGATGGAGCTTGTGGAGCTGTGCATGGAACACCACATCGACATCATCATCGGCACCACTGGCTTCAGCGCGGCGCAGCTCAAGCGCATAAAGGATTACTCGTCCATCAGCGACATCGCCATTCTCTATGCGCCCAACATCACGCTGGGTGTAAACGTGCTGCTGGTCATGGCGCAGCTGGCAGCCAAATATCTGGACGGCTACGATTTCAACATCACAGAGATCCACTACAAGGGCAAGAAGGATGCTCCATCGGGCACGGCCAACGTCATATCCCGCACCATGCGCGAGAGCATGCAGGAGAATGGCCGCGACGAGGAAATCCCCATCACCTCCGTGCGCGCCGGTGGCTACATAGGCCGTCACCAGATTATGGCGGTGGGTGAGAACGATAAGATCGAGATCATACACGAGAGCTTTTCCCGCAAGGCCTTTGCCGACGGCGCGCTGCTGGCGGTGCGTTCGGTGGCCGGGCGGCGGGGGTGGCTGGAGATGACGGATGTGATCGGGCTCAAGGGCTAAAGCCCATTGAGCCTTTCGCCAGCGGCGCTGTTGCGTCGCCTGCGGGCGACCAGTAATCCGCAAGCGGATTACCTCGCGGGCGCCTCGGCGATCTGGAGCCCTGTATGATTGTTTGATTGCCCGCTGCCGATAACTGTCGCCAGTGGGCCTCTTTTTTGCATAGGCTCACACTTTGCTTTTGGGAACGTGGCCGCTGCGGCGAGCTTTTTGCATTGGTTTTTTTCTTGCTCTCATTTCCTCGGCGGAGTGAATCCGCCGTCGGTATCAAGGTTCTTGTACCGCTCTTGTCTCATTGCCACGATGCGGACAAATCGATCATGCTCCCCCCCACGCAAAATATGGCAAACAATGGTTGTGTTTCATCTTCGATACGCTATAATCATAGATAATGGTACATAGCAGGGGGCACGCATGAGTAGAGCGGTACGGCGTCTCGTTTTGACAGGCCTCATTTTTCTCTTGCTGATAGGGGTGACAGCCTTTGCACCCACTGCGGCGTTTGCTGAAAGCCTGGCGGAAAAAGAACCAAATAACTTTTTGCACACCGCTGCTGCCATCAAGGTCAACGCCCAGGTAACCGGAGCCCTGTCCAGTTCTTCCGATGACGACTGGTACCGATTCACTCTGCCGTCATCGGGGAAAGTAAACATCACCTTCAAGCATGGCGCTGTGAATTCCGCGAGCATCTTTTGGGGAGTCGATCTGTACTGGTATGATCCAGGGTCCGGTGAAAAGACGCTGTTGACGGAAATTGATTCAGCTGGCAGCAACCTGAGTATTACCGGCAGCAGCGTGGGCTTGCCATCCGGTACCTACTACCTTTTCGTCAATGCCGGTGAGCGACACTCCAGCATCCCGTATACGATCGTTGCTTCGTTCACCGCGGCCTCCACATGGGAAAAGGAATACAACAATTCGTTGCAGACTGCCACAACCGCCAAGGTCAATACAGCCTATTCTGGTTCTTTGATGAGAAGCTCCGACGACGATTGGTACCGTTTCACTGTTTCCTCAGCGGGTAAGGTGAATATCACCTTCAGGCATGGCGCTGTGAACTTGACGGGTACTTGCTGGAAAATCGGACTTTACCGTTATAACCCTGTTTCCGGCGCAAGGATGCTCTTAACACAGATCGATTCTGCAGGCGGCGACCTGAGCCTAACCAGCAGCAGCGTGGGATTGCCCGCCGGAACCTATTACGTCATGGTCGATGTTGGCGGGCTATACTCCGGCATTGCTTATACCGTCACAGCCTCGTTCACCGCGTCCTCCCAATGGGAAAAGGAATCCAACGATTCGCTGCAAACCGCCAACGCCATCAAGTTGGACACTGCCTGTTATGGCTCTTTGATGAGAAGTGCCGACAGCGATTGGTACCGTTTGACCCTATCATCACCACGGGTGATATCGATGGGGTTCACCCACAAGGCGATTGACTCCAAAGATAAATACTGGAGTATTAATTTGTATTCCTATAATACCGTTACAGGAAAAAGGTCGGAGTCTCCTGTTCTGCACATGGAATCCAGTGGGAACACCACAAGTGTAAGGAGTGGGAGCCGGAACCTGCCTGAGGGTACTTATTATGTGAATGTGAACCGGTACAATCATTCTTCCGTTGCGTACAGCCTTACGATTTCGTGGCTGCTTGATCAACCCTCGGTCAATGCCGTGTCCGCCTCCTACGATAGCATCAAGTTGTCATGGCCGGCCGTGAGCGGAGCTGCCGGATATGAAGTGTACCGCTCCTTATCAAAAACCGGCACATATGCCAAGCTGACCACGACCACGGCCAGAAGTTATCAGAACACTGGCCTTCTCACCGGCGTCACCTATTATTACAAAGTCCGGGCATACCGAACGAGCGGGGACCGGGCGGTATACAGTGCCTATTCGTCGATCGTGTCCGCTCAACCCACTCTGCCCGCGCCTTCCGGTTTCTCTGCCGCCAGGGCATCCAAGTCCAGCATCAGGCTGTCATGGGCGGCTGTGCCCGGGGCCAGCGGACACGAAGTCTTTCGTTATCATTCGAGCACTGGGACCTATCAGATGATCGCCAAGGTTGGCAGTTCCGTTATAGGCTATGTCGACATTGGTCTGATCCGGTACAAAGTTTACAGTTATAAGGTAAGGGCCTATCGTATGGTTGGGCAGGCTCCGGTCTACGGTCCTTTTTCACCCGTCAAAAGTGCAAAACCCTACTGATTCATTTTCAAAAAAGACTTCCTTCCAGTTCCGGAAGGAAGCCTCTTTTTTGTTCGTCATTGTTTCGACTGTGCGCACACCTGCTCATGCCCGAAGCGCAGATACGTCAGCAGATTGTCGATATAGGTCTGCGTGGGGTGGGTGAACTCCATATAGCCGGCCGACGGGCACAGGATGAACCGACCGGACTTGCCGCCTTCTTGCACCGCCGCCGCCACAAGTTCCTCGATGCGCGTTTTGTCCGCCGTCCACAGGTCGTGGGTCTCGATGTTGCCCTCTAAGCCGATGCGGTGGCCAAAGCGCTCCACCGCCTGGGCCAGTTGCACATCGCCCATGGGCGGCGGTTCGATGGGGTTGAGCACATCCACGCCCATATGGATGAACCGCTCAATAAAATTGGCGACGTGGTTGTGGCAATGGACCCATACATGGCCGCCGCGCTCATGGATGTAGTCACACAGCGGCTTGTCATAGCGCATCACGAAGTCTTCAAAATCCCTGGGGGACATCAGCGGCGGTATGCACACCTCAGGGCCGACCCAGCCAAACACGGGCTTTAGGCCCGCGTCGAACACCCTTTCAACTTCCAGGCGAATCCTCTGGGCGTACTCTGCGATGGCATGGTGGACGAGCTCTCTGCATTCGATGCTCATAAGCGCGAAGTTCTCCGGACCAATCACAGACTGGAGCGTGTACATGGCGTTGCCGATATTATATACACAGATGCCCCTGTCGGCGATCTTTTCATCCAGAGCATCGTAGGAGGCAAGCGTAAAGGGATAGGGCGTATAGGGCACCGACAGCAGGGCTTCCAAGTCCTGCGCCGTTTTCACCGGATGCTCAAGATCATAACCGGGCAAGCCTGTTGTGCTGGCGCGATAGACTCCCTTCAGATCGCCGGCCGGCGTATGCCAGACGGTCGTGATGTCCTCCCATTGCGCGTCAGGTCCCGGCGTATGCGTAGTTTCTGCAATACAGCCTGCGGCTGTACCCAGGCGGATGTCCGCCGGTGAGGCGCATCCGCACATGTAGTCCGAAACCTCGGCGGCCAGGTCATAAACGGGCCGGTAGGCGTCGTCGATCAGCTCTTGGCCTGGGTGGAAGCCCCATAGCTTCAGCGCGGGCCTGTCCACGGGTTGGTTGCGGAGAATCGCGTTGAGTCGCTCTCTCGATGTCATATCATTACGTCCTTTCCCCGGCAGTCCTGTTCGAGCGCAGTATAGCAAGGCTGCGGGCACGGGTCAACCGGGAAACGTACACCCAACGGCGGGTGATGCTTGCCAAAGCGTTTGCTCGATGCTATCCTTATTTGCGCATATTATATATTTTAATGTCGCGGGAGGCTCCATGAAAGTCATAGAGGTCGACGGTCTGAGCCGGTCCTTCTCCTATTATAAGAAAGAAGCGGGCCTGCGCCACTCGCTGCGCAACCTTGTACACCGGGAAAAGCTGGTCAAGGAGGCCGTGCGCGGCATCAGCTTCGCCATAGAGGAAGGCGAGATGACCGGCTTTCTGGGCCCCAACGGCGCCGGCAAGACCACCACGCTCAAGATGCTCGCGGGCATACTGTTCCCCACGGCGGGGCAAGCCAGTGTGCTGGGCTTCACGCCCTGGGAGCGCCGCAAGGATTTCAAAAAGCAGATCGCCATCGTCATGGGGCAGAAGAGCCAGCTGTGGTGGGATCTGCCGGCGGTGGAGAGCTTCGCGCTCAACCGTGCAATCTACGAGCTGGACGAGCGCGCATATCGTTCGTCGCTGGATGAGCTCACAGAGCTGCTGGAGGTGCGTGAGCTGCTGGGTGTGCAGGTGCGCCGCCTGTCACTGGGCGAGCGCATGAAGATGGAGCTCATTGCGGCGTTGCTGCACCGGCCCCGGGTCATGTTTCTGGACGAGCCCACGATCGGGCTGGACATCCTGAGCCAGCGGCGAATCCGGGAGTTTTTAAAATACTACAACACCCAGAACCACACCACGGTGCTGCTGACCAGCCACTACATGAACGACATTGAGGACCTGTGCCGCCGCTGTGTGCTCATCAACGAGGGGCGAATCGTGTATGATGGCGAGCTCGCCCGCGTGGGTGACGTGTTCAGCGGCAAAAAGCGCATCAAGGTGCAACTGGAGCACACCGTGGAGCGCGCCGATCTGGAGCGGCTGGGGCAAGTCAAGGAATATGACGGGGCCAACGCCGTGCTGGAAGCTGACCGGTCCGACATCAAAGCCGTGTGCGCCGCACTGCTGAGCAGCCTGCCGGTCGTGGATTTCAACATCGAGGACATTCCGCTGGAGGAGGGCATCGCCGTGCTCTACCGCAAGGAGGTTGCGCCGTGAACGCGCTGGCCAAATACGCCAAAGCCGGGGCACTGGGCATACAGAACGCCATGGAATACCGCGCCGATTTCCTGCTGGGAATGGTAAGCGCCTTGTTTCCGATGTTCATACAGTACTTCATGTGGAGCGCCATCTACAGCGGCAGCGGCAGTGACTCCATGTTCGGCTACACCTACGCCCAGATGCTTGTGTACACCGTTATAGCAAACATCGTGCAGCGGCTGCTGCGCACCGGTTTCGAGTATGAGATCAACGACGACATCAAGCTGGGCGGGTTGGACAAGTTCCTTGTGAGACCCATCGGTTACTTTTTCTTCCGCGCGGTCAACTTCCTTGGCGGCAAGCTGGCACAGGGTGGGTTGATCTATTTGGTCATGGTGGCGGCTATTCTGGCCCTCAACACCGCGCTGGGCGCCATCGTGACACCGCTGGGCCTGCTGTGGTTCACGTTGGTGCTGCTGCTGGCCTTCCTGCTCAACTACGTCATCTTCTTCCTGGTGGGCATGATGGCCTTCTGGCTGTCGGAGGTCGGCTTTCTCTTTGAGGCGGTGCGCATCGTATTCATCGCCTTCAGCGGCGGTATTTTCCCTTTGGACGTGTTCGGCCCGCGGATCGTGGCTATACTCAATTGGCTGCCCTTCCGCTACACGGTCAACTTCCCTGTGGACGTGCTGTGCGGGCGCATCGTGGGTTTCGACGTGCTGCTGGGCTGCGCTGCAATGGCTCTGTGGGTGGCGGTGCTGTCCGGCCTGGCGATGCTCACCTGGCGTACGGGGCTTAAGCGCTATGTGGCGGCGGGAGGCTGAACCATGAGAACGATTCTGACCGAAATCCGCAAGCACGCCTACATCTGGTTTGTATTCATGAAGAACAGCCTGATCGCCCAGTTGGAATACCGGGTCAACTTCGTCACCGGGCTTTTGATGGAGATGGGTTATCTGCTGGTCAAGCTGCTGTATGTCATCGTGATCTACAACGCCGGCGTGGGCGTCAACGGCCTGACACCCGACGAGGTGCTGGTGTTCGTGGGTACCTTCGTCATCGTGACGGGTTTTTACGCGGGGCTGTTCATGATGAACAACTTTGCGCTGAGCGACCACATCCGCAACGGCACGCTGGATTTCTTCATCGTAAAGCCCGTGTCGCTGCAGTTCATGGCCACGCTGCGCCGCAGCGATCTGGCGCTGTTCCTGACCGACGTAATTGCCGGGGCCATCATGGTGGCCATCGGGTGGAGCCGGCTGGCACTGCCGTTAAATGTGCTGAGCCTGCTGGGCTTTGCCGGCTATCTGCTGTGCGGGGCCATCGTAGGGTATTCCATCTTCCTGTTCCCGATTTTGTTTTCCTTCTGGTTCGTGAAGTCCGGCTCGCTGGCCGGCCTCGTGGATTCCTTCTGGGATTTCAACAACATGCCCATGGGCATTTACAGCAAGATTGTGCAGCGCATCGGCGTGTATGTGGTGCCAATCTTCGTCGTGACCAACTTTCCGACGCTGTTCATTCTGGGCAAGCTCAGTCCGCTGTGGTCGGTGTGGGGCGTGCTGGCGCCTATCGTGTGTTTCATGGTTACACGGCTGCTGTGGAACTTAGCGGTCAAGCAATACAGCAGCGCGAGCAGTTGAAATTGCATAGCGAGGTGACCGAAGTATAAGCATGAAGAATAGAGCCTATATTGCAATCGACTTAAAGTCTTTCTATGCTTCGGTCGAATGTATAGCAAGAGGGCTTGATCCGCTGACCACCAACTTGGTTGTCGCTGATGCAAGCCGTACCGAAAAAACCATCTGTCTCGCCGTCTCGCCCTCCCTCAAAGCATACGGTATTCCCGGTAGGGCGAGGCTGTTTGAAGTCGTGCAAAAAGTCAAGGAAGCAAATGCGGCACGGCTACGCAAAGCGCCGGGCGAAGCCTTTTCCGGCACGTCCTTCAACGATGTTGAGTTGAAATCCTCACCAAATCTCTCGCTGGACTACATTGTTGCTCTGCCGAGAATGGCGCTTTATATAGAGTGCAGCACGCGGATCTACAACATCTACTTGAAGTACATCGCGCCCGAAGATATCCATGTCTATTCCATCGATGAGGTGTTCATTGATGCCACCAATTACCTGAACACCTACAATCTTTCAGCCCGTGAGCTTGCCACAGAAATGATACTGGATGTACTCAATACAGTCGGCATAACGGCAACAGCGGGAATTGGAACAAACCTGTACCTTAGCAAAGTGGCTATGGATATCCAAGCAAAGCACATTCCGGCTGACAGCAACGGCATGAGGATTGCCGAGCTGGACGAAATGAGCTATCGCCGCTCGTTGTGGTCACATAGGCCGCTAACAGACTTTTGGCGCGTTGGCAAAGGATATGCCAAGAAGCTGGAGGAGCATGGCCTCTTTACGATGGGAGATGTTGCAAGGTGCTCGCTCGGTAAATCTACCGATTATCACAACGAGGAGTTGCTGTACAAGCTGTTCGGTATCAATGCCGAGTTGTTGATAGACCATGCATGGGGTTGGGAGCCATGCACGATTGCCGATATAAAAGCGTATAGGCCAAGCGCAAACAGCATAGGGTCGGGGCAGGTGCTGCATAGCGCCTATACCTTTGACAAAGCGCAGCTGGTTGTACGGGAAATGACAGATCTGCTGGTACTCGATCTGGTAGAAAAAAGGCTTGTTACCGACCAGCTCGTTTTGACGGTCGGATATGATATTGAAAACCTGACAAACCCGAAGATAAAGAAATCCTACCATGGAGCAATCGTCACTGACCAGTACGGAAGCGACGTTCCCAAATCTGCGCATGGCTCGATAAATCTAGGCAGGCAGACCTCCTCAACAAGGATGATTCTGGAAGCCGTCACAGAGCTGTTTGAGCGTATCGTTGATAAAAACCTCCTGATCAGAAGAGTCAACATCACAGCGAATCATGTTGTTGATGAGGCGACCGTTCAAAAGGCAGACAGTTTTGAGCAGCTGGATCTGTTCACGGATTACACGGCTGTACAGGCGAAAAAAGAGGAGGAAGAAGCCGCGCTTGCACGGGAGAACAGGATGCAGAAAGCACTGCTTCAGATAAAGAAGAAATATGGCAAGAACGCTATTCTAAAGGGTATGAATCTGGAGGAAGGCGCTACCACCGTAGACCGGAACAAGCAGATTGGAGGGCACAAGGCATGACTGGGGCATATGACGACATCATCAATCTGCCTCATCATGTCTCTGCGACGCGCCCCCGTATGGCAGCTATTGACCGGGCGGCTCAGTTTTCCCCCTTCGCCGCTCTGACCGGCTATGATGCCGCCATCAAGGAAACGGCAAGGCTGACTGACGAGAGAATAGAACTGGATGAATATAGGAAGGACGCTTTGAGGGAAAGACTGCAAATCACAGCAGCTCGGATTCAAGAGCATCCCGAGATCGAAATCACCTTCTTTCAGCCGGATGCAAAGAAGGATGGCGGCGCCTATGTTACTGCCGTCAACTCTGTTAGAAAAGTGGATGATTACGAACGGATTGTCGTTATGGCCGATGGCACAGTGATTCCCATCGATCAAATAATCAGCATGGATGGGAAGATATTCGAAATTTTTCATGATGGATAAATAACGGCAATCGGAATTAATCGAGTGATTTCGGACTTCGGACTATTTATGTTAGGCACAATGGAGGATTGTATCAATGGGATTTTTAATTTCATTAGTAGATTTTATGCTAGGAGGATTGGTAGAAGCTACAGGGAAAAAAGTATTTATTATGATACGTTTGTGTTTTTTATCGATTTTAAGCTGGTTTATTATTCTCGTATGTGCAGTCGCAGGATCTACCGCATTAGAATTGTGGGGCGCCGGGTTCATTGGCTGGATGTTTGCAATTATTGCCTGGATACTTGCCTTAGTATTTTTTACCTTATGGATATGCTTATGTTATTTATGCTTAAAAAAATATTAGGGTACAAAATAAGCATAACGCGAGGCTGACAAGCTCCAATTTTCCTCTGGTTTGGCATCGTTCGCCAGGCCACCGGATGTTATAATGAAATCATCCTTCTATTGTGAGGTGTTCACCATGAAATTGACAGTATTGGGCAAATACGGCCCCTATCCCAAAGCCGGCGGCGCGTGCTCGGGCTATCTGCTGCAAGCCGGCGCGCTGAACCTGATGCTGGACTGCGGCAGCGGCACGCTGAGCCGCCTGCAGTACCACTGCGCCATACACGACTTGAGCGCAATCGTCCTGAGCCACCTGCACAGCGACCACATGGCCGACATGCTGGTGCTGCGCTACGGCCTGCCGGCCATGCTGGCCGACGGCCGCCTGGCGGCTCCGCTGCCGCTGTACATGCCCGTGGAGCCTGCGGACGTGGCCGGCGTGCTCAGCGACGCCGGCGTCTTCTCCGTACGCACGGTGAAGGGCGGCGACATGCTGACGCTGGGGGATGTTACGCTGCGCTTTTTCTCCACGCGCCACCTGGTGCCGTGCAACGCTGTGCGCATCGAGCATAACGGGGCCAGCTTCGTGTATTCCGGCGACTTGAACACCACGCCGGGCTTTGAGGACTTCGCCCGAGGCGCAGACTTCCTGCTGATTGACGGCTGCCTGAGCTGCGCGCGCTGGAGCGACAAGGCCCCGCACTTAAGCTCTGAGCTGGCCGCACAGGTGGCTGCCAGCGCCGGCGTGGGCCGGGTCGTGATCACTCACATCCACCCGGAGATCGATGAGAGCGTCCTTCTGGATGAGGCCCGCCGCGCGTACCCGCACGCGGAGCTTGCACAGGAAGGCGCCTGCTACCAGATCGGATGACGACGCCGGCGGCGCCCCTCGGGCCTCGCCTATGGGTGCGCTCCTTCGAGGAGCGGCCGCTGTTTCCTGTTGCGCTTTACTATATGCTGGGCATCGTGCTGGGCGCCCAATGGACCATTCCAATCAATTATGGCCTGCTGGCCATGCTGGCGCTGGCAATGCTGGCCGCCACGCTGTATGCGCTGCGGCGCAACCTGCTGTTGTGCGCGCTGGCGCTGTCGCTGTGCGCCGGCGTCACGGCTGTGAACATCGCTCTGCCGGCCTGGGCTTGGGACCCATGGGCTCCGCCGGAACCGGTGGAATTGACCGGACGCATTGTGCAAGCCAGAATCGACCCGGAGCAGACCGTCCGCTATGTTCTGGACGACGTGACAATAAACGGCCAGCCGCTGACAGGCCGCGTACGCGTGACGGCAGCCGAGGACAGCGTGTTGGCCCAGCACGGAACTTATGCCGCCACGGTGCGCTTGAGCCGTCCCCATGGAACCCAGTTCTATGGCGGCTTCAACGGCAGAGGGTACCAGATGCGCCAGGGTGTGCGCTTCTACGCCTATGCGGACGTTCCGGAGGATATCCGCGAGCTGCAGCCGACGGGGCCTGCGGCGCTGCTGCAGCGCTTCCGGGGTTATGCCCACGGGGTGCTGTACAGCCGCCTGTCGCCCCGCAGCGCCGCGCTGGTGGACGCGCTGCTCAGCGGTAACCGTGACGGTATAGACGACACCACCTCCGGCGCGTTCAACCGCCTGGGCGCTGCCCATCTGCTGGCGGTCAGCGGCCTCAACATCACGTTGACTGCCGGGGCTGCCTGGCTGCTGCTGCGCCGCCTGCGCGCGCCGATGGCGCTGGCAGTGGCGGGCAGCCTGCTGGTGCTGGCAGGCTACGTGGCCTACGCGGGGCTGTCGCCATCGGTGGCCCGGGCCGCTGTGGCGTGGCTCACGGTGCTGGCGGCGCGTCTGGCCGCCCGGCGCTACGACGGCCTGAGCGCGCTGAGCGCCGCGGCGCTGGTGCTGTTGGCTGTCAACCCGCTGGACTTGTTCGATGTGGGTTTCCAGCTGAGCTTTACGGCCGTAGCGGCCATCCTGCTGTGGATGGGACCGCTGGAGCGCTTGCTGCCGCGCCGCCGGAAGGTTCTGCGCCGGATGGTCGGAGCTCTGGGCGTCACTGTGACGGTGCAGATCATGGCGCTGCCGCTGCTGCTGTACTACTTTAACACGCTGCCGCTGGTTTCGCCGCTCTCCAACCTCATCATGGTGCCGGTCTCGGAAATGCTTCAGCTGGGCGGCATGGCGCTGCTGGCTGTGGGCTGGCTGGATGCTGCCGCCCAGGCCGTGGGCGGCCTTCTGGATGGGTGCGTTCGGCTCTATCTGGATGGCGCGCTGTGGCTGGCCGCCCGGGCGCCGGTGTTGGCAGCGCCTTCGCCGCCCCTGTGGGTGGCATTGGCCTTCGGCGGGGCAGCGCTGGGCTTGTCACCGCCGGTGGTGCGCCTGGGCCGCCGGGGCCGCCTGGGTGTGGCGGCTGTGGCGCTAGCGTTGGCTGTGGCGATGGTGTGGCGCTGGCCCCAGCCGCCGGCCTACCGGTGTGATGCCGCCGTGCTGGCCGAGCAGGGCAGCGCCAGCCTCTTTTGGCAGCAGGGCAATGTGCGCTACGTGGCCTGCGCCGGCCAGTGGGACGCCGCGGCGACTTATGCTGCCAAACGCGGCTTGGCATCGGTGGATGTGCTGTATTTCCTGCCCCAGGAACCGCCGCCCGACGGCACGGCTCTGCGTCATACGAGCCTGGCTGTGAAGGCCGTCGTCGTGCCGGGCAGCTGGCCGGCCGACCCGGCAGCCGTGGCCTTCCTGCAGGATGCGTCCGCGCTGGGCATCGTCGTGAAAACGGCGGAGCAACTGAGGGAGGTCACCACGGATAATGACTGCGCCACGCTGAGATTGCGGACGGCTGGGCGTGACATCGCCTATGTGGCTTGGATGAGCCCGGGCGGTGAAGAGGATGCACAGGCGGCGCTGGCCGGCGCGGGCACTGCGGTGCTGTGCATGAGCGCCAAGCGCGCCGCCGGGCTGGATTTGACCGGCATTGGCATGGCAGTGCTGCCCGACGGGGTTGCCGAGGGGGCCGCCAGGGCCTACAATATGGATGCATGCGCAAGCCTGGCGTTGCTGGCCGAAGGTGAGCAGCCGTGGGCGGGGGAGTGGGCCGATGGGTTACAGGGAAGTTTTCGCTAAGATCAACGCCGGTACCGTGGAGGGCATCCTGATCTTCCACGGGCCGGAGGAATACGTCAAGGACCGCACGATGGAGGCGCTCAAGGCCAAACTCGTGTCGCCGGGCATGGAGGATCTCAACTATCTGCTGCTGGAGGGCGAGCGTGCCAACGCCGCCGAGATCCGCCGCGCCGCCGAGACATTGCCATTTATGGCCGAGAAGAGGCTGATCGTCGTGCGCGACTATGCGATGCTGACGTCTTCCAGCCGCGGCAGCGGCCTGGACAGCCGCGCCGAGGCCGAGGAGCTGGAGCGCCTGACCGCGCGTTTTTCGCCGACCAGCGTGCTGGTGTTCCTGATGCGCGCCGGGCTGGACACGACCAAGGCCGCCTACAAGCAACTGATCAAAGTGGCCGATGTCGTGGAGTTCGCCCGCCTGAGCGAGGATGAGCTGCTGACCCAGATCGCCAAGATGTGCCGGCGCAATGACTGTGCCGTGAGCCGCGAGGACGCGCGCTTCCTGATTCAATATGCCGGCAACGACCTGCAGGTGCTCAGCCACGAGGTGGACAAGGCCTGCGCCCACGCCGGGCCGGGCAGCAACCTGACCCGTGCCGACATCGAGGCCGTGTGTGTGCAGACGCAGGAGTATAAGGTGTTCAGCTTTCTGGACAACCTGTTTGCCGGCCAGGGGGCCGAGGCCATGCGCAAGCTGCGCCCGCTGCTGCAGGATGCCGAGGGCGTTGGTTCCATGCTCAGCCTCATCGAGCGCCAGGCCCGCCTGATGGCTGCAGTGAAGGCCCAGGGCAAAGGTGCGGACATGCGCTCGCTGGCCCAGAGCCTGGGTGTGGCGGGCTTTGCGCTGGACGCCGCCGGCCGCGCCGCCGCCCGCTGGAGCGGGGCTGCCATTGCCGAGGTCGTCGCCCGCTGCGCGCGGGCCGACGCCAGAATCAAGCAAGGTCTGGCCTCCGACGAGACCGCCGTTGAGGAACTGGCCATGACGGTACTGCTGCTGGCCGGGGCAAAAGCGTAACCTATTAAGTCCTGATCGTCTATACAACCATATACATTATTGTTGTCCCAAGTGCTGCGATGGGCGATATAATGGGAACGGCGCGCAGCCCCGCCGGGCAGAGTGTCGTAAACGCGCCAATAGACAGGAGGGGACCCATGAAGTTCGATTGCCGCGAAGACATCATGCAGCTTACGCCGCTGTGGACCGGTGAACGGTTCGAAGATGGACGCCCGAAGGTTTCTGCCGACATCCTGCGCCGCATGCGCAACATCACGCTGGAAGAAGCCTGGGGCCCGCTGTGGAACCACGGCTTCAAGTATCAGTTTCAGGGAGACTTCCGCATCGTGCACCCGACCAAGACCATGGTGGGCCGCGCTGTGACCACTGTTATGGTGCCCATGCGCCCAGACCTGCACGAGACGCTGCTGAAATACGGCCACGAGTGCGAGAACCGCCGGGGCTTCTTCAACCAATGGGTCATCGACCAACTGGTGGAGGACGACGTCGTTGTCGTGGACCTTTTCGACAAGATTTATCAAGGCACCTATGTGGGCGGTAACTTGTCCACGGCCATCTCCACGCGCACCAAGCGCGGCGGCGCCATCATCTGGGGCGGCGTGCGCGACCTGGAGCAGATCATAAAGATCGAAAACGTGAACACCTTCTACCGCGGCAACGATCCCACCGGTATCGGCGACGTCACGATGACCGGTTTTAACGTGCCCTGCCGCATCGGCAACGCCATCTGCATGCCCGGTGACGTGGTGCTGGCCACGCCTTCCGGCGTCATCTTCATCCCGCCGCACTTGGCCGAGGAGGTCGTCGTAGGCGCGGAGAAGAGCCATGTGCGTGACATCTTCGGCTTTTTGCGCCTGGACAGCAAGACCTACACGACTGCCCAGATCGACACCGCGTGGACGGTTCCCATGTGGGAGGACTTCCTGAACTGGTTCCAGACCGACGACAAGGCCACCGATTACCGCCACCTGGACTGGGACAAGGAGATCGGCGATGCCCGCGCCAAGGCCGCCGAAGGCCCGTCCTCACAGGTCCGCTTATAATCTTTAAATCCTTTGCCGGCGATGTCGCGACGTCGCCGGCTTTTTATATACGAATCACGAGCCCCAGTGAAAAAAAACGTCTCGATGCCGCCAGTTTTTCATATACAAAACGACTGTTACGTTAGTCGTATCATAAATGTTTATTCAATAAATGGGGCCGAAGGTTTCCAAAGGGCGACCGGAAAGCCCTTTGGTCGCGCCCCCGAGGGGCGCGAAATCCTCTCCTTAGTGGTCCCGTTTTTGCACTACATTCTTGAATAATTGACAAAAAGTGATATGATGGAACAATCCTCACATTGTGGGAGGTGCCCCATGGCGCCGCTCGTGGACACTGATGTTAGCCTGGTGGCCGACGCCGGCCGGATCGTCGCGGTATCCGACGCGTTTCTGAACCTCATCGGCTATTCCGCCGACGATGTGCTGCACCGCCCGGTGGACGCCTTCTTCCGTTCCGCGCTGCGGGCCACCGCACAGGATGTGGATTTCCAGACGCTGGAGCGGCCTGTCAGCTGTTATGTGTTCACTGCGTCGCTGATGGCGCGGGAGGTCATGCTGATTGTACGCCACCTGCGGCCCACGCTGGCCGAGTACTACGTGCAGGAGGTTCCTAACTCGAGGCTGGAGGAGCGATTTTTCCTCGTCAACCAGTTCTTCTACAACGCCAACGTAGCCAGCTTGCTCTTTACCTGGCCCGGCCTGCATGTGCTGCGGGCCAACCAGCGCTACCTGGAATATGCCGGGCAGCCGTCCGACGCTCTGCCCAGCGTTTTTGGCAAACCGCTGACCCAGAGGATGCAGCGCCGCGTGCGCGAAGTCAGCGGCCGTTTCGAGCCGCCCGCCGCTCAGCTGGATTACGCCAGTACGCTGCAGCTGTACGGCGTGCCGGCGCTGGATGGCGGGCAGCGCTATTGGGACGAGATTTGGACACCAATCTGGGAAGGTGGCGGTATCCGCTGTGTCCTGTGCGTTTTCAGCGACGCCACCGAGCGCGTGCGGCTGCGCATCCAGGCCCAGGAGAAGGACGCCCTGATCCACCTGCAGCGGGAGCAGCTGCAGGCCATCGTGGACAGTATGTCCGACGGCCTGATGCTGGTGGACCGCAGCGGCGAGGTGAAGCTGCTCAACCAAGCGGCCCGAAGCCTGTATTACGATCCGGATTCCCTCCATCGTATCGGTGATACCTTTCGGCATACCCGGTATTTCGATCTGGAAGGCAATCGTTTGGAGCCCCAGGACACTGTGGCCGCTTGCGTTCTGCAGGGAAAGGCCATACAGCACCGTGGCATGCGCTGCGAACGCCCCGACCGTACGTTATATATGAGCGAGAGCGGCAGCCCCATCTATGATGAAGAAGGCAATGTCTCCTCAGCCATCGTGTGCAGCCGCGATGTGAGCGCACAGATGGAGCGCAACAAGATGGCCCTGGATGAGCAGCGCCACCTGCTGGAGATCGAGCAGTTGCAGCGGGAGAGCCTGCAGCGGGCCATTGAGATGAAGGATCAGATCTTCTCTCTGATCACCCACGAGCTCAAAACGCCGCTGGCCGTGATCGACCTGGCGGTGCAGTCCATCGAACGTGCCGAATCACCCCATCCGGATTCACGGCTGGCTATGTATCTGGGCAGCATTCGCCAGAGCAACTACCGCCAGCTGCGCCTGGTCAACAACCTGTTGGACATGGCGCGCATATCCTCGGGCCATATCCGCGTGCGCCGGCAAAACGTGGACCTCGTGGCGCTGTGCCGCAGCATTGTGGACTCCGTTCGGATTTTCACAGAGAAGAAGGGCATCTCCCTGGTTTTCCATGCCGACAGCGAGTGCCTGGCCGTGTTTACGGACGCGGAAAAGATGGAGCGCATGCTGCTCAATCTGTTGTCCAACGCGATCAAGTTTTCCCCCGACGGCGGGCCCATCGACGTCGCCTTGTCCTGCGACGGCGGCTGGATCAGCCTGACCGTGCGGGATCAGGGCATCGGCATCCCGCTGGACAAGCAGGAGATCATCTTCGAGCGTTTCGGTCAGGTGGACAGCTCCCTTTCCCGCAGCGCCGAGGGCACCGGAATAGGCCTGGCGCTGGTACGACAGTTCGCCCAAGCGCTGGAGGGCTCTGTGTCGGTGGTCAGCAGCCTGGGCCACGGCAGCACCTTTACGCTGCGGCTGCCGGCGCTGCCGCAGCAGAGCGACGCCGACTGTGCCCTGGGCGATGGCGACTTCTCCCAGGCCGCCACCATCGAGTTCGCGGACCTGTTCGATTGACCGATATCATGATGTAACAGGAGACGATATGCTGGCAAAAGTGATGAGCTACGGCCTCATGGGGCTGGAAGGGTATCCGGTCACGATAGAGGTGGACGCTTCGGGCAACGGTGTGCCCTTTTTTGAGCTTGTGGGGCTGCCCGATGCAGCGGTCAAGGAATCCAGGGAGCGGGTGCGTTCGGCGCTGCGTAATTCGGGCTTTCTCTATCCCGACGGCCGCATCACGATGAACATGGCGCCGGCTGACGTGCGCAAGGAGGGCCCTGTCTACGACCTGCCCATCGCCATGGCGCTGTTGGCTGTCAGCGGCCGGGTGAGCGCCGACAGCCTGCAGGGCATGGCGCTGCTTGGCGAGCTCAGCCTCAACGGTGAGGTTCGCGGCATCCGCGGCGCATTGCCCATGGTGCTGGCCGCCCGTGAGCACGGCGTGCGCCGCGCTGCGCTGCCCGCGGCCAACGCCGGCGAGCTGGCCTGTGTGGAGGGCATTGAGATTTATGCTGTATCCAACCTGCGGGAATTCGTGACGGCGCTCAACACCAAGGCGCTGCAGCCGTTGCCGGTGCGCCCGTGGACCGCCCAGACCTATGCATACGACACCGATGCCGACGACATCGGCCGCATCAAGGGCCAGTATGGCGCCAAACGGGCGCTGGAGGTGGCGGCCGCCGGAGGCCACAACCTTTTGATGATCGGCCCGCCCGGCTCCGGCAAGAGCATGATGGCGCGGGCCTTGCCGTCCATCCTGCCGGATTTGAGCTTTGAGGAAGCGCTGGAGGTCACCAAGATCTACAGCGTCAGCGGCGACCTGGACGCATCTGACGGCCTGATTCGCCGCCGGCAGGTGCGCACGCCGCACCACACCGCCACCACGGTTTCGCTGTCCGGCGGCGGCACGCCGGTACGCCCCGGCGACATCAGCCTGGCTCACAACGGTGTGCTGTTCATGGATGAGCTGCCGGAATTCGCCCGCAACACGCTGGAAGTGCTGCGCCAGCCGCTGGAGGATGGGCGCATCATCGTGGCCCGGGCCGCCGGCAGCTTTGCCTTTCCGGCGCGTTTCATGCTGGTGGCGGCGATGAACCCGTGCCCCTGCGGCTATTACGGCTCCCGCGTGCGGGAGTGCCGCTGCGGGGAGAACGCCATCCGCAATTATCTGGGGCGCATATCCGGCCCTATGCTGGATCGCATGGACATTCAGGTGGAAGTGGGAGCGGTGGAGTACAGCCAACTGACCGACCGCAGCCGCGGCGAGAGCTCTTCTGCCGTGCGCGAGCGCGTGGGTCACGCCCGCGAGGTACAGGCGGCCCGCTTCACCGGCAGCGCTGCCCACACCAACAGCCACATGAACGCCGCCCAGCTGGAGCAGCACTGCGCGCTGGACGACGCCAGCCACCGCCTGCTGCAGAAGGCCTTCGACTCCACGGGCCTGAGCGCCCGGGCCTACACGCGCATCCTGAAGGTCGCCCGCACGATTGCAGACCTAGAAGGCAGCGAGGGGATTGCCGAGAAGCACCTGGCCGAAGCCATACAGTACCGGGTGCTGGACAGGAAGTATTGGGGGCAGAGGTAGGCGGCTGTATGGAGATACTCGTCATTCGGCATGGGCAATCGGAGGCGGACATCCTGCACAGGTTGGAGGGGAGGGCGGACTTCCCGCTGACCGACCTGGGCGTTCAGCAGGCCACCCGCATGGCGGAGTGGGTTTCACGCAACCATAAGCCCGATTTCATACTCTCCAGCACACTGCGAAGAGCCGGAAAGACGGCCCAAATCCTGGCCGGGAGAACGGGAGTGGAAGCGACCTTCCTCCCGGAGCTCATGGAGTTCAACAATGGCCTTGTGGCTGGTCTTCCCCATGAGGAGGCCGATGCCAGATACCCGAGGCCGCTGGTGATCCGGCCCCATGAGAGCTATTATCAGCAAGAGTCCCTGATTCAATTCCGTTCCAGGGCGGAGGAGGTTCTATCAAGAATCCTGTATGGACATCCGCCCGAAAGCCGCATCGCGGTCGTCTCCCACGGCGGAATGATCAACATGCTGTTCCGATGCTTCCTGCGCCTTCCAATGGATTCCGATTTCTCGATTGCCACGGCGGATACGGGCGTCCATCTTTGGGTGGTCCGTGACGACCAATCCAGGCACATTGCGTTCCTCAACAGCACCAAGCACCTCCTATAGGGCATATTCTAACTAGTCGCAGGAAGAGGTGATTCGCTGCATGCATGTGATACTGGAGGAATTTCAAAGGAAGATACAAAGAAGTTCATTGGCGCGTACCGATTTCGTGGACGCTTCCCTGTTCGCGATGCTCAACGATCAGGCTGCCGCCCCTTTGGTGCAGCGAATCGCAAGCTGCCAAGACCCGCTATTCGAACGGGGAGAGGATAAGTACATTTTCCATATTCCGCTGGGAGAGGAATGGGAGGTCCGCCTGGACTTTGTGCTGGATGACAATGGATACAAACTGGCCTGCATGGATGGCTACACAATCCCACTGAAGCACGTCGATCAACTGCCGTTCCATGATTACACGCCTTTGCCCAACCGGGAATCCATCATGCGGGAGGAGTACAGAGTTTCCGCAATGCTGCGCGACTATGTGCGCTTGGTCGGAATGATCGGTAAGCGGGATGCGCTGGACTGGTTCAAGGATGGCGTAGGCGAAAAGGCGGGCGTTCCCGCCTGGATGCCTTATTTTACGAGGAGAAAAGCGTTCATCGCGTACACGGCCTGGATGCAGAACCGGCTGTACGGCGAGGATGTTGCCATTATGAGATTCACCGAGGAACACAGTGAATTGCTGTTCCGAAACCACGGTTGGCTGTTCCTGTACCATGCGGCTGCCCACATCAAACAGATGATATCATACGAAGACTATGTGGAGCTCTTTGAAACTATCTGGCGGGACAGGGCCTTTCACAACGGACTTCAGGTCGAGATCGCCTATGAGGGAAACGACGTGAGGATGTCGTTTGCAGCGATATCAGATGATGAATAACCCGGCGACCCCACTTGCATTGACAACCCACCGCGCCATTGCTAGAATGAGCCAAATCGCCACTATGCCATATTGAAGGTAAGAATATATGACCGCAACGATCAAAGACGTCGCCCGCGCCACAGGCCTATCCATCGCGACCATCTCCAAATTCCTGAACGGCGGCAACGTTCTGCCGGCCAACCGCGAACGCATCGAGGAAGCCGTGCGAGAGCTGGGATTTCGGGTGAACACCATCGCCCGGGGTTTGAAGACCAGCCGCACGATGACGGTAGGCGTGCTCATCCCGGATTTGATGAACCCCTTCTGTACGACGCTGGTCAGCAACGTGGAGAGCATACTGGGCCGTTATGGGTACAGCGTGATGCTGTGCGATTATGGCCGCGACCCGCAGCGGGAGGCCGAGAAGGTGCGCTTCTTGCTGGGCAAGAGGGTGGACGGCATACTGGCCATCCCCCAGCGGGGCTGGGTGCTCGATGGGCAGCAGGGGGAAGACCGCGGTGTACCCGTGGTGTTCGTGGACCGTGCCATCGAGGGCATTGCCTGCGACACGGTGCTGGTGGAAAACCGCGACGCCAGCTATCGGGCTGTGGATTCGCTGCTGCGCCGGGGGCACCGGCGCGTGGGCATCATCGCGGGCCCGCTGGATATCTATACTGCCCGGGAGCGCCTGGCTGGCTATTGCGCCGCCCACGAGAACCTTGGCCTGCCCGTGGATGAAACGCTGGTCAAACGGGGCGACTACGAGATGGAGAGCGGTTATCTGCTTATGAACGAGCTGCTGGACATGCCGGACCGCCCCACCGCCGTGCATGTGACCAACTACCACATGACGCTGGGCGCGGTGATGGCACTCAACGAGCGCAACGTGCGGCTGCCCGAGGATCTGAGTTTCATCGGTTTTGACAACCTGAACCTGGCCAGGGTCGTAAAGCCCACGCTGAGCATCGTCGTGCAGCCCATGGAGCAGCTGGCCCAGACGGCCGCTGCTGTGCTGCTCAAGCGCATGGCCGGCGATCGGGCGGATTTCCCGGAGGTTTACCGCCTGCCCACGGAGCTTGTGGAGGGCGAATCGGTGCGCAGCCTGTAAAGACACGATGGCTGCGGGTTGCTGAACTGGAGGTCGGAATATGCTCAAAGGTATTTCGCCGGTGCTGTCACCGGAACTGTTGAAGATCATGATGGAGATGGGCCACGGCGATGAGATCGTGCTGGCCGACGGAAATTTTCCGGCAGCTGCGTTGGCCGCGCGCCTGGTGCGCGCCGACGGCCACGGCGTGCCGGCGCTGCTGGACGCCATGCTGCGGCTGTTCCCGCTGGATGGCTATGTGTCCAAGCCCACGGCGCTGATGGCCGTGGTGCCCGGCGACGATGTGCAAACGCCCATTTGGGAGGAGTACAAAGCTCTGTTGCTGCACCACGAGTCGGTCAGCGGCGACAGTATAGAATATATGGAGCGCTTCGCATTCTACGAACGGGCCCGCAACGCCTACGCCATCGTGGCCACCGGCGAGCGCGCGCAATACGCGAACCTGATCCTAAAAAAGGGCGTCGTGCTTTCGTAGATGACGCTGCGCGTCATCTACGATTCTGACGACTTGTCATAGCTGCCTTCTATCGCCTGCCGCACATGTCGCCAGGCGATATCTCTGCCTTAACACTCATATCATTTTTCTTAAAAATGGTTTTTGCCTGCGGGCGGATTCTTTATCTACCCACTGCTCTGTTTCCATTTCCTCCCGTCGGATGAACCGTCGGTCGGCTTCTTGCTAATTCTCCACATATGGGGTTCTTTCACAAGGTGGACGATTGAGTGTCTCAATCGTTTCTTCTACGTCCACCATTGGCGATAGCTAGGAGCCGCAAGAGCTGCAGCACACTCATCAGCGTGGCGGCCAGATAGGTCATCGCGGCGGCGCTCAGCACCTGGCGCGCGCCGACGATCTCCTCCTCGGCCAGATAGCCGCCGTCGCGCAGCATGGCCAGCGCCCGGCTGGAGGCGTTGAACTCCACCGGCAGCGTAACCAGTTGGAACAGCACCGCAGCGGCAAACACGCCCACGCCGATATACACCAGCGGCTGGAAGCTGAGCACGATTCCAAGTATCAGCAGCGGCCAGGCGGCATAGCTGCCGATGTTGGCCAGCGGAACCAGCGCCGCGCGGATGGCGTTGGGCGCGTAGTTGCGCTGGTGCTGCACGGCATGGCCCACCTCGTGGGCGGCCACTGCCACCGCCGCCAGAGAGCTTCTGCCATACACCGTCTGCGACAGGCTCAGCATGCGTTTGCGGGGGTTGTAGTTGTCGGTCATGCTGCCGGCGATGGGCTGTATGGAGACATCGCTCAGACCGTTTTGGTCCAGGATATGCCGGGCCACCTGCGCGCCGGTCCACCCCCGGGCGCTCTGGATGGCGCTGTAACGGGAGAAGGCCCTGCTTACCTTGGCTTGGGCGAGCATGGCCAGCACAATGCCCGGAATCAGGATCAGCCAGGTCGGATCTATACCATAAAAATACATATACTCACACCTCTGTTCTGAGACCACCGCCAGGCCTGTGTAAGGCTTCGGCGCAGCCTTCGGTACGTCTTTATTATACTTTCACGGCAAGGGGCTCACAATACGGCACACCCCGCGAGACCGTAAACAATCTGTTAATTCAGGGCGAAAAAGGTCGAAAATCCTCGATAATTCTTTTCTTGACAATGCAATACCGCTTCCTTATAATTGCGGTAATCTAATCCGCCACGCATGCTGTTTGCCCGGTGTGCGCGGGGGATATTGTTTTTGCCCGGCATACGGGGGCATCCCAGGCATACCATATCAGTAACGAACCCGAACGGGTAAAGGGAGGAACGCGCACATGTCAGTGGCCAGCAACAAGAAAACGTATCTGACCAAGGAGGGTGTGAAGAAGCTGGAGGATAAACTCGAGTTTCTGAAGACGACACGCCGCCAGGAGGTTGCCGACCGCATCAAAGAAGCCATTGCACTGGGCGACCTGTCCGAGAATAGCGAATACGACGACGCCAAGAATGAGCAGGCGTTTGTAGAGGGCGAGATCGCCTCCATAGAGCACACCCTTCGCCATGCCGAGGTTGTCAGCGATGAGAGCGGCACAGACGACCGCGTTTCCGTAGGCAGCGTCGTGAATCTGCGCAACAAAGCCACCGGCGCCGAACTCAAGTATACGATCGTGGGCAGCGATGAAGCCGATCCTTTCAAGGGCCGCATCTCCAACGAATCGCCCATCGGCGCGGCGCTGATGAACAGAACGACCGGCGACGTCGTGGAAGTGGATGTGCCCGGAGGCAAGAGACAGCTTGAGATCATAAAGATTCACAGGTAGGTATTTATATGCAACCAACGGATGAAATCCAGCAGGAGGAGCAACAACCCCAACTGGATGAACTTTTACAGATTCGCCGGGACAAGCTGCAGGCGCTGCAGGCTGCCGGGCGCGACCCGTATCAGATCGTGACTTTCGATCGCACCCACTTCTCCACGCAGATTATCGAGGGGTTTGAGGCGCTGGAGGGCAAGGAAGTATCCATCGCCGGCCGCCTGATGACCAAGCGCATCATGGGCAAGGCCAGCTTTGCCAACGTGCAGGACGGTCTGGGCGCCATGCAGGTGTATGTCAAGCGGGACGACCTGGGCGAGGAAGTCTACGATGACTTTAAGAAGACCGACATCGGCGACATCATAGGTGTGCGCGGCCTCGTATTCCGCACGCGCACCGGGGAAATCTCCATACACGCCGCGGCGGTCACGCTGCTGAGCAAGGCGCTGCTGCCGCTGCCCGAGAAGTGGCACGGCCTTAAGGATCAGGACCTGCGCTATCGCCAACGCTATGTGGACATGATCGTGAACCCCGAGGTGCGCGCGGCGTTTCGCACCCGTTCGCGCATCATGGGCATCATCCGTCGCGTCATGGATGGCCGGGGCTATCTGGAAGTGGAAACCCCTGTGCTGCACAACCACGCGACCAACGCCGCTGCCAAGCCCTTCCGTACCCACCACAACACGCTGGATTTGGACATGGTGTTGCGGGTGGAGCTGGAGCTGTATCTCAAGCGCCTGATCGTCGGCGGCCTGGAGAAGGTCTACGAGATCGGCCGCATCTTCCGCAACGAGGGCATGAGCCCCAAGCACAACCCCGAGTTCACGATGCTGGAGATGTATGAGGCCTACACCGACTATCACGGCATGATGGACCTGTGCGAGGACCTTTACACGACCGTGGCCCGCGAGCTGCTGGGCGGTTATCAGCTGACATATCAAGGGGTGGACATCGATTTGGCCCCGCCGTGGCGGCGCGTCACGATGTCGCAGGCCGTGCTGGAAATGAGCGGTGTGGATTTCGCGCAGATCGCCGACGACGAGGCTGCCCGTGAAGCCGCCCGCGCCCACAAGCTGCATCTGGAGCACCCCGGCATGACCCGCGGCGAAATCCTCAACCTGTTCTTCGAGGAGTTCTGCGAGGCCAAGCTGATACAGCCCACGTTTATCTGCGATTATCCGGTGGAAATTTCTCCGCTGGCCAAGCGCACGCCCTATGACAGCCGCCTGACCGAGCGCTTCGAAGTGTTCATTTACGGCCGTGAGATGGGCAACGCCTTTACCGAGCTCAATGATCCCATCGACCAGCGCCAGCGCTTCATCGAGCAGGCCAAAAAGAAGTACATGGAGGGCGAGTTCGAGATCGACGAGGATTTCGTGACCGCCATGGAATATGGCATGCCCCCCACCGGCGGCATGGGCCTGGGCATCGACCGCATGATCATGCTGTTCACCGACTCAGCCAGCATCCGCGACGTGCTGCTGTTCCCGACGATGAAGCCCATCGCCCAACCCAAGCAGACCCAACAATCCAAGAGCGAGATCGACAAAGGATGAGGAGAAATGATTGATCTCAAGCCCACACCGGCCCGGCTGCGGGAGCATTGGCGGTATCACTGGTGGATGTACGCGCTGTTCACCGTGCTGGCGGTTGTGGCTGCCAACATGCTGTTCACCGTCACCACACCCAAGGTGCCCTATGAGTTGAAGGTCGAAGTGTTGGCTGTCAGCGCCTATATGAATGACGAAGTGGCCGAGCAATGGCAGAAGGATCTCCAGACAAAGCTGACCTCAGATCAGAAGGAAGTCACGATACAGAACACACCGCTGATCGAAGGCCAGGAGATGGTTATCATGCAGGTCATGATGGCCCGTTTCACCAGCCGTGAGGGCACCGTGTTGATTTTGCCCAGTTGGATGTTCAACAACTTCGCCCAGGGTGAGGCGTTTATAAACCTGCAGGACATCATCGGCGAGTTCAACGTGCCTGAGGGTACCGATCTCACAAAAGGTGAGGTAATAGTAGGCGCCGACGAGGAAGAGAACATCCCAGGTGAGAAGCAGCTTTGCGGCATTCCTTTGGATCAGTGCAAGGGCCTGGGCGAGCTGCTGATCAATGAAGACATGGTGCTTTGCCTCCCAGTTTATGCCAAGGCTAACTGGGAAAACGCCAAGACGACGGCCAACTGGCTGCTGGGCAAGGTGGAAGCGCCACAGATCGTGCCCGGTGCACAGCCCAGCGCTCCCGCCCAGTGAATGACAAAAAAAGATTGAAATCGCAACCAGCCTTTGGTATACTATCGATTGTTCTGAAAACGGACGGTCCGCTGCCACCACTAGCCGGTGGTATGAACGTCTATGCGGAAGGAGGAAATTATCATGTTGGACATTCGTGTATTGGAACAGGAGCAGATGCGCTCCGATATTCCAGCGTTCCGCGTGGGCGACACCGTGAAGGTCAACGTCAAGGTCGTGGAAGGCAACCGCGAGCGCATTCAGGCCTTTGAAGGCATTGTCATCGCGCGCAAGGGTGGCTCATCCCGCGAGACCTTCACCGTACGCCGCGTCTCCTATGGCATCGGCGTAGAGAGGGTCTTCCCGCTCCATTCCCCCAGGATCGACAGCATCCAGATTGTCAAGCACGGCAAGGTTCGCCGCGCCAAGCTGTATTATTTGCGCGATCGCGTGGGCAAGGCTGCAAAAGTCAAGGAAAGAAACGTCCGATAAGCCCATCGGTAAAGACAGGATTTCATGCATACGGCGTAGCCTTTCCGGCTATGCCGTTTGTTCTTTTGGAGCGTGACAGGATGGATAGCAGACAAATCACACCCACCAGTTGCCATTGGTGCCCTCGGGCTTGCGGTGCCGACCGCACGGTGCGCGCCGGCTCTTGCGGCGTGGCGGGCCTGCGAGTGGCGCGGGCAGCGCTGCACCATTGGGAGGAGCCCTGCATCAGCGGTACACGGGGCAGCGGCACGGTGTTCTTCTCCGGTTGCTCGCTGAAATGCTGCTATTGCCAGAACCATGACATAAGTGCCGGCGGTTTCGGCAGAGATATTTCCGTGGAACGGCTGGCGGACATCTTTCTGGAGCTGCAGGCCCAGGGGGCTCATAACGTCAATCTGGTGAACCCCACCCATGTGACGCCGTGGATCGCGCCGGCGGTGGCGATGGCCCGCGCCCGGGGGCTGCATGTGCCCATCGTGTACAACTCCAGCGGCTACGACAGCCCCGAAGGCCTGGCGCTGATGGATGGCGTCGTGGATATTTATCTGCCCGATCTGAAGTATATGGACAGCGCCCGCTCTTTGCGCTACAGCGGCGCGGCGGATTATTTTGCCGTGGCCAGCCGTGCCCTGGAGATCATGGCGGAGCAGGTGGGCCCGGCGCGTTTTGATGACCACGGCCTGCTGACCCGCGGCTTGGTCGTGCGCCATATGGTTCTGCCCGGCAGCCGTGAGGATTCGCTGGCCATCCTCGATTGGCTGGCGACCCATCTGGACCCGAAGGCCATCGTGCTCAGCCTCATGAGCCAATACATGCCCTGCCATAGGGCCGCCGAATTCCCTGAAATCAACCGCAGGCTTACGACGATGGAATACGACCGAGTGCTCAAGCGCGCAGGGGAGCTGGGCTTTGCCCATGCCTATTGCCAGCAGCGCAGCTCAGCCAGCGACACCTATGTGCCTCCCTTCAACCTGGAGGGGGTTTGATTCCTCCCGAAGCCTCTGAAGGGGCGCCATTGTGACGCTGCTTTGATTATGCTAGAATAGCGATAGAAAACCATAATTCATGGCTTTCGGGAGGCTGGCATGGTCAAGAGGTTCCGTTGGCTGCTCCTGACGCTGAGCTTTGCAATGCTGTGCATGCCAGGGTGTGCGCCCACGGCTGTCCAGCCCACGGCCACACCTGAACCCACAGCACATGCCGCAGTTTCGGCAGCCTCTGCGCAGCCGATAATCCTCGTGCTGCCCAGCCCCTACCAGAGATCGATGATTGCTGTGAACCGGCATTATAGCACCGTGCTTAAAAAAATGGGGTGGAACATCGACTTCTACACCGTGAAGCAGGATTATTCCGATGACGGCGTTGACAGCTATCTGCAATACGTGACCGCCCAACTGGCTTCCGGCGTCGCCAAGGCAGACGGTTATTTCCTGAGTACCAGCCTGCTGCAGGACAAGAAACAAGACTTTGAGGATCTGAAAAGCCAGGGGCTGCTCTTCGATTGCGCCGCCGCTGCCCAGCGGGCCGCGCCGGAATATTGGGCCCGCTGGAAGGAACGCATTGCGGACAGCCCCTACGGCCTGCCGCTGTGCCGGGAAATCACGGCCGGGGGAAGCGAATATGTGTTGTGCGTCCGGCAGGATACGGTTGCGGAGATTCAGGAGCCGTTGGATACCTTTTCCGACATGCGCGCGCTGGTGGAGCGGCTGGCCGGCCCGCCGACCAAGGGCGAACCCAAGGCCACCGCCGAAATGCCGGGGACGGTGCGCGGCGGCTTCCGGCTGAGCGCCAGCTTTTCCGCTTGGCTGGACTGCTGGGTGCTGGAGCAGGGCTATATGGAGGTAGGCAGCGGCCTTCTACAGGTGTATGTGGGTGTGGACGATGCCGATGCCCGCCCCGTGCTGCTGGAGGACATTCCTGGGGTTCAGGACTTTTTGGATGACTATCTGAGCCTGCGCTCCCGCGGCGCGCTTGCGGACTTAACGCTGTACAGTGAACCCGGACATGAGGTAGCCCCCGGAAACGCGCTGCTTTTAGGTAACAGCCTGCTGTATTACCCCAGTCCCGGAGGCCTTACCCTGCGAAACTTCCATGCCTATCCCCTCCATCACAGGCAGAAACACGGCAGCAATGTATGGACTGCGCTCTTGAGCAAGAAGCCCAATCTGCACGCCGGTATGCTGATGATACCGGCGGCCAGCCGCCGGGCGGAGGAGGCGATGTCCTTCGTGCAATGGGTCACCGAAGCGCAGGAAAACGCCGATGCTGTGCTCTACGGCCAATTGGGCGAGGATTATGAGCTGCAGGAGCAGCGCGTGGCGCTGCGAGAGCCCTTACGCAGCGCCGTCAACGGCAGCCTGAGAGAAGACAACAGCGTTCCGTATGCTTTCTACGCTTTGTTTGCGGGGGTTGCGCAGCGGCGGCTGCCGGTGGAGGCGCCGGAGAACGCCGAGGCCGCGTTGTCAGCGCACCAGCCGCTGCCGCTGGCCGCTCCCTGGCTCACCGGTTTGTTTGCCTATAGTCTGGGTATTGAGCGGACGCCGGTGGCCGGCGTGGATGTGCCTCCGGAGGACCTTATTCAGGCGCGTTATGCCGAGCTGGATCCTTTTATCAACCTCATGTATCGTGCTACCGAGACACTGCCCACCGGCGAGCAGCTGCAAAAATGCTTCCACGGCAAGAGCAGCGCCGCGCTGCTTCAGTGGTATCAGCAGCGCATCGACAGGGTGAGGGCCGAGGCCAACCCATGAGGGCGTTTCGGGGGGTGTGTATGGCGAAACGATGGTTGCGAATGGTATGGGCACTGGCGTCCGCGCTTAGCCTGTGCGCTTGCACGCCGGCGGCTCAGCCCACGGTCATGCCCTCAGCTTCACCGCTTGCCACAGCAGCCCCGGCGCAGCCTGTGATCCTCGTGCTGCCATCCAGCAATCAACAAGCGATGATCTCCGTGAACCGCCACTACAGCAGCGTGGTCAAGAGCAAGGGCTGGAACATCGACTTTTATACGGTGCATCAGTATGAGGACAGCGGCGCTGACAGTTATTTCAAGTATGTCGCCGCCCAGTTGGCCTCCGGCGTGACCAAGGCCGATGGCTACTTTGTGTATGCCTCAGGCGATGGGCAGCAGCAAGCATTGGACAAATGCAAGTCTGACGGCCTGCTCTTTGACTGCGTGGCGGCGGCTCCAGAGGTTATACCGGACTACTGGGTGCGTTGGAAGGACGACATCGCTGCCGCCCGGTATGGCCTGCCGCTGTGCGGCCAGCTCTCCAACACCGGTTCTCACATGGCGTTTTCGGTGAGCCCGCAGGCGCGGCCCTACGCGCCCCAGGGCATCGGCGGATACCACGACATCCGGGCCTTTGCGGACCGGCTGGAAGAGGCCGAGCCTGGGCGCTATGTCATCATCGCCACCATCTACAGCGCGATGGACCTCTGGATACAGGAGCAGGGCTACTTCTCGCTGAACACCGGCGACGGCGTGTGCGTCCGCCTGGACGACCCGGACGCCAAACCCGTGCTGCTGGAGGACATTCCTGGCTTTGAGGAATTCCTGCTGGATTTCGAGGCGCTGCGCTCCGCCGGGCGCATTGTTGGGGAGGAGCAGGCCAAAGGGGAACGCCTGGTGGCGGGCACGCTGGAATCCGTCGGGAGTGTGCTTTCGCTCTATCGAGCCCAGGGGCAGTACTGGAAGGAGTATTGCGCCTACCCTTTGCTGACCGCGCAGCAGTACGCCGGCGACCTGTATCTGGCGGCTGCCGACGGCGCAAGCTGGTATGCCGACACGGAATTGGTCATCCCCGCCAGAAGCCGCCGCGCCCAGGAGGCCATGGCCTTCGTGCAATGGTTGTACGCCTCTGAAGAAAATGCCGATTGCGTGATTTACGGCAAATTGGGCGTAGATTATGCGCTGCACGGGGAGCGCATAGAGCTATCCGCTGAGCTGCAGGGGAGCTTTGACGGGTCCAATGAGGGAACCAATTGGCAGGGTTACAATGTGTTTTATGCCATCGCTACCGGCCACATACCACTGAACGCACCGGAAAACGCAGAAAGCCTGCGGACCGCCTGGCCCCGACAGACGCTGGCCGCGCCGTGGCTCGTGCGTCTGTATGACCCGGACATTCTGGACGACAGGGTGTCCGGCGGTTTGATCGGCATCGCCGGCGTGGACCGCTCCATCGCCCTGAACCAGATGATCATTTCGATGGTTGAAGGGGCCGCCGGCAAGAGCGTGCCCGTGAAAGACTTTCTGGATATGCTGCGCGGTGACAACAACGACAGGGTGCTGGAGGCGTACACACGGCTTTTTGAAACGCTGCGGACCACGAAAGCCAAGGAATAGGAAAGACGTGAGGTTGTCAAAATCCTTGGCGTGAGGTATAATTACATATTGCCAATGAAACGCTGCCGTTGAGCAGATGATACGGAGGGATACGATGTCGGGCCATTCCAAGTGGGCCACCATGCACAGAAAAAAGGAAAAAATCGACGCGGCCAGGGGTAAGATCTTCACCAAGCTGGGGAGGGAGATCATCGTCTCCGTACGCGAAGGCGGGGGGCCCAATGTGGAAGCCAACATGCGCCTCAAGGAGGCCATCAACCGCGCGAAGGCTGCCAACATGCCCAACGACAACATCAAGCGCCTGGTCGACAAGGCCGCCGGCGCGTTGGACGGCAACAACTATGAGGAAGTCACCTACGAGGGCTACGGGCCTGGCGGCATCGCCGTGATCGTCAACGTGATGACCGACAACCGCAACCGCACGGCGCCGGAAATTCGCCACACCTTCGACCGGGCCGGCGGCACGCTGGGCGCGGCGGGTTGCGTGGCCTATATGTTCGACCGCAAGGGCGTCATTGTGATCGACAACCCCGGCAAGAAAACCGAGGACGACCTGATGATGCTGGCGCTGGACGCCGGCGCCGAGGATTTCGCCGGTGAGGATGGCATCTACGAGATCACGACCGCCCCGGCAGACTTCCCCGCCGTGCGCGACGCGTTGGAAGCCGCCGGCGTGGAGCTGGCCTCTGCCGAGGTGAGCCTGGTGCCCCAGAACACGACCGCCGTGGAGGGTGAGGTCGCCGAGCGCGTCGTCAAGCTCATTGAGACGCTGGAAGATAACGATGATGTGCAGAATGTGTATCACAACGCCGACATTCCGGAAGAGTTGGCCTGACAGGCTTAAACGAGAGCACGTGAATTACAGAGGTTTCGCTATTGCGAGACCTCTTTTCCATAAGAACCCGGAAAACGGCGCATTGACAGCCCGTGGATTAGGGAATATAATACCTCAAAACCGATGATACCATCGGGAGGGCAATTGTGAAACGACCCATCAGCCAGCGCGCATATTACTACTTTAGCTTCCGGGGCTTTTTTGGCGCCGGAAGATTGACATGCGCATAATGGCGGGTCTGGCCTGATTCATAGTTCGGTAGCAATGGGAGGACTCGATGACGAGTCCTCCTTTTTTGTAGAACGGCAGAATTATTAACCCTGTAGAACGGTAGCATTTGGAGGAAACCCATGATCATCATCCTGAAACCCAATTCCCCGGAACCCAAGATCGACGAGCTGGCCGAGCAACTGCGCAGCCAGGGCATGGAGGTGCTGCGCTCCACCGGCCACGACTACACGGTGCTCAACATCATCGGCGACGTGGCCAGCCTCTCCGAGGCGCCGCTGGAAGCCAACGGCATTGTGCACCGCGTCATGCGCGTGACCGAGCCCTACAAGCGGGCCAACCGCATGTTCCACCCCGAGGACACGGTGCTGCAAGCCGCAGGCAGGGATATCGGCGGCAGCGCCTTCACCGTGATCGCCGGGCCCTGCGCTGTGGAAAGCGAGGAGCAGGTGCTGTCCGTTGCTCGCAGCGTAAAGCATGCCGGCGCGCAATTCCTGCGCGGCGGGGCCTATAAGCCCCGCAGCTCTCCCTACAGCTTCCAGGGCCTGGGCCGCGAGGGCGTGGAACTGCTGAAGCTGGCCCGCGCCGAAACCGGCCTGGGCCTGGTCAGCGAGATACTGGATGTATCCGCGTTGGAGGATTTTGCCCGCGACATCGACATCATACAGGTGGGCGCGCGCAACATGCAGAACTTCTCCCTGCTCAAGGAGCTTGGCAAGCTGGACAAACCCATCCTGCTCAAGCGCGGCCTTTCGGCCACGGTGGAGGAATGGCTCATGAGCGCGGAGTACATCATGAGCGGCGGCAACAACCGGGTGATCCTGTGCGAGCGGGGCATCCGCACCTTCGAGAAATACACGCGCAACACGCTGGACATTTCCGCCGTGCCGGTGGTCCACCGGTTGAGCCACTTGCCGGTGTTCGTGGACCCCAGCCACGCCGGCGGCGTTTGGTGGCTCGTGGAGCCGCTGGCCAAGGCCGCCGTGGTGGCGGGCGCCAACGGCCTGATCATCGAGGTGCACCCGGACCCTGACCACGCCATGAGCGACGGCGGCCAGAGCCTCAAGCCCGATACCTTCGCCAAGCTCATGGGGGAGATTGAGATGCTGGCGCGCACCGAGGGCAAGGCGCTCTCGCGCCGGGAGGCCGCCCTATGGCAGTGAGCGTGGGGCGTGCGCCCGGCAGGCACGCGCCTGCAGGCAATTTTGAGGACGTTGCTGTATCCGTTATTGGCCTGGGCCTCATGGGAGGATCGGTGGCCAAGGCGATGCGCCGCGCCGGTGTGCCTGTGACCGCCTGGGACCGAGACGAGGCCGTGCTGACCATGGCGCTGGCCGAGGGGGCAATCACCTGGGCCGCGGCCAGCGGTGAGGATGCTGTGGCTGGCGCGGACCTGACCGTGCTGTGCCTGTATCCCGGCGATACGCTGGATTTCCTGCGCGGCCACGCCCGCAGCTTTGCGCCGGGGTCGGTGGTCACCGACATCTGCGGTGTCAAGCAGCCGGTGGCCCAGGGCGCGCTCAACATCATGGGGAGTTTCGAGTTTGTGCCCGGCCACCCCATGGCCGGCCGGGAGCGCGGCGGCTATGGCCAGTCGGTGGAGACGCTGTTCGACGGCTGCAACTATCTGCTGACACCGCTGCCGGGCGGCAGCGGCCGGGCGCTGGACCTGGTACGAAGCTTCGCTGGTACGCTAGGCGCGGTGACCATCGTGGAAACCACGCCCCAGGAGCACGACAGCATGATCGCCTACACCAGCCAACTGCCCCACGCGCTGGCCGTGGCCTATGTGCTGGCTGCCGCCGGGCGTAACCCGCTGCCTTTTTCCGCCGGCAGCTATCGCGACGTCAGCCGCGTGGCGGCCATCAACGCGCCGCTGTGGTCCGAGCTGTTCGCCGGCAACGCCGACGCTCTGCTGGCCGAGATGGACCGCTTGCGCGCCGGCATGGACGCGCTGGAGGACATGCTGCGCCGGGGCGACCGCCGGGGAATCCGCACCATGATGGAACGAGCCGCGCAGGCGAGGGAGGCAGGTCTATGAAACCGTTCATCGTTTCGGTGGACAGCGGGAAATACCCGGTGTACGTGGAACGCAACGCGCTGTCCACGCTGGGGGAGAGGCTCAAAGCGGTGGCTGGCCGTGCTTTGGTCGTCACCGACCGGAATGTGTGGCCGCTGTATGGCGGGGCTGTGCAAAGCTCGCTTGAGCAGGCCGGAGTTGCCTTTGACGTGGAAGTGTTGCCGCCGGGCGAGCCGACAAAGAGCGCCGACATGCTGCTGCGCCTGTATGCCCGCCTGGCGGAGTTGGGCCACACCCGCAGCGACGCCGTGCTCGCGTTGGGCGGCGGCGTCATCGGGGATTTGGCAGGCATGGCCGCGGCCACGTGGCTGCGGGGCGTGCCCTTCGTGCAGGTTCCTACAACATTGCTGGCTCAGGTGGACAGCTCCATCGGCGGCAAGGTGGCCATAGACCTGCCCCAGGGAAAAAACCTCGTAGGAGCCTTTTATCAGCCCCGCTTCGTGCTGATCGACCCGGCCTTCGTCAAGTCGCTGCCCGAGCGGGAGTTCGCCTGCGGCATGGGCGAGGTCATCAAGCATGCCGCCATCGCCGATGCGACGCTGTTTGAACTGCTGGAGCGAAAGCCCGGCCGCGCCGCCGTCACCGGCAATCTGGCGGCCATCCTGCAGCGCAACCTGTCGGTCAAGCGCGCCGCCGTGCGCCACGACGAGCGCGACCACGGCGCGCGTATGACGCTGAACTTCGGCCATACCATCGGCCACGCGCTGGAACGCCAGGCGGGCTATGAGGGCATCAGCCATGGCGAGGCCATCGCCGTGGGCATGTGCCACATCACCGCCCGCAGCGAGGCCATGGGGCTGACGAAACTGGGCACGGCGGCGCGGCTGCGCGCGCTGTGCCAGGCCTTCAGCCTGCCCACGGCGCTGCAGCCGGACAAGCGCGAGGGCCTGCTGCAGGCCATGGCGCTGGACAAGAAGACCCGCGGCAACACGATCACGCTGGCGCTGCTGCAGGACATCGGCGCGGTGCGGCTGGAGACCGTGGCAGTGGACCAACTGGAGCTGTTCCTGTGAGCGCGCTGCGCATTGCCCCTGCGCCGTGGGGCGGGGCCGTGGCCGCGCCGCCCTCCAAGAGCATTGCCCACCGGGCCGTGTTGGCCGCGGCGCTGGCCCAGGGCGGCAGCCGCGTTCGCGGTGTGGAGCTGTCACAGGACATCCTGGCCACCGTAGGCGCGGTGCGCACGCTGGGCGCTGCAGTGATCGCGGAACACCGGCAGGATGGGCTGGTTGATCTCGCGATTGAGGGCTTGACACCTGAATTCGGCGGCCCGCTGCCGGGCATCGACTGCGGCGAGTCCGGCTCCACGCTTCGCTTTTTGATCCCCGTGGCGCTGGCCGCCCGGGGTGGCGGTGTGTTCCGCGGCTCTGCGCGGCTAGCCCAGCGCAGTTTGGGGCCATACTTCGACCTGTTTTCTTCGATGGGCATCCTAACAAAAAGGGGCGAAGCCCCCGAAGCCCCCCCTTGGCCGCTGACGATGCAAGGGCGTTTGGGCGGCGCATCCGGCGTCTATGCCATGAGCGGCAATGTGAGCTCCCAGTTCTTCACGGGGCTCATGCTGGCGCTGCCGCTGGCGCAGGGGCGGCACACGGTGCGCAGCGTAGGCCCGATGGAGTCGCTGCCCTATGTGGACATCACGATCTCCGTGCTGGCGGATTTCGGTGTGCGGGTGGAGACCGTGCGCCGTGGCGGGGAATACCGCATCGACGGCGGGCAGCTATACAAGGCACATGACATGAGTATAGAGGGAGACTGGTCCCAGGCGGCCTATCCGCTGCTGGGCGGCGCGCTGGGCCGGGGTGTGGCCGTGAGCGGCCTGAAACCCCACAGCGTACAGGGCGACCGGGCCGTTGAGCGCATTCTAAAGGACATGGGTGCGGACCTGCGCTGGGATGGCGACGCGCTGGTGGCCGCGCCGTCGCAGCTGCACGGCATTGAGGTGGACGTGAGTGACTGCCCGGACCTGGCGCCCGCCGTGGCGGCGGCCATGGCCGTGGCCCGGGGCGTGGGCCGCATCCGCGGCGGCGCGCGCCTGCGGGATAAGGAGAGCGACCGCATCGCCGCCATAGCCGGCGTGGTGCGCGCGCTGGGCGGCGACGCTGCCGAGACAACCGATGGGCTGATCATCGTAGGGCGGGAGCGGCTGCGGGGCGGCGAATGCGACGCGTGCAACGATCACCGCATCGCGATGATGGCGGCGGCACTGGCCTCCCGGTGCGAGGGAGAGGTTATTTTAAACGGACACACGGCTGTCGACAAGTCCTGGCCGGGTTTCTGGGCCGCCGTGGCGCAGTTGGGAGGGCGCATCGATGAGCAGCAATTGGGGTAGGAACATCCGCCTGTCCATCTTCGGGGAGAGCCATGGCCCGGCCATCGGCTGCGTGGTGGACGGCCTGCCGGCGGGCTTTGCGCCGGACATGGAGCAGGTGCGCCGGCACATGGACCGCCGCGCCGCCGCGGGCAAGGCCTGGGCCACAGCCCGCGCCGAGGCCGACCAGCCGGAGATCGTCAGCGGTATTTTGAACGGCGTGCTGACAGGCGCGCCGCTGTGCGCCCTCATCCGCAACCGGGACGTCCGCTCGAGGGATTACGGCGCGCAGATGACGACACCGCGGCCCAGCCACGCCGACTACACCGCCCACGTGCGCTACGGCGGCTATGAGGACCATCGCGGCGGCGGGCACTTCAGCGGCCGGCTGACCGCCCCGCTGGTGTTCGCCGGTGCGCTGGCCATGCAACTGCTGGCGCAGCGGGGCGTGGTTATCGGCTCACACCTGAGCCGCGTGGGGCCGGTGGCCGACCGGCGCTTTGGTTCCGGCACAACGGTTCAGTTGCTCAGTGACCTCACCGCCTCGTCTTTCCCGACTTTGGACGAGAGCGCCGCCGCGGCCATGCTGGCCGAGATTGCCCGGGCCAAGGAGGAATGCGACTCCGTGGGCGGCGAGGTGGAGCTGGCCGTGCTGGGCCTGCCCGCCGGCATCGGCTCGCCGATGTTCGACGGGCTGGAGAGCGCGCTGGCGGCGCTGCTGTTCGCGATACCGGCGGTCAAGGGTGTGGAGTTCGGCGGCGGCTTCGCGCTGGCCGGCATGCGGGGCAGCCAGGCCAATGACCCATTCGTGGTGGCCGATGACGAGGTTCGTACGGCCAGCAACCACAGCGGCGGCATTCTGGGCGGCATCAGCAGCGGCATGCCGCTGATCGTCCGCGTGGCCGTGAAGCCCACGGCTTCCATCGCCCAGCAGCAGCGCACCGTGCGGCTGGACACGATGACCGAGGAGACGCTGGCCATCAAGGGCCGCCACGACCCCTGCATCGCCCCCAGGGCGCTGGTGGCCGTGGAAGCCGCGGTGGCGCTGGCGCTGCTGGATTGCTGGTATGACGTGGACCCCCGATGGAGGCAGCCATGAGCCTGGAAGCATACCGCACCGAGATCGATGCCATCGACGCCGAGCTCGTGGAGCTTTTCGGCCGGCGTATGGCCCTGAGCGCCGCCATCGCGCAGCACAAGAGAGAGAATGGCCTGCCGGTGCTGGATGAGAGCCGTGAGCGCGCCGTGCTGGACCGCGCCGAGGGCCGCACGCGGGATGAGACATTGCGGCCATTGACCCGGCGGTTCTTCCAGGGCCTGCTGGCCCTGAGCCGTGACCGCCAGCACGCGCTGCTGGAGGACGTGCCGAGGCCGGCTTTTGCCGCAGGAGCGGTGGGCTATCTGGGCCCCGAGGGCTCCTTCAGCCATGAGGCGGCGGCGCAGGCCTTGGGCGCCGGCGCGCAGCTCATGCCCTATGCCGGCTTCGAGGAACTGGTGGATGCCGTGGCCCAGGGCCGTCTGGAGCGGGCGGTGCTGCCGGTGGAGAACTCGCTGACCGGCGCTGTGTATGCCGCGGTGGATCTGCTGGGCGCTCAGGGCATCAAGGCCGTGGGCGAGACGGTGGTGCGGGTGCGCCACTGCGTGCTGGGCCTGCCCGGTGCGCGGCTGGCCGACGTGCAGCTGGCCTTAAGCCACCCACAGCCGCTGGAGCAGTGCCGGCGCTATCTGCGGAGCAGGGGATGGGCCACCCGTGCCTGTGCCAGCACCACCGAGGCCGCCCAGGCGGTGGCCCGCGGCGGCGACACGACGGTTGCCGCCATCGCCTCCGAGGACGCGGCCCAGCGTTATGGCCTCACGGTGCTGCAGCGGGACGTGCAGGACCACGCCGAGAACTATACCCGCTTCCTCGTGCTGTCCTCCCAAGGCGCGCCGGACGCTGTCGACGCCGACAAGATCAGCATCGTGTTCGTCGTGGCCCACACCCCCGGCGCGCTGTTCGGTGCGCTGCGGGCCTTTGCTGACAGCGGCGTCAACGTGCTCAATCTGCAGAGCCGGCCCATCCCCGGCGCGCCGTGGCAGTATTGCTTCCACATGGACTTCCAAGGCAACCTGGCCGACGAGGCAGTTGCCCGTGCGCTGGAGCACGCCCGCAAGAACTGCCGCTCACTGACCATATTGGGCAACTACTGCCGTTGGGAGGCGACCCATGGCTGAACCCTTGCGCTTTGAACTCATCGGTAAGCCTGTGGGCCACAGCCTCTCACCGCAGCTGCACGGGCTCATCGCCAAGGAGGCGGGCTTCACGTGCCAGTATGACCTGCTGGAGCTGGAGCCGGAACAGGTGCGCGGCTATGTGTTGGCGCTGCCGGCCTCGGGCCTGTCCGGCGTCAATGTGACGATACCGCACAAGCTGGAAGCCTATGCATCGGTGGGCGAGCTGGCGGCCACGGCGCAGGCTGTGGGCGCGGTCAATACCATCGCCATACACGATGGCCGTACTGTGGGTCACAACACCGATTACGACGGTTTTGGCGCCATGCTGGCCGCCGCCGGCATCCCCGCCGAGGGCCGGCCGGCCACGGTGCTGGGCAGCGGCGGCTCCGCCCGGGCGGCGGTGGCGTGGCTTGCTGACCACGGCTGCGACGTGACCGTGATCAGCCGCGGCGCCGGCACTTTGCCCGGCGCGCGCAGCGCCGGTTATGACGCGCTGCCCGGCGGCCATCTGCTGGTGAACGCGACGCCGGTTGGCATGTACCCCCATGGGGACGCGTGCCCGCTGCCCGAGCGGGAAATCGCCCGTTATGAAACCGTGGCAGACCTGATCTACAACCCGCTGGAGACGGTGCTGCTGCGCCGGGCGGCGGCGCTGGGCTTGCGCTGCGCCGACGGGCTGGTTATGCTGGTGGCGCAGGCTGTGCGCGCCCAGGAAATTTGGCAGGGCAAGTCCTTTGGTGCGAACCTGATCCGCCCGGTACACGCCCGCCTGCGGGCGCTTCGGGAGGCGCGGCCATGAGCGGCTCAGTATTCCTGATCGGCATGCCGGGTTGTGGAAAGTCCTCGTTGGGACGCGCCGCAGCGGGCATGGCAGGCTGCGCGTTTGTGGATGTGGACGAGGGCATCGAGCGGGAGCACGGGCCCATCCCGGCGATCTTCGAGCGCGGCGGTGAGGCGCTGTTCCGCACGATGGAGACCAAGGCGCTGCGGCAGGCTTGCGAGGCTGGGGCTGCCATCGTATCCTGCGGCGGAGGTATCGTGCTGCGGCAGGAGAACTTGGAGCTGATGCGCGCCGCAGGGCGCGTCGTCTTCATCGACCGGCCATTGGAGGCCATTCTGAGCGACATTCGATATACCGAGCGGCCTCTTCTAAAGGGGGGCGAAGCCGCCTTGCGGGCGTTGGCGGCAGCGCGGCTTCCGCTGTACCGCGCCTGCGCCGGCGAGACCGTGGACAACAGCGGGGCCTTTGAGCAGGCCCGCGACGCCATCGTGCGCATATGGGAGGGCAAAGCATGAAAATCCTGGTTTTGAACGGCCCCAACCTGAACCTGCTGGGGATGCGCGAGCCCGCCGTCTATGGCCGGCAGGATTATTCCGCACTTCTGGACGCCGTGGCCGCCGAAGCCGCCGCGCTGGGCGTGGAGACCGACGTGGCCCAGAGCAACGTGGAGGGCGAGTTGGTAACGCTGATCCAGCGGGCATTGGGCGTGTATGACGGCATTCTTATCAACCCCGCCGCCTACACCCATACCTCGGTGGCATTGCTGGACGCGCTGAAGGCCGTGGCGCTGCCCGCGGTGGAGGTGCACCTGAGCAACATCCATGCCCGGGAGCCCTTCCGCGCCCACAGCTACACTGCCGCCGCCTGCGTGGGGCAGATCAGCGGGTTTGGTTTGCAGAGCTATGCGCTGGGGTTAAGGGCGCTGGTGGGGTATATCCGCTCGCTGGGATAGGAATTCTCCTTCTGTTGTTGATTTGAGCATCATCCTGCGGCCGGCGGCGTTATGTGGCCGGCGAAACCATGTCCGCGTTGCGCCGGTACTCACCCGGTGTTTGGCCGTGGATACGCTTGAAGGTGCGCAGGAAGGTCTCGGTGGATCGGAAACCTACCTCAAAGCCGATCTCGTTGGCTGGGCGGCCGGTGCCGCGCAGCAGCGCGCAGGCGTGGCAGACGCGCACCTCCTGCAGGAACTGAGCCAAGGTGCCGCCGGTGTGGGCTCGGAACAGATCGCTCAGATATCCCTGGCTATAGTGGAATGTCTTGGCCAGCGAGGCCAGCGTCAGGTCTTCGCGATAGTTACAGTGGATGTAATAGAGCACCCGGGCATCGAGGGGGGAGCCATAGGTCGCCTTGCCCGGCGCGTTTGTCTGGGCGTAGGTGCGGCGGTAGTGCTCCGGCGACATGCCCTTAACGGCCTTGAACGCCCGGGCGAAGGCCTCCGGTGAGCCGTAGCCCAGGTGCTCGGCCAGCGCAGGCAGCGGGATTTCCAGTATGCGCAGCAGGCCGCAGGCATTGCGCACCCGCAGCTCGTTGAGCAGCGCGTCAAAGGTCAGGCCTGTGTGCTGGGTCAGCAGGCGGTTGATGTGAGCAGGGCTGTAGTGAAACATTCCGGAGAGCTCCTCCAGCGTCAGCGGCTCGTTGTAGCGCAGGTTGATCAGATCCACGATGTCCCAAGCGCCGCCGTGGGCGGGCTCGCCGGGCGCGCTTTGCTGGCGTACACGGTCGAAGCGAAAAGCTCCGTCAGGCGGGCGTCCATCCATTGCTGCTTCCAGGGCCGGGCGGCCTTGAACTCCTTCAACAGCTCCTCGAAGGCTGCCTGCAGCCCGGGCACTTCTTCCGGCGAGAAGTCGTAGTGAGAAGGGGCGTTCAGGCCGGTCAGAAACGCGCGTCCCAAATCGCTCAGGTGCCCGTTGGGTTCGGTGAACACCCGCAGACTGAAGCAACACTTCAACATGTCCAACGCAACGCCATCGTCGGCTTGCAGGCTGTGGGCGTGCCAGGGCAGCAGCAGCGATACGGAGCCCGGCCGCAACCCGTGCTCCCGGCCGTTGATGCGCTCCCGGCCGGTGCCGGCAATCACCAGGAAGAACTCGATGAAATCATGGCGGTGCAGCGCGAAGTGGCCCACAATGGCGTCGCGGCTCACAAAATATGGGAAGTCGCTACTGACCAAACTATGGGTTTGTATGTAGAGCGGCTTGCTTTCCATGCTGCCTCCTGACTCATTTCATTATTCGCAAAGGCGCGTGTGCTGTCAAGCACCGTTAACTTGCGCAAATACGACAACTACAGCCCGCTGTTTGACGATCATATTGTACAATTTTTCTATACAATGGCAGCATACCGATCTATGGAGGTGTGCATATGGTAACGCTCGATCTCAGCGGCTCCTGGCGCATGAGGGATGCTTCCAGCCAGCAGTGGTTTCCGGCCAGCGTGCCCGGCTCCGTCTACAACGACCTGCTGGCGGCGGGTCAGGCGCCCGACCCCTTCTGGCGAGACAACGAGGATAAAATCCTGGGCTTTTTTGAACCGGACTACGTTTACGAGTATGATTTCACCGTGGACAACGCTCTGCTGGCCCAAGACCGCGTGCTGCTGCACTTCGACGGTCTGGATACCATCTGCGACGTGGAACTCAACGATGCGGCCGTGGGCTCTGCCAGCAACATGCACCGGGTGTATGAATGGGACGTCAAGGGTCTACTGCGGGCCGGGCAGAACACGCTGCGGGTCCGCCTGAACTCTTCGCTGCGTTATCTGCGGGAGAACCCTTCCCAGGTGCCCAGCCTGCTGGGCGGCTTCGCTGTCAACGGGATCCGCAAGGCCCAGTGCGCCTACGGCTGGGACTGGGGCATGACGCTGCCCGACGCCGGCATCTGGCGCCCGGTGTCGCTGCGGGCCTGTTCCACGGCGCGGCTGACCGCGGTGCGGGCGCTGCAACACCACGGGGAAAGCGCGGTGGAACTGGAGCTTATCGCCGATGTGGAGCAGTGGGGAAGGGCCGAGCTGACGGTGAATTTCCTTGTGACCGCCCCCGACGGCGCCACGCTGGCGGCCAAGGCCGCGGTGGTTGGCGGCAAGGCGGCCGCCCGCCTGACGGTAGAAAGCCCGCAGCTCTGGTGGCCCCACGGCTACGGGGAGCAGCCGCTGTATACGGTGCAGGCGACGCTGGCTGCCGGCGGGCCGGCGCTGCAGCAGGACACGCAGCGCATCGGCCTGCGCACCATCCGCCTGCGACGGGAGCCAGACGCCTTTGGCCGCAGCTATGAGTTCGTCGTCAACGGCGTGGCGCTCTATCTGATGGGTTCCAATCTGATCATACAGGATAGCGTACTGGGCCGCGCGGGCGACAAGGAGACCGAGCGCCTGCTGCGCAATACGCTCAAGGCCAACATGAACTGCATCCGTGTGTGGGGAGGCGCTCACTTCCCCCACGAGTATTTCTATGACCGCTGCGACGAGCTTGGAATCCTGATCTATCAGGACTTCATGTTCGCCTGCACCCTCTATCCGGCGGATGCGGCCTTCCTGGACAACGTGCGGCAGGAGATTGCGGACGCGGTGAACCGCTTGCGCCACCATGCCTGCATCGCCCTGTGGTGCGGCAACAACGAGATCGAGCTGGTCAGCGCCATGCTGACCGGTACCGACGAGGTCATGGTGAAATTCCGTGAAGCTCTGGGCATACCGGATATGAGCGCCCACGCGTCCCTGTTCCAGGAGGGCTATGCCAAGCTCTTCTTTCAGCTCATCCCTGAGGTGGTACGGGAGCTGGACCCCGAACGGGATTATGTGTCCTCGTCGCCCTCGGTGCACCCGGACGACTGGAACAAGCCCATGGCGCTGCAGCCCGGCCAGTCGGCCTTCATGCTGCAGAGCGGCGACGCCCACTACTATGTCGCCTATGACAACTTGTTCCCCTATGACAAGCAGCGGGCCATGCGCTTCCGCTTCATCTCGGAGATGGGCTTCCAGAGCTATCCCGACCCCAAGACCATCGATTCCTTCACGCTGCCCGAGGATCGCAAGCCCGACAGCGATATGATGTACAAGCACCAGAAGTGCAAGGGCGGCAACCAGGCCATCGAGCACTACATGGCCAAGGATTTCCCCAAGCCCAGGGATTTCCGGCGTTATGTGTACGCCTCGCAGATTCTGGCGGGAGAGGTGCTCAAGTACGCCGTGGAGCACTGCCGACGCAACCGCGGGCTCAACATGGGTGTGCTGCTGTGGCAGCTCAACGACTGCTGGCCGGTGGTGTCCTGGGCGGGCGTGGATTACTACGGCCGCTGGAAGGCCCAGCAGTATTACACGAAGCGGTTCTTCCAGCCGGTGCTGCTGAGCGCGCTGGATGAGGGTGCGCAGGTCAGCCTGCACGTGACCAACGACACGATGCAGCCCGTGGAGGGCCATGTGCGCTGGGCGCTGCGGGAGGCCGGTGGTGCTGCGGTGCGACAGGGCGCACAGGTGGTGGCCGTTGCGGCGCTCACGGCGGCGGGGGTCGCGGCGCTGGATTTCTCCGCTGACATCACCGACGAGAACCGCGGGCAGATCTATCTGGAGTATAGCCTGGAGGTCGGCGGCGAAATTGTGAGCTCCGGATCCACGCTGTTCGTCAAGCCCAAGGAGTTCGCCTTCCGCGACCCGGCCATCGCCGTGGCGGTCTCGGAATCACCGGAGCTCTTCCTAATCACGCTGGACGCCCAAGCCTATGCCCGCGGTGTGAGCCTGTGGCTGCGCGAGGCCGATGCGATTTTCAGCGACAACTTCTTCGACCTTACGCCGGGGCAGCCCCGATGCGTCGCCGTGGACAAGGCCGACCTGTCACAGCCGCTCACGGTGGAGCAGTTGCGGGAGCAACTGGAAGTTCTTAGCGTCTATGACATCGGTTGATTGGGGGGAAGAGGTTTCGCGCCCTTGGGCGCGACCAAAGGGCTTTCCGATCGCTCTTTGGAAACCTTCGGGACCCATCTTTTGAATGAATATGCAATGTTCTGATAGACAAAAGCGGGCAGGAACGATCGTCCTGCCCGCTTTTGATAACCTGTGATTTACTTCGTCGCCTTTTCCAGCGCTTGGTCCAAGTCCCAGATCAGGTCCTCGACGTCCTCGGTGCCCACGCTCAGACGGATCTGGCCGGGGGTGACGCCGGCGGTGCGCTGATCTTCCTCTCCCAACTGGGAGTGGGTCGTGGAGGATGGATGGATGACCAGAGACTTGGAATCGCCTACGTTGGCCAGGTTGGAGAACAGCGTCAGGCTGTCGATGAAGCGCTTGCCCTCCTCCACGCCGCCCTTGAGCTCAAAGGTAAAGATCGCGCCGGGGCCCTTGGGCAGATACTTCCTGGCCAAGTCATGATACTTGTTGCCGGGCAGGCCGGGGTAATTCACCGAAGCGACCTTGGGGTGGGCGCTCAAGAACTCGGCGATGCGCTGGGCATTTGCCACATGGGCCTTCATGCGCAGCGACAGCGTCTCCAGACCCTGCAGGAACAAGAAGGAGTTGAACGGCGAAAGCGCCGCGCCGGTGTCGCGCAGCAGTGTCACGCGGGCGCGGGTGATATAGGCGGCGGCGCCCAGCGCGGGGGCGAACTCCAGACCATGATAGCTGGGGTCGGGCTTGGTGTAGTTGGGGAACTTGCCGCTGGCCCAGTCGAACTTACCGGCGTCCACGATGACGCCGCCGATGGACGTGCCATGGCCGCCGATGAACTTGGTGGCCGAGTGCACCACGATGTCCGCGCCGTATTCGATGGGCTTGAGCAGGTAAGGGGTCGCAAAGGTGTTGTCCACGATCAACGGGATGCCGTTCTCATGGGCGATGGCGGCCACCTTCTCGATATCGATGAGGTTGATGCCGGGGTTGCCGATGCTTTCTATGTACAGCGCCTTGGTCTTGCCGTCGATGGCGTTGCGGAAGTTCTCCGGGTCATCGGGGTTCACAAACTTGGTCGTTATGCCATAGTGGGGCAGCGTAAAGGCGAGCAGGTTGTAGGTGCCGCCATACAGCGTGCCCGCGGCCACGATGTTGTCGCCGGCATCGGCCAGGTTCAGTATGGAATAGGTGATGGCCGCGGAACCGCTGCCCACCGCCAGCGCCGCGATGCCGCCTTCCAGCGTGGCGATGCGCTGCTCGAACACGTCGCTGGTCGGGTTCATGATGCGGGTGTAGATGTTGCCGGCCTCCTTTAGGGCGAACAGGTTGGCGGCGTGCTCGGCGTTGCGGAAGTTGTAGGACGTGGTTTGATAGATCGGAACGGCGCGGCTGCCAGTTGTGGGGTCAGGCGTCTGGCCGGCGTGCAGTTGCAGCGTGTCAAAACCCAGTTTGCGTTCGCTCATGATCATTCTCCTCTATATATAAAATTGTTTTTTGATGATAGGTTTGTGAAAGAAACAGGGCGGCGCCCCAATGCTGGCTATATCTCATAAATCTGCGCGTCGCCGCGCATTCGCATGTGTTCCCGCGCAAGGTCGCTCAGCGTTACGCTGAGCGTGCGCTCGATGGCTTCATCCACTCTATCCCACAGGCGCTGGCGGATGCAACGCTGCACAGGGTCGTCTCCGCGGGCGGCCGCGGTGTCCTCAGCGATGCTCAAGCTGCCCTCCAGCGCTCGCAGCACCGTGGCGGCGGTGGTGGTGGCGGGGTCCACTGCTGGGGAATAGCCCCCCTGGGCGCCCCGGGTGCTGCGCACGAAGCCTGCGCGGCGCAGCGTGGCGAAGGCCTGCTCCAGATAGCTTTCGGAGATCTGCTGTCGGGCGGCGATGGTGCACAGCGCCACCGGCGCGCCGTCATAGTTGGCAACCAGATCGACCAGTGCCCGCAGGCCATAGCGGCTGTTGGTGGAGAGCTTCATCGCACGTTCCTTTCCGCTTCGTCAAAGCTAAATGTAGTATTCCGGTTCGTATGCCTGGCCCCGTGCCTCGCGGGCCAGGTCTTCCAACGTTACCGAATCCGCTGCGGCGTCCATGGCCTGCGCCACCTGGGCCCAGAGCGGGCGGGTTGGGCACATGTCCCGCAGCGGGCAGGCGTTTGCAGACTCACAGCTTATGCACTTGACCGGGTGCAGCGGCCCTTCCAGCGCTCGGATGACCGATCCGGCGGTCAGCTTGGCCGGGTCGGCAGCCAGGCGGTAGCCGCCCTGAGCGCCGCGCACACTGCGCACGATGCCCGCGCGGCGCAGTGTCGCGAAGATCTGCTCCAGATAGGGCTCCGAAAGCCCCCGGCGCGCGGCGATGCTGGGCAGGTTGTTCTGGGCGGAGCCTTCTTGGAGTTGCAGTTCTACCAGCGCTTCCAGCGCATACTGGGCTTTGGTCGATAGCTTCATGGGCGCTCGCTGTCGATGGCGTCGATATCGAAGGGTGTTTCCTGATACACGTGGTAGTTGAGCCAGTTGGCGAACAGCAGGTTGGAGTGGGCCCGCCAGGTCACCGCGGGCGGCCGGCTCGGGTCGTCGTTCTCGAAGTAGTTGCTGGGCACGGCGATGTCCAGGCCGCGGGCCACATCGCGGTCATATTCGGCCTTCAGCGTCAGCGGGTCATATTCCGAATGGCCTGTCACATAGATGTGGCGTTTATCTTTGGCCTTTACGATGTAGACGCCGGCCTCGTCGCTCTCGGCCAGGATCTCCAGCTCGCCCACGCGGTCGATGTCCTCGCGGCGCACCTCGGTGTGGCGGGAGTGAGGCGCGTAGAAAACGTCGTCGAAGCCGCGCAGCAGCATCGTATTCCTGCGGATCACCCGGTGGGCGAACACGCCGAACTGCTTGGTGCTCAGCGGATATTTTGGGATGCCGTAGTGGTGATACAACGCTGCCTGGGCGCCCCAGCAGATGTGCAGCGTCGAGTAAACGTGGGTCAGGCTCCAATCCATGATGCGTGTGAGTTCCTGCCAATAGTCCACTTCCTCAAAGGCTAGGTGCTCCACCGGCGCGCCGGTGATGATCAGGCCGTCGAAGCGCTGGTTCTGCACATCGTCAAAGGTCTGATAGAACGTGGCAAGGTGCTCCTCGGAGGTGTTTTTGGATGTATAACTGGCCGCCCGCAGCAACGTTACAGCCACCTGCAGCGGCGTGTTGCCCAGCAGGCGCAAAAGCTGCGTCTCCGTGGCAATCTTCGTAGGCATCAGGTTGACGATGGCGATGCGCAGCGGGCGGATGTCCTGGTGCGTCGCACGATCCTCGGGCATCACGAAAATATTCTCGTTGGCTAAAATCTCCGCGGCGGGCAGGCCGAGGGGAATGTTGATCGGCATTGGCTTACCTCTACTCTATAATTCCCATGGATTTGGTTGACTTAGTTGGTATTATATCATATGATATGGATAGGCCAAGAGAAAATGCTTGGGCAGAATATAACTTTTTTGCCATAACGCTTTCGTTTGAATGCACCTATGCCTTTGAAAGGCGGAAGCGTTTCAGGCGCTTATTTGTACGTATTTCAGAGTTATTTGGTGTGTTAAGGCGCTCGTTTGTTTCCTGACAAGAAAAGAGAAGTCGCAGCAAAAAAGTTAATTGTATGACCTAAGTATCGAGACTACACTTAAGCTACCGTCAAGTTTCAAGCGCTAAAGGAGAAAATGCCATGAAAACTTTCGAGACGCTGGCTTATCGGAACGTGGACGACTTTGTATATGGCGACGCTCCGCACCCGGTGCGGTGCAAAAACGGCATGGTGATCGGCGGCGGCCTGGTCTATCCGGAACTCAACTTCACGCTGCCGCCCATGATCATCGACGACAGCAACTATCCCGAGGCGCGGGAGCAGTACCGCCAGATGATCACCGGCGCGCTGACCCGCGCCCACGAACTGGGTGCGCCCGGCCTGGTCGTGGAAGTGGAACTGCTGCCGCCGATGACACTGAAGCCGGAATGGGGCATCGACACGACCCGGCTGGTCCGCGATATCATGTTCGATTTCGAGGCCAAAAAGGGCCTAAAGAGCGTGATGCGCCTGACCCCCAATGACACCAGAGAATTCACCCGCCCGCCGCGGCTGCGCTCCGGCGAGTATTTCGACAGCATGATGGCGACCTTCGAGGGGGCTGCCAAGGCCGGGGCTGACTTCCTCTCGGTGGAATCAACCGGTGGCAAGGAAGTGCACGACGACGCGCTGATCAACGCCGACCTGCGGCAGATCATCTTTGCGCTGGGCGTGCTGGGCGCCAACGACATGAGGTTCCTGTGGGAGCACATCGTGGGCGTGGCCCAAGCCAACGGCAGCATTGCCGCCGGCGACTCGGCCTGCGGCTTTGGCAACACGGCCATGGTGCTGGCGGAGAAGGGCATGCTGCCCGGCCTTTTCGCGGCGGTGGTCCGTGTGGTCACGGTCAGCCGCGCGCTGGTGGCCTTTGAAGCCGGCGCGCAGGGCCCCAGCAAGGATTGCGCCTATGAAGGCCCCTATCTCAAAGCCATCACCGGTGCGCCCATCGCCATGGAGGGCAAGTCGGCGGCCTGCGCCCACTTAAGCCCCGTGGGCAACGTGGCCGCCTGTGTGGCCGACATGTGGAGCAACGAGTCGGTGCAGAACATCAAGCTGCTGGCCGGCATGGCGCCCACGGTGTCCATGGAGCAGCTGATTTACGACTGCAGGCTCATGAACACAGCCAAGGCCGACGGCCCGGATTCCGCCCGCAAACTGCAGAAGTGGCTGGCCGATTCCGACAGCCTGCTCTCGCCCCAGGCCTACGTGCTGCGGCCGGACGTTGTCTTTGAGATCAGCCGCGCCATCGTGGGCAAGAGCGACCCCTACCAGCGTGCCAAGATTGGCGCCATCGCCGCGGTGAATGCGCTGCGCAAGGCCGTGGCCGACAAGGCTGTGACCGTGCCCCAGCGCGAGCTGCGCTGGCTGGACACCATGGAGGATCAGCTGGCCGAGGTGCCGGACACGGCGCAGGGGAGCTGGGAGATCATGCAACAGGAGCTCGACCTGAGCAAATTCCGCCCGGAGGAGTACGGGCTATAACGGAGGATTCATGATTCACGAAGCCAAACTGGAAGCACTGCGCCTGAGCATCAGGGCCATGGGGTCGTTGGCCGTCGCCTTTTCCGGCGGTGTGGATTCCACGTTCCTGCTCAAGGTGGCCCACGATGAGCTGGGCGCCGGTGTCATCGCCATCACGGCCATGTCTTCCACCTATCCCGAGCGGGAGCTCAACGAAGCCATCGCCTTTGCCAGGGCAACCGGTGTGGAGCACATCCTGATTCACTCGGAAGAGCTGGACATCGAGGGCTTCTCCGAGAACCCCAAGAACCGCTGCTACTACTGCAAGAAGGAGCTCTTCGGCAAGATCGCCGACATCGCCCGCTCCCGAGGCATCGCGGCAATCGCCGACGGCTCCAACGCCGACGACACCAACGACTTCCGCCCCGGCATGGTGGCCATGCGCGAGGCCGGCGCCGTGAGCCCGTTGATGGTCGCGGGCCTGACCAAGCAGGAGATTCGCGACATCTCCCGCGAAATGGGCCTGCCCACGTGGGACAAGCCCAGCTTCGCGTGCCTGAGCTCCCGCGTGCCCTATGGAGAGCGTATCACGACCGAGAAGCTCTCCATGATCGACCGCGCCGAGACGGTGCTGCTGGGCATGGGCTTCCGCCAAGTCCGCGTGCGCCATCACGGCAACATTGCCCGCATCGAGGTGGGGCCAGAGGAGCGCGCCAGGCTGCTGCAGGGCGTCACCATGGACCGCATCGACGCCGAATTGCGTGCCATTGGCTATGCTTATGTGACGCTGGACCTCAAAGGGTACAGGACTGGGAGCATGAACGAAGTTATCAGCACAAAATAAAAAAGAACACCTGTTTATGCCAAGCGGCGCAGTCGAAGGACTGCGCCGCTTCAATGCGTGACTACAACAAAATAGCTACCAATATTGGTGCCGAAGGTTTCCAAAGGGCGACCGGAAAGCCCTTTGGTCGCGCCCAAGGGCGCGAAATCTTTCCTGCCTGTATGAAATATGTATTTGCGCTTAGCGCGACGGCCCTGTTTTGATGCCAAGACTCATAATGTAAAGCCGATGGCTTTCTTGATGTTCGTCACAGCGTCGAGGAAGATTTCATTGCACCGAATCAGAATGTTCTTGATCATTTGGGCTTTTTGGGCGTCGGGCTCGGTGTGGGACGGGTCGTTCCAGGAGATGTTGATGATCTCCCAGGAACGCTCGTTCAACACTTGATACCGGTCTATCGCCGCGCTCAGGCTCTGCCGGTCGATGTTCTTGATGTGCTCTTTGCACATCTGCAGGAAGTCCAGCGTGCGCACATGGCTCTCGTGAAGTATGGCTTGCTGCGGGTAAAAGCCCTGCAGAGATCCAGTGCGTTGCAGATAATCGATATAAGTACAATACCCATGGGAACCATAACCCATGAACTTTCGGAAGGATTCCGGCGTTTCCTTGCTGCAGAATTCCTCCTTGTCCCACTTCCCGGACATCATGAGACAATAGTTGTGCAGCGCATTTTTGCACGCTTGTTCGACGCTCAGCTTGTCGCTGTGATAGAGCAGCAGCAGTTCCATATCCGGCTTCAGCCAGTTGTCCCTGGTTCCCATGTCATAGGGGTTCATGTTGCAGTTCTTCTCGTCGAAGCCTTCTACGAATTCATGGGCGCGGATCGTCTGGCCGTTGGACACGATGCCGGTGACAAACAGGAACGCCGCGTTGTTGGATTTATCCTGGATGAGGACGGGATACCCCTTTTGCAGTTGCCTAGTGATGATTGCCGTGATATCCTCGAAGGGCTTGCCGTTGGTGGGGACGGTCGTGTAATCCAGACCGTAGACCCCAAAGCAGTCGTGGATGAACTCCGCGTTGTAATGGGAGAAGCCGAAGGCCAGCATCGATAGCCCTGACTGCAGGATGTACTCCTGGTCGTCGTTGATTTGGTGGTTGTTCGCGTTGCGCCGCTGCTGCTGACCCATGAAGAGCTGCAGCGCGGCCATCAGCGCCGGAAAGGCCATGCTGCGCGGCCACCACGCGCCGGTGTAAGGGTCCACGCCCTGGTAGGGCAGAAGTGTGTGGATGTAGTTTTTATGGTGGATCGCGTGCTCGTCGGGAAGCAGAATCGTATCCACCGAGCAGTCCAGTACGCTGGCCAGTGCCGTCAGCAGCGCGGTCTCCGGCATGGCGTGGCCGTTCTCCCACTTGCTGACCGCCTGGGCGCTGACGCCCATTTTTTCCGCGAGCCGCTCCTGGGTCATGTCCAGCTCCCTGCGGAGCACCGCGATTTTCTCACCGGTCTTTTTCGCGTCGAACATGCCTTATCTCCTCGCGTTTGCTATAAGAAAAGCATATCATGTTTTAAATCATGTTCCATCGTTGTGTCGTTGCTTTTTTGTGCCTAAAAACAACCTATGGTTGAGTTGTAACTGTATCTTACTATAGTCATGGTACCTGGTAATAGTAAAACATGTAGAGATTCCAGATAACTATCGACTTCAGAATCTTAACCAGGCCTGTGCATCGCCTGGTACATAGACCCTTTTCGGGTGCTAATTGCATTCTACCAATTGATCATGGATTAGCTTTGGCATTTCTTCGAATTCTTTATAGGGTTTCAAAATAGTATCACCATACTGACCAATTTCGTAATGATCGCCGGATGTTATAATCATATCACAGACCCATTCGTTTTTATCGTCCTTGTATACCTTGTATGCTGCAACCCAATCAGATGAATATGCCCAAGCGACATCCTTTTCATCCGACCAGGTATATAAATGAGTGTCAAATTCTCGAAATTTGACCGGAAAAACATATTGAATATTGTCGTTTAAATCTACTATTGTCATAGACTCATCTAGGACTTTGTTGTTTTGCAATTCTGTTTTTATTACATATAACCCACTTGGAGATACTAAATACAAACCTTTTTGGTTGCTTCTATTTACGATTACATAAGCAATTATAAGTACAATTAATACAGCAAATGTAGCAAGCATTACTTTTATTTTCATTAATATATCAACCCATTCATATGCAGTTTTGCCTCACTGTATTTCTAGTTAGCCATTCTACTATTCCATTTTCTAGCGCAATACCCTTTTAGTTTTCTCTAATAATAAAATGAACCGTCTATCAACTTCTCGGATTGATAGACGGAACGGCTGTGCTCGATACGAAACTGAATGTACGGACACCAGAACCCGCATTTTTGCTTGAATGGTTGACTAAATATAGTAGATGTACCCGTCGTTGTTCCGGCTTTGCTCGTAGGCTTCGGCCAGATCGCCCAATGTAAGCCCGGCCAGCGCCGTGGAGGCTGCGCCGGTGATGCGGTCCCACACATGGGTGCGGATGACGGCCTGCATGGCGGTTCCGTCGGCTGTGTCCGCCGGGTCGTCGGTGACCGTGAACAAGTCGCCCTCCAGCACATCGAGTATGGTCTGCACCTCCAGCCGGTCCGCCGGGTGGGCCAGTGCGTAGCCGCCCTGGGGGCCTTTGGTGCCGATGACGATGCCGGCCTTGCGCAGCGTGGAGAAGATCTGCTCCAGATAGCCCAGCGATACGCTCTGGCGCTCGGCGATGTTGGCCAGCGTCGTGGTCTCTTCGGCGTGGGCTGCCATGTCCAGCAGCGCCCGCAGGCCGTAGCGTCCCTTGGTGGATATTTTCATGGGGCAATTCCTCCCGGTGAATGGCCTGGCAATGACCTAGTGTTCTGGTAACCTATGATACCTATTGGAATTTTTCATGTCAAGGGCAAAATACCCGTTGACAGCATGTCCAGCGGCGAATATACTATACCCAACAAATCTTATTGGTTTTATATCGAAATTGGGAGGTATGATTATGGCCGGTATCGCCAGGAACCTGACCGAGCTCATCGGCAACACTCCGCTTTTGGAGATTGCCAACTACTCCAAGGCCCACTCTCTCGACGCCACACTGCTGGCCAAACTAGAATATTTCAACCCGCTGGGCAGCGTGAAGGACCGCATCGGCTATGCGATGATCCAGGACGCTGAGGACAGAGGCGTGCTGACAAAGGATAGCGTCATCATAGAGCCTACCAGCGGCAACACCGGCATCGCGCTGGCCTTCGTCGCCGCGGCCAAGGGCTATCGGCTGATCCTGCTGATGCCCGAGACATTCTCGCTGGAGCGCCGCAACCTGC
>JAEZSC010000063.1 GCA_023422005.1 Bacillota bacterium | reverse complement strand
ATGCCCACCATGCATTTGAACAGGCGGGCATAATTGCCGCTGTAATCCACACCGCAGGCGGCAAAGGCCTCCCGGATGCTGAAATTGACGTCCAGCAGTTTATCTTTGATTTTGGCGATCTTCACCGCATGATGGTACTGAAGCGGTGTCATGCCGGTTTCCTTCTTAAAAAGCCGGGAAAAGTGCGATCGGCTCAGGTGAACGCTTCTGGCCACCTCGTCCAGATCGAAGTCGTCCTTCCAGTGGTCCTCCATATAATTCTTGGCCTGAACGACCTCCTGCTTGCCGTTGAACAGCTTGGAAGTGATGAGCACATGCACGACGTTGCGCAGGCGGCCGTTATCATCGTAAACGGGGAAGCAGATGATGTTCAGGTAACCGCTGTCGGAACACATGGCGCCTTTGTCGTAGCGGTCGAGGATAGCGCGCATGGGCATCATCTGGTCCTGGAACTGCACCGTCTCGCCCTGGAAGGACTTGGCGACGGTCTCCCGCACGCCGGGCCCCCAATGGTCCAGGATCGGGTCGGACAATATGTTGAAGCAGCCGACAACCAGTTCCCTATGCGGAATATGCATCATCTTCAGGCTGACATCGTTGACCATCAAAAGCGTGCCGTCCGGGTCATAAACCTGTATGGCATAGGGGAAGGATTCAAAGATGGCGGCGAGCATGGTCTCCATGGGTATATCACTTCCGGCTGATCCAGCCGGTCGGCCGTCATGGGCACTGAAGACTCCGCATTTCCGGCCCCCAATAGGATCAGCGATAGTTATTTTCTCACGGGCATATGTATTCCGTCAATACATGCCGGCTCCGCTCAAAACCCCAGCATGGCGAGGAACTCTTCCCGCAGGCACGTCCACATGTCATAAGATTGTTCGATTGTATCAGCATTCCCGCCCAGCGCTACGATCCGCAGTATCCGCTGCGCGCAATCGGCCGGCTTCTTTTCAAACCCCTCGATGTAGGCAAGAGACCTTTTGCGGCTGGGGAAATAGCAGTGGTTTAGAGCAAAGATTGCCTGCAGGAAATGGTCCATGGCGGCGTCCAGGGTAGCATGATAAAAAAGCACATCCTTTCTCGCCACAGCCCGCTCGAAGTCCTCACTGTCCCTAAGCTGGCAGCCATGGTGCGTGGCCAGTTCGCGGGCAAGCCCGGCCGGATACACCAAGAGGGATTCCTTGAGACCGGCCAGAAACCCCCGCCGGTCCTGCAAAACGCACATGCTCAGGATGGATGCGCAGCGCCCTGTAGGATAGAAGCAGTTATTTTCTCTCTCCAGGCGCTCACCTTCCCGTATGCTCCGGACATCTTCCATCGTTTTGTCCACCGTGAAGTACATCAGGCAAACCTCGACACCCCGCAGGCGGACGAAATCGATCAAACCCCAATATTTACCTTCTACGATACCCAGAGAATCGACGCAAATCTCCTCCCCCATGGCTTGCAGCACGGCACGGCGCTTTTCCAAGCAGGGCATTTCGTCACAAAACAGGAACACATCGATGTCGCTATCCCCGGCGACAGGCAGCGCCGGACCGCCGCTCTTGCCGATCGCGGTGATCTCCTCCATGTCGCCGAGTGCGGTTATCAGGCGTTCAAAAGCCGCTTCGAGCAACTCCTTCATATGCACACCTCCATTGGCCGCGTATTGTGTTGTGCCGCGACGGCTATTCCACGCCCGACTCCAGCAGGGTGAACGTCCGCAGCTCACAGTCCACCTGCGCCAACGCCCCATAGGGCAGCACGGCCATAGGCTGGTTGTGGCCGAAGGTCATGTTGCACACAATGGGCAAATGGGTCAGGCTCAACTCCGCCACAACCTTGGCAATGGCGTGCTTGTAGGCGTCGTCGAATTTTTCTTGGTAGGGTTTGCCGAAGAGCAAGGCACTGGCCCTCTGCAGGATGCCCTGGCTGCCGTAATTCCTGAGCCAATATTCCACATAGTCCGGCGGCGGCGTATCCTCCGAGGTCTCAAAGAACAGCATTGCGCCATCCAAGGCCTCCGGTGCCGGCCACAGCGCCGTGCCCTTGGCCATCTCCAGCACCTCCATACAGCCGCCAAACAGACGGCCCGTGGCCGCGCCGCGGCCCTGCAAAAATTCGTATCCCCGGTTGGGCTGCATGGTCTTTGCCACGCCGGCGTTGGCCTGCGTCCATTCGATCCTCTGGCCGGTCCATTCAGGCGCCGCGGGGATCTCACCGATGGGGCCGGGATCGAACAGGGTCTTGCGCAGAAAATGAGCCGTATAGTCAAAAACGCCAATGTTCTCAGCCAACTCCGCCAACACCGAAGGGCCGTAAAAGCTGGACAGACCCGCCTTGAAGCACATCAGGTGGGAGATCGTCGTGTCCGAATACCCGATGAAAATCTTCGGGTTGTCCCGTATCACGTCAAAATCGATGTAAGGCAGCATGCGCACGCTTTCCTCACCGCCGATGCAGGAGAAGACCGCCCGGATGGACGGATCGGCAAAGGCGTCCATCAGGTCTTGCGCGCGCTTTTCCGGGTGCTGATACAGATAGACGGAGCCCTTGAGCGTGTTCTCCATCTCGACCACCCGCAGGCCGAACTGCCGCTGCAGCCTGTCCTTACCCACCCGGTATCGCCACAGCAGATCAGGGTCCCCCGCTCCGCCCCAGGAAAGGCTCACGGTGGCCACGGTGTCGCCCGGCGACAGCCGGCGCGGTTTTTTTAAAGGCATCATGTCACTCATCCTCACTGCTACCAATATTCTCGCGTCCTGCCCCACCCCCTTCTTTTTCGGCGCGGCTTTTTTATCCCCGCGCCTATATGGCGTCGGGGTGTTCTGCCTGTCGCACCCCCCAGGGAACCCTCTGAAGCACCGCATAATATGCTGTAACAGGCCCCATCGGGACCAGATGGGCCCAGAGTGGCGGGAGGAACTGATTTGAAGAGCGCATTGATCACAGGCATCACCGGGCAGGACGGCTCGTACCTTGCCGAGCTTCTGCTGGAAAAGGGCTATGAGGTATGGGGAACGATCCGCCGCAAAAGCGGCGCGGACCTTGGCAATGCGCGCCATTTGGCAGAGCGTGTCAATTTCATCGGCGCCGACATGACCGACGCGGTCTCGCTGTTGTCGGCGGTCCGGCGGTCGCAGCCCGACGAGGTGTACAACCTGGCGGCGCAGTCCTTCGTGGCGGCGTCGTGGGATCAGCCGCTGGCCACAACAGAGATCAACGCTGTCGGCGTGGCTGACCTGCTGGAGGCCATCCGCGCGATAAAGCCCGAGGCGCGATTCTACCAGGCGTCCACCAGCGAGATGTTCGGCCTGGTTCAGGAGACGCCCCAGCGGGAGACCACACCCTTCTATCCGCGCAGCCCTTATGGCGTGGCCAAGCTCTATGCCCATTGGATTACAAAGAATTACCGTGAAAGCTACGGTATGTTTGCCTGCGCCGGCATTCTTTTCAACCACGAGTCCGAGCGGCGGGGGCTGGAATTCGTGACCCGCAAGATCACCGACGGGGCCGCCAGAATCAAGTATGGCCTGCTGGACCACCTGGAGCTGGGCAACCTGTCCGCCCGCAGGGACTGGGGCCATGCCCAGGACTATGTGCGCGCCATGTGGCTGATGCTTCAGCAGCCTCGCCCCGACGACTATGTCGTGGCCTCCGGCGAGACCCACGAAGTGCGCGAGTTCGTCACGCTGGCCTTTGAGGCCGCCGGGTTCCATCTCGAGTGGCAGGGTCAGGGCGTGGAAGAGAAGGCCATAGACCGGGCCACCGGCCGCGTGGTCGTGTCGGTGAACCCTAAGTTTTTCCGGCCGGCGGAAGTGGAACTGCTTCTGGGCCTTCCGGAGAAGGCTGAGCGGGAACTCGGCTGGCGGCGGGAGGTGTCCTTTGCGGAGCTGGTGCGCCGCATGGCGCAAAATGACCTTGAGCTCGTCGCGCAAACCGCAGCATCATCCCATTGAGGGCAACGGGAGCGTGGCCACTCGCGGCCCCGTACATACGATCCCGGAGGCCCGTCATGAAAACCACCGCCGTCATCATGGCCGGCGGCAGGGGCGAACGCTTCTGGCCGCTCAGCCGCGCCAAGCATCCCAAGCAATTCCTCTCGCTGACCGGCGACGGCCGCACGATGCTGCAGCAGGCCGCCGGCCGCGCGGCGCTCATCGCCGCCAACGAGGACATCTTTGTTGTGACCAACGCCATGTATCGCGACCTGGTGCGCGCTCAGCTGCCGGGCATCCCACAGGAGAACATACTGCTGGAGCCCTGTCCCAGGAGCACAGGGCCTTGCATAGGCTTTGCCGCGTCGATCATCCGCCGGCTGCACGGCGACGCCGTGATGGCCGTGATGCCCTCGGACCATCTGATCGGCGACGACGCCCGCTATGCCGCGACAATGACCCGGGCGGCGGCGCTGGCCAAGGCCGGCGACAGCCTGGTTACCGTGGGCATCCCCCCGGCATACCCCGAAACCGGATATGGCTACATGCTCTGCGGGCCGGAGGCCGAAGATCGCTCGCAGGCGCTGCCCGTGTTAAAATTCGTGGAAAAACCCGACGAAGCCACCGCGACAACCTATGTCCAGTCCGGCCGGTATCTGTGGAACAGCGGCATCTTCATCTTCAAGGCTTCCTCCATCCTGACCCGCATCGAAGCGCTGCTGCCCGGCATGGCTCAAGGCCTGCGGGAGATCGCCGGGGCCTGGGGCGCCGAATACTTCGCAGAGACGCTGGCACGATGCTACGAGAGGTTCGACACCGTGTCCATCGATCGGGGCGTGTTGGAGCGCACCCAGGGCATCCTGGCGCTCAAGGGCGACTTCGGCTGGGACGACGCCGGCAGCCTGCTGGTGTTCGGGCGCATAAGCCCGGCCGATGATCAGGGCAATGTGGCGTTGGGCGACATCTTGACCGCCGGCGCGCGCAACTGCCTCATCGTCGGCGGCCAGCGGCACATTGCCGCCGTCGGTGTGGAAAACCTGATCGTTGTGGACACCGGCGACGCGCTGCTGATCTGCGACCAGGCCGCTCTCCCGGGCGTACGGGATGTGCTGCGCCGCCTGGAGGGCGAGCGGCGGGACGAGCTGCTGTAAAGCAAACCTCACAGGTGGAAATGGGACAATCATATGGAACGCTCGCAAGGCAGCAGATTACCAGATTGCTGCCTTTCTTTGTTCATACAAGCATCGCATTTTAATGTCTTATGCTATAATAACCAGGTTATTATATTTCGGCACATTGGAGGTTTCTCATGCGTTATTTCCGCAAGATCGTCGGCGAGCGGTTGTATCTCTCGCCATTCAACGCCGACGACATAGAGATCTATACCAAATGGGCTGAATGGATGAATGACAGAACCGTCGCCGATCACTATGGCGGGCATCATAATCTCGTATCGCTGGCGAGTGCGAAAAAACACTCGAAGAGCTGAAGGGGTATCGCTTTGCGATGGTGCTCCTTGACGGCGACGTTTTGATCGGCCACATCAGCCTGCACGACATCGACCATCTCAACCGCAATGCATTCCTCGGAATTTTCATAGGAGAGGAGCAGCACCGGAACAAGGGCTACGGCGCCGAGGCCATTCGGTTAATCCTCGGCTACGGGTTCAAAACATTGAATCTTCACACTATCATGCTCTCCGTCCACGCGGACAACAGCGCGGGTATCACCTGCTATAGAAAGGTGGGTTTCCGGGAAGCCGGGCGACGTCGTGAGTGGATCTACAAAGACGGAAAGTACATCGACAAGATTTATATGGATATATTGGCACGCGAGTTTGGGGGGTAGAGGCTACGGGAGGGTTTCATATGAATCAGCTGAGACTTGCGGCTTGCGGTATTGATTGTAATGAGTGTGGTTCATACAAAGTCACGATGGAACAGGATTTGGAAGCGGCGGAATCATTGGTTCCATGGTATAGAAGCATGGGATGGATTGGGGAAGCCGAAGGCGCCGAAGCAGTGCTGAGCAAAAACCCATTGTGCAAAGGATGCTGGAATGCAACGGATGATTGCTTTTTCAAGTGTGGTTGCCACCCCAGCCGTGATTTTCGCGTCTGTTGCGCCGAAAAGCAAATCGACCATTGCGGTGAGTGTTGTGATTTTCCTTGCGAACCGTATATGGAATTTGTGGGAGACCTCGAACATCACAAAAAGGCAATGGAGTACTTGTCCTCACTGAAGCAATCCAGCAAACAACAAATCGTATAGGTATATAAGAAGCATGAGGTATAACCATGGATAATGAACCGAGAATTAAAATGTACGCATTTACACTGGATAGCAAAGATCCGCATGAATTGGCGAAATTCTATGCGAAGCTACTCCATTGGGAAATTCCCTATCACGATAATGAATACGTAGTCGTAAGCGCTCCGGGGACAAACCAAGGGGCGTACCCAGGTATAACGTTTCAGCGAAATCCTGACTATACTCCGCCTGTATGGCCGGAAGAGCCTGAAGCTCAGCAGCAAATGGCGCATATCGACTTCGCCGTTGATGATTTGGAAAAGGCGGTACAGTATGCAATCCATTGTGGAGCAACAATCGCAGAGGAGCAGTTTTCTGATGATTGGAGAGTACTGTTCGACCCCGCGGGACACCCCTTTTGCTTGTGCCAAATGAAACATGTTTTTGAGAGCATTCATTTTGCGTTGCTATAGTAAGCTCTCGGCCAGATCACACAAAGAGAAACACTTCTGTTCTTTCAGAAGTGTTTCTCTTTGTGATTCATAAGCTTTAATAGGCGTTGGCCTCCACGAGCTCCCGCGCAATTTGCGCCCACCTCCACAGCCGGGCCGGGTCATGGCGCACGGTGCTGATGTCCTTGAGGATCAGCTCCGCCGGGCAGCCGTGCCGCTTGCATACGTCCAGCGTCGTGGAAAGGTCCTTATGAGCCGCTTCCCCGTTGAAGGCATCGGTGGCCAGTATCGCCGGGTTGGGCTTGCGGGAGAACACATAATCGGAACCCATGGCCTGCGCGCCGCGGTCCTGATCCACCCACGGGCTCATGGAGATCTTGCGCACGTGGGGGAGCTTGCGTAGGATGCCGATCTTGCGGTCCAGCGGTTCACAGCAGCCGTAATACACCAGGCCGAAGCGCTCGTACCAACGCCTGGCGTATTCAATCTCGAACTCGTCGTGCATCGCCGGAGACACCGAAGAGAACATCTGCGCCATGCCGCAAGTCCAAATATCCCTGGCGCGGGGGCGGGCCGCGTCAAAGCCCTCTGCAGGCAGCTCGTCGGTCCACGCGCCGCTGCAGTGCACCAGGTCGTTGCGGGCGTCCAGCAGCCCCTGGGCCTCCAATTGGTCCAGCAGGCTCAAAAGCGCTACGGTCAGCCTCTCCATGGTGCTGTGCAAGAACTCCGGCCGGTCCGCCAGGTCCATAAGCGGCCCGGCCACACCCCGCCACTGGGCAATCCTGTCCCACGGCGCAAAGAACAGCGGCCCCGCGCCGGTCATGCGCACCGGCAGGATGCCGTCGAAGATGTCACGGGCGGCGGCTTCGTCGCGGGCGGTGGCTTGAGCGTCCAGCGACACGTTGGGCATTTTGATCTTCAGCAAGTCCTCATCGGTCTGCAGCAGGTCCTCATAGTGGTGGCTTACGACGTCGTTCTCCTCGTCCAGCGCCAGCGTGGTCTCCTCGGAAGTGATGCCGAAATCCATGCCGAGTATGGTCTTGGGGACGTCAACGAAGGGCTCCACGACCATGTCGTCGCGCATGTGCCGCCACTTGTACAGCGTCCGGCGCAGGCCCTGCTCCAGCCTGCGTCCAAATTCATCCTCACAGCGCAGCCGCAGTTCCCCGTCCACGTCCATCTCATGCCACGGGATCTGGTCGATCATGAACATCGGCCGCTCGGGCTTCAGGGCGTTGAGCGCCTTCCACAGCCGCACGGTCTCCCGCTGCTGCGGCAGCGCGGCGATCTCCGCGATCTGCTTGCCCAGCTCCCGAAGGATTGTCTTGTCATTCTGATGCATCTCAAATCCCCCATCCACCCAATATACGTGTCTCGTTCGAGATTTCCTGCCATCGGTGTGCTTATTATGATCTTTGAGATGAAATAAACCTCTGCGCCGGAAGCAGAGGCATTCAATTTCGCTATAGGACACTCTCAAGCGTTCTCACGCCGCACTCAACACGGTTCTTGCCCTGCATCTTGGCAACATAGAGCGCACTGTCGCTCAACTTGTAGAGCATATCCACGCTGGTTTCCCTATCCGGAATCATGGTGGCAACGCCTATGCTTATCGTGTACTTGATCTCTGAATCCACGTTTATCGTGGAATCCCCAATGGCCATGCGCAACCGCTCGGCAATCCCGAAAGCTTCTTCCTCGTCCGCACCAGGGAGCATAATGGCGAACTCTTCACCGCCATACCGCCCGAACAGATCGTAATCCCTCAGAATGCTCCGTATGGTGTCCGCGAAGTGCACCAATACGATATCCCCCGTAAAGTGACCATACTCGTCATTGATTTTCTTGAAGTCGTCGATGTCGACCAGCAGATAGGAGATTGGCTCCTGCCTCCTGGCGAACAGCGAAATGGCATCTTTGGCACGCTGGATGAACGCACTGCGGTTGAGTATGTTGGTCAAACCATCGTAGGACGCCGCCCTGAGCAGCTCCTGATCCATCTTTTCCTTGTCCAGAAGGATAAAGCCGACGCTGCCGGCCAGCATCGCGAGATACAGCAGCAAGAACAACCCGACGTTGAAAAAGTTGGTGGACGATATGTCCAGGTTCATATCCGTTGTAAACGCCGCATAGGCCCGGCAAAGCAAAAAGAGTACCGTGGCGGCATAAAACATTGCGATCACCCTTTGCAACGGGGAGGCGTTCCTGTCCGTACAAAGCACGTATACAGGAAAAGCCATCATCACCGCCGCGACGACCGAGGCCATGGCGATCCGAAAGCCTTCCGCCGTGTCATACGCCAACGCCAGGAAAAAAACCGCGACGCAAGCGATCAGCACGCCAGCATATGCCCTGCTTTGTATTCTCGCATAGCTGTTTTTCAGGATTAGCAAGGCGATGAGCTCCGCTGCTGCGCCGGCGATCAGTACAGCATTCCCGACAGCTTTTAGCAACATACTGTGCGTAACAACCCGGAGCCCCAGCAAGACCCACGCCGCCATCTGGCACCATTTGCCCAGCAAGAGCATGTTGACCGCTTTGCTTTTGCGGTGCTTCGCAGTATAAGCGATGATGAGAATCCCTGTTGTGAAATGGCCCAGTATGAGGACTATCCACATAGCCCCGACATTTAGCTCAAAGGAGTCCATCCATCCCCCTCACCAGACGATATCACCAAGGCCGGCGCATCCTATGACCGATACGCCCCATGCCTCACATATTCAATATACCCAAGAAACGGTCGCCTATCTCAAAACAGCGCCCGAAACGAAAGGAAAAGAGCATTCCTACCGCTTATAACCCCGCAATTATGACCACAAAGCCAGCGCCGGACGCATCGGCGGCCAGCCACGGTTCGGTTGACACCGGCTAGGGCGGATGCTATAACCATATTAATCCTGATGGATTGGATAGGAAACCAACAGGTCAGGCCGATTGAGGGAGCAGATATGAAATACATTCTATTCGTCGTGGACGGCGCTGCCGACAAGCCACTACCCTCTCTGCAGGGCAAAACCCCGCTGGAAGCGGCGCGCTGCCCCGCCATGGACGTTGTGGCATCCGCCGGCGCGCTGGGGCTGGCCGGCACGATTCCCAACGGCTTCCCCGCCGGCACCGACGGGGCATTCCTGACGCTGTTCGGCTATGCCGGCGGGCCGCTATGGAGCCGGGGCTCGTTGGAAGCCGCAGGCCTGGGCGTGGACACGGGCGGCTATGCCAATGTGCTGCGATGCAACCTGGTTTCCATATCCGACGACGGCATGCTGCTCTCCCACAACGGGTTCGATATTCAGGACCAACCGGCTGCGGAACTGCTGGACGCACTGCTGGGCGACGCCGAGCTGGGCGGCTGCCTGCAGGCGCTGGGCGCCCGGCTGCTGCCCGGCCGGGGCTTCCGCCATCTGATCGCCGCGGAACACCGCTGGCCGGGCTTCTGGCCGCCCCACGATCACTTGGGCGAACCCGCTCCGGCCTCACCGGATGTGTGGACAACCTTATTGGACAGAGCCGCACATGTGCTGCGGGAGCGATCCGCCGCACTGGGGCTGGAGCGCCCCGTAACCGCGCTGTGGCCCTGGAGCGGCGGCCCGGCCCCCAAGCTGCCTCGGGTGGAGGATCGGTTTGGCCTGAGCGGTGATTGTGTCAGCGCAGTGCCCGTGGTGCACGGCGTCGCGCGGCTGGCCGGTCTGGGCGTCATCGGCGTGCCCGGCGCCACCGGGCGGCTGGACACCGATTGGCGCTCCAAGGTGGCCGCAGCGCTGGCGTCGCCGCACCCCTTCACGCTGCTGCATCTGGAGGCCCCCGACGAATGCGCCCACGAGCAGGACACTGAAGGCAAGGTACGGGCCATCGAGATGGCCGACGCCATGCTGGGCGATTTGCTGGCCGGGCTGCAGGCCCGGCAGCAGCCCCACCGGGTGCTGCTGATTTCGGATCATTTTACATCCACGGAAACAGGAAAGCACCTGCCTGATCCCGTGCCCTTTGTGCTGTATGACAGCGAAAAGGGTCAAAGCGGGAACGGCCGGCGCTTTACCGAGGCCCACGCGTCTGCCGCGGGGCATTTGGTGGATGGGAGCTCCCTTTTGGGCCTGCTGATGCAGCCCTAAGGCAACCCCCACCCGTATCGTATTGTTAACGCACTCTGTTATTTCGCAAGCTTGTAGATCTCCAGCACATCCTTCCACAGCAGGCGTTTGAGCCCGCCGATGCCGTGCTCGCTGCCATAGGCTTCGCCGGTGGCCTTTTTGGCCATAAGCTCCAGATTGGCGCCGTCGATGCCCAGCTCGGCCAGCGTACCGGGCAGGCCCATCTTGCGGAAGAACTCCCGCAGGCGGGCGATGCCCTCCAGCACGATGGCGTCGGGCTCGCGGTAGCTGCCCTGCACGCCCATGATGTTAACGGCGAACTGCACGAACATGTCGATGTTGGCCTTGTAGACATATTGCATCCACGCGGGGGTCAGCACGGCCAGCCCCGCGCCGTGGGCCACGTCGTAGATGGCGCTGAGCTCATGCTCCATGCCGTGGCACGCCCAATCCTGCGCGCGGCCCAGGCCCAGCAAATCGTTGTGGGCGATGGTACCGCCGAAACCCACCTGGCACCAGGCGTCATAATCGGCCGGGTCCGCCGACACGATCAGCGCGTTCTTCATGATGGTCCTGAGCGTGGCCTCACACAGGCCGTCGGTCAGGTCGGTGCGCGTGGTGTTGGTGAAGTAGCGCTCGAAGATGTGGCTCATCATGTCCGCCACGCCGTTGGCAATCTGATTCTTGGGCAGCGTGAAGAAAAGCTCGGGGTTCATGATGCTGAACACCGGGCGCAGCAGGTTGCTGCCGTAGCCCAGCTTCATCTGCTTGGCCTCGTTGGTGATCACGGTGCTGGTGCTGGCCTCGCTGCCCGCCGCCGGTATCGTCAGTATCGTGGCCACCGGCAGCGCCCGCTGGATGGGCTTGTGCTGCTCATAGATGTCCCAGACGTCGCCGTCGTAATACACGCCCATGGCGATGGCCTTGGCCGAATCGATGGCGCTTCCGCCGCCCACGGCCAGTATCAGGCCCACGCCCTCCTGGCGGCACAGGGCAATGCCCTGCTGTACCAACGTCAGGCGCGGGTTGGGCACCACGCCGCCCAGCTCCACAAAATCCACTCCGGCAGCCCGCAGGGAAGCGACGACCTCGTCATAGAGGCCGCTCTTTTTGATGCTGCTGCCGCCGTAGTGTAGCAACACCTTGCAGCCGTGGGGTTTGAGCAGCTCACCCACGGAGCGCTGGGTCTCTTTGCCGAAGATGATGCGGGTGGCGTTTTGGAAATCGAAATTCAACATGCTGACTGTTCCTTTCCGCTCGTCGTCCTTGGTGATCGGAGCATGTGCATACTGACATTGTAAACCTTAGAGTTGCTGCGAAGTCAAGATCGAAATTTGACGAAATCGGGCGCGCCAGCTTACCCTCACTTCGGGCCGGCAAACCGCCGGAAGCTCTCGGCCACATCGGGGTAGCGTTCAAAGAAGAGGGCCAGCCGCTTCATGTGGCCCAGCGTATCGGTGCTGATGTTGTGCTCGATGAGCTCGGTCTCCACCAGCAGGTCGCCGGTGGCGCCCAGGGCTTTCAGAAACGCCGCGATGATGTTGTGCCTGTCCAGAAGGAATTTCCCCAGCTCCCTGCCGTCGTCGGTCAGGAAGATCATGCCGTACTTCCTGTATCGTATCAAGCCCAGCGCACCCAGCTTCTGCGCCATCTTGGTGGCCGAGGAATTCTGCACATGCAACAGTTCCGCGAGCTCATTGATGCGCAGAAACCCCTCCCGGTCGATGTTGCGGTAGATCATCTCAAGATAGTCCTCCAGGGCGGAGGTCAATATTTTCTTATTTTGCTCCAGCAGCTGATAGCCGCGAACGGTATGAAACTCATGATTCTCCATTTACAGCGTCTCCGGTACATCGCTTTCTCCATTTATATTCGGAACACCCGTTTTTTATTTGACATATGGTGTAGGGAAACTTGATTGCCCACGCCTAACATGGCGGAGTGCAGCCATTATCGGAGGTTTGAGATGGACAGCAAGCGATATATCCCCCTGCACCGCCTGCCTATCGGGCAGAGCGCGCTGGTAAAGCAACTGACCAGCGACGGCGCCGCCCGCAGAAGGATGCTGGACCTGGGGCTGATTCTGGACACCGCCGTGGAAGCCCTGCAGAAAAGCCCCTCCGGGGACCCGACCGCCTATTGCATCCGCGGCGCCGTGATCGCGCTGCGCTCCGACGACGCCAGCAAAATCCTCGTGGAAATCTGAATCCGGCGGAAAGAGGTACCTCCATGGGCATGTCATGCCATTACACAGGCACACGGGCGGAGCAGGAACTGGTCATCCAGCGCCTGACCCCGCAGGACAGAGTCATCGCGTTAGCCGGCAACCCAAACGTGGGCAAGAGCACGGTGTTCAACGGCCTGACCGGGCTAAACCAGCACACCGGCAACTGGCCGGGCAAGACCGTCTCCAACGCCCAGGGCAAATACCGGCACAAAGGGATCGACTTCACGCTGGTCGATCTCCCCGGTACATACTCGCTGATGTCCAGTTCGGTGGAAGAGGAAATCGCCCGCGATTTCATCTGCTTCGGCCGGCCGGACGTGACCGTCGTTGTGGCCGATGCCACATGCCTGGAGCGCAACCTGAACCTGGTGCTGCAGACGCTGGAGATTACGCGCCGTGCGGTCGTATGCGTAAACCTGATGGACGAGGCCAAAAAGAAGCAAATTCGTATCGACTTGGATGAACTGTCGGCATGTCTGGGCGTGCCGGTGATCGGAGCCAGCGCCCGCAGCGGCGTGGGGCTCAAAGCACTGATGGACGCCGTGGCGGACCTGCCGGAACAAGACCTCTCCCATGCCCCGGCCATCCAATATGATGCACCCATCGAACGGGCGCTGGCCCAGGTGCAGAAGGCCATCGTCACGACGCTGCCGCCATGGCTGGACAGCCGCTGGGCGGCCCTGAAGCTGCTGGACCCCGACGAAGCGCTGCTGCGCTCCATGCAGGGGGTGCTGGGGCGCGACCTGCGCGCCGACCCCGCCGTGGCCGCAGCGCTGCAGCAGGCCCGAGGCATGTTGCAGGCCGAGGGCATCGGCCAGAACCAATTCCGGGACAGCGTGGTCTCCTCCATCGTCCGCCGGGCGGAGGCCGTCTGTAAAAAGGCCGTGGTTTTTGAAGCCCAAACATACAACCGCACCGACCGCCGGATCGACCGGGCGCTCACGTCCCGGGTGTTCGGCATCCCGATCATGCTGGCGCTGCTGGGCCTGGTGTTCTGGCTCACGATCGCCGGCGCCAACATCCCCTCCCAAAAGCTGGCAGACCTGCTGTTCTGGGTGGAGGCGCGCCTGAGCGACGCGCTGCTGGGCATCGGCGCAGCCCGGTGGGTTCACGACATGCTGGTGCTGGGTGTTTATCGCACGCTGGCATGGGTCGTGTCGGTCATGCTGCCGCCCATGGCCATCTTCTTCCCGCTTTTCACGCTGCTGGAGGATTTCGGCTACCTGCCCCGCATCGCCTTCAACCTGGACAAGTTCTTCCACAAGGCTTGCGCCCACGGCAAGCAGGCGCTCACGATGTGCATGGGGTTTGGCTGCAACGCCGCCGCCATCATCAGCTGCCGTATCATCGATTCGCCCCGGGAACGGCTGATCGCCACGATCACCAACAACTTTGTTCCTTGCAACGGGCGATTCCCTACACTGATTGCCATCATCACGATGTTCTTCGCCGGCATCGCCGTTGCGCCGCTGCAATCCGTCGTGTCCACGCTGATGCTGTTGGGCGTCATCGTGTTGGGCGTCGTCGTCACGCTGCTCATATCCCGGCTGCTGTCCAAAACCATCCTCAAGGGGCTGCCTTCCTCTTTTGCGCTGGAGCTGCCGCCCTATCGCCGGCCGCAGATCGGCCGGGTGATCGTGCGCTCGGTGCTGGACCGTACGCTGTTCGTGCTGGGCCGGGCCGTCACCATCGCCGCGCCGGCGGGGCTGGTCATCTGGATCATGGCAAACATCCACATCGGGGACTTAAGCCTGCTGGCGCACTGCGCTCATTTCCTAAACCCCTTTGCCCAGGCGCTGGGCATGGACGGCTACATCCTGATGGCTTTCGTGCTGGGCTTTCCCGCCAACGAGATCGTCGTGCCAATCATCATCATGAGCTACATGGCCACCGGCAGCCTGCTGGAGCTGGACTCGCTGGACCAACTGCGCGCGCTGCTGGTGTCCAACGGGTGGACATGGCTGACCGCCGTGTGCACGATGCTCTTTTCGCTGATGCACTGGCCCTGTGGCACCACGTGCATGACGATCCGCAAGGAGACGCAGAGCTGGAAGTGGACGGCGCTATCCTTCGCCGTGCCCACCGTCACCGGTATGGCCGTATGCTTCCTTGTGGCGAGCATTGCCCGGCTCCTCGGGCTGGTATAGGCAATCCCGACCAGTCCACCTACGACCTTGGTAATACTGCGCCTGGGCGTTCCACAGCTGATGGTACAGCCCTTCACCGTCAGCCAGCAACTCCTCATGGCCGCCCCGCTGCACGATGCGCCCGCCATCGAACACGGCGATGTCGTCGCAGAAGCGGCAGGAGCTTAAGCGATGGGAGATGTAGATGGCCGTGCGGTCGCCCACGAAGCCGTTGAAGCGCGTGTAGATGTCGTGCTCGGCAATGGGGTCCAGCGCCGCCGTCGGTTCATCCAGCACCACGACCGGCGCGTCCTTGTACAGCGCCCGGGCCAGAGCGATCTTCTGCGCCTCGCCGCCGGAGGGCTCCACGCCGCACTCGTCCACTTTGTAGAGCGGCGTTTCCAACCCCAGCGGCCAGCCCTCGGGGTCAAACCCGGCCTCCCGCAGGCAGCGCGCCACGCGCTCCCGGTCCGGGGCCATGCCGGCGGCCACGTTTTGTTCCAGCGGCGCGGCAAACAGCTTGAAATCCTGGAACACCACCGAGAACAGTCTCATGTACTCGGCGTAGTCGTACTTACGGATGTCGATGCCGTTCAAGAGGATCTCCCCCTCCTGCGGGTCATAGAGCCTGCACAGGAGCTTAATCATCGTGGTCTTGCCCGATCCGTTGCGCCCCACCACGGCCAGCCGCTCGCCGATGCGCAGCTTCAGGTTCACATCCCGCAGCGCCCAATCCTCAGCGCCGGGGTAGCGGAAGCTGACGTGGCGCAGCTCCAGCTCCAGCTCGTGGTCGTCGCGCTTCTCCACAGGCAGCGTGCCCTGATACTTGGCGTTGGGCGTGGCCAGGAAGTCCATATAGTCCTTGATATACTCGCCGTTGAGCCAGAACTCCGACGCCTGGCCCACCAGCCCCGTGAAGCCGCCGATGAACTGGCTGATGGCGCCGATGACCTGGAACGCCGTGCCGATCGTCATGGCCCCGGCCAGGGCCTTGAGGCCCACGAACAGATACACGCTGCCGCCCAGCGTCGCCGTGAGCGCCGCGCCCAGCGCGTTGCTGCGGCCACTGGCGCGGGCGATATTGCGGACGATATTAAAGCCGGAAATTCTATCAAAGGCTTGTCGGATCAACCCCTGCTGGCGGTACAGCCGGGCATCCTTGCCGTAATTCTGGTGGTTCAACAGGCTGCCCAGCGAGAAGAATACCCGGTTTGTATAGAGAAAGCAATCAAACAGATGGTAGATTTTCTTTCCAGACGACAGTGAATACAGTGCGGAACCTGCAGACACGGCGACGATGAGCGCGAAGAACGTGGCGGTGAGCGCCGGTGACGCCAGCGCGCCCACTCCTGTGTTGCTGAAGATAGGAGCGGACAGCACCGCCGCGAGGACCACCGCAATGACACCGCCGAGAACTCCGCTCAGCATCGGACCTAAACTCCACGGTCCACGGCTGCTCATGTTCCGACCCTCATCTATCTTTTGCTTGTGGACGCGCACGTCAGGATTGTCAAGATTCTCATAGTCTGTATCGTAGAGCAGCCGATTCATTTGGAACATGTACGAGGCATTGAGCTTACACCAACCATACATCTCCTCCAACCGATTCGTGCCCCGCTGCACAAGCGCAGCCAGCAGGTTCAACCCCAAAGTCCACAGCACCCACAGCGTCAGCATTTCAATATGGCGCTCCCCGGTCAATTCATCGAGGATGCGTGCGGTAAAGTAGATATTGATGAATGGGGTGCTCGCCTGCAGCAGCGAGCGGACTACTATGATGGGCAAATAGCGCGGCTCCAGCCGGTGGGTCAGCCGCAGCATCTGTCCAATGGCGCGCAACCGGGCAAAGATCTTTACTTTGCTTTCAGACGGCTTCATCTACTTCCACCCTCTCTGGATGCTGCTGATAGTAATGGCTTTGCACGCGGAACATCTCGGCATAACCGCCGTTGCGGGCCATCAATTCCTCGTGGCTGCCGCACTCGGCTACAACACCGCCCTCCAGAAACACGACGCGATCGCAGAAGCGTGTGCTGGCCAGCCTGTGGGAAATGAAGATAGCCGTACGCCCGGCAGTCAGTTCGTGGTAGCGCTCGTAAAGCTCGCTCTCAGCGATGGGGTCCAGAGCCGCCGTGGGCTCATCCAGCACAAGGATAGGCGCATCCTTGTACAGCGCCCGCGCGAGCATCAACCGCTGCATCTCGCCGCCGGAGAACTTCGTGGCATCATCGTTGACTGCGCGCACGAGTGGCGTGTCCATGCCGTTAGGCAGGGCACTTACCTTGTCCCATAGGCCGGAAAGCTTTAGGCAACGCTCCGTGCGATCCCGGTCCACCGGATGTGCCACATCGGGCGCGATGTTACGCGCAATGGATACCGGCAGTTCAAAGATGTCCTGGAATACGGCGGAGAACCGCGTGAACCACGCTTCCCGCTCAAAGGTCGAGATATCCCGGCCGTCGCAGAGGATTTGCCCCTCGGTGGGACGATATAGGCCGCACAGCAGCTTGACTGCGGTGGATTTTCCCGCGCCATTTACGCCGACCAAGGCTATTCTTTCTCCAGGCTGTATCATCAAGTGGAAATCCCGCAGCGCCGGGGCATCGGCGTCCGGGTATTGGTAGCGCACGTGGCGGAATTCAAGTGCACCGGGATTTGCCGGCGGCATATCGATTCCGGCATGTTCATCGGTCTTCTCCAAATATGCACGAATGTCACAGATTTCCAAGCTCATGCGGTGCAGGTCGGTCAGCTGCGTCGTCATATCGGTCAGCCATGTGGAGAAGCCCGCTACAAGGCCGAAATACAGCACAAAGTCCGCCAGTTCCAGCCGCCCTTGCAGCGTCAGCGTCAGCAGATAGGCGTAGGCAACGCCGTCGCGCAGCGCGACCAGCAGTGCCTCCACTGTATCAGAGAAATAATTGCGACGTTTGATGCGGGCCGCCCAAGCTATGCCATCGCCCAGCAGGCTATGGAACAGCCCATTGAACCACGCGGACAGACCGAACAGACGAATATCCTTGCCGGCCTCGGTAGTAGTCGTCTCTGTTAACAGGTTCCACAGCTTGCCGTTCAGCAGTGCCAGCTCGTCTTTGTGGTGATGCTCGAAGCGCTGAGCCTGCCGCCCGGCCAGAAAGGCCAGCGCTGCCGTGCCGATGAGGAACACGACCAACAATGGGTGCAGTGCGCCCAGCAGCGAACCATATAAAACAAAACCCAATGCGCCGGCGGTCAGCACGACGAGGCGAGGCACAATCTGTTCCGCACCTCGGTTATTATGTTGTACGGCAGCACCTGCCTTCTCCATGCTCTTGCGGCCTTCGGCGCTTTGGGTCCACTCGTAGTCGCAGGTCAGGCTCTTCTGGACAATCAGAAACGTGTACTGCATGCGGCTGGGCGAGGTCGCCAGCGTCAGCCGCCCTTCCAACCAGCGGTTCCACACGCTGCACACGACGATAGCCGCCGCCGCCAGCCCCGCCGAAAGCACAAATTCCCCCGGCTGCACGTGTCGCGTCAGGCCGTCCAGCACCACCCGAGGCATCCATACCATCAGCAGAGGCAGCGCGACCATCGCCGGGATGCGCGCCGCCGACACCAGCAGCACCCAACGCTCCCAGCGCCACAGGTTTTTCAGGATATAGGCTATGTTCTGCGCCATGGAATATTGGGGCTTGTCCTTCTTGCCAGCCATGGGCTCACCTCCGGCCACCAGCATAGCGCAGCGGCGCAGTCTGCCGAGCCGAGCCGCACGAATGGTATTGTGAGGAGCACGAACGGCGTTACAGCGGCAGCAGCACCTCGGTCACGAACACGCCGGGCTCGTTCTGGCGGTTCACCAGGCCGTGATAGCGGGCCACCAGTGTGTCGATGCGCGCAAGGCCAAAGCCGTGGCCCCCGCCCTTGTGGCTGCGCCACGGGCTCGCCCGCCGGGTGCCCTCCGCCGTGGCGTTAGCGATGCTGATGTACAGATGGGCCGGCCGCGCGCCGATGTACACGCGCAAGAAGCGCTGCTGCGGATCCTGCACCCTCAGGCAGCTCTCCATGGCGTTGTCCAGCAGATTGCCCAGTATCACGCACAGATCGGTGTCGGCGATGGGCATCGCCTCGGGTACATGGGCTTTCACGTTGATCGGTATGCCCTGGGCTGCGATCAGCGAAAGCTTGCTGTTCAGGATGGCGTCCACGCGCACGTTGCCGGTCTTGAGCACCGTGTCCACGCGGGTCAGGTCGCCCTCCAGCTGCGTGAGGTAGCCGGCCAGTTCCTGAATCTGCCCCAGTTCCACATGGGCCTTCATCGTCTGGATGTGGTTGTGGTAATCGTGGCGCCAGCCGCGCATCTGGCGGTAGATGTTCTGCACCTCGTCCATGTGACGGGCCAGCAGGTCGTTCTGCCAGGTGGCCGAGCGCCGGTCGGACCAGCGGCGCAGCGCCCGGCGCAGCAGCACAGCCAGCGCCGCCGCAAGGGCCAGCGCGCCCAGGGTGACGGCGGCCCACATCCACGGCTTCATGTTTCCTCCCGGTAATAGGCCAGGAACGCCCGCTGCACGGCGTCGAAGCGCCGGCGGCTCATGGGTACGCTCAGGCCCCCGTCCAGCAGCAGCGCGTCGCGGCCCACATGGCGCACGTGGCGCAGGCCCACCAGATAGCTGCGGTGGGGCTGGGCGAAGCCGCGGCCCTCCAACAAGCGCAGGAGCTCGCCCATGCTCTGGCGCGCGTCCAAGGCGCCTTGCGTCGTCGTCACGCGGCAGCTGTGGGCAAAGGCCTCCACACAAAGGATGTCCCCCGCCGCCACGCGCACGGCCCCTTCGGGGCATTCTATTAGGAGTTGGGACTCAGGGGTTGCCGCACGGGCCGCCCGGTCCAGCACGGCCCCCAGCTTTTCCTGGCTCACCGGCTTCATCAGGTAGTGCAGCGCTGCCACGTCGTAGCCCTCGGCCATGTAATCGGCATAGCTGGTCACAAAGATGATGGCCACGCGCTCGTCCCGCTGGCGGATGTGCCGGGCCAGCTCCATGCCGCTGGTGCCGGGCATCTGGATGTCCAGCAGCAGCACGTCGGGGGCTTCGCCCCCTTCAGTAAATAGGAGGGCGGCGGCGGAATGGTATTGCGTTACGGTGGCGGCGATCTTGCGCTCCCGCGCCCACTGCTGCGCGCGGCGGGCCAGCAGCTGCGCCTGGGCGGGTTCGTCGTCGCATACGGCGATGCGCATGGGGGCCTCTACAATAGAAAGATAGGCAAATCATAACATAATCTACGAAGCAGTGCACCTAAACAAAAACAAAGACCGGCGATATACGCCGGTCGAAAATGCTATGAGATACTAGGAAATAAACCCTTGGTGACCTGCACCAATTATGGTTATACCATAGCACCAAAACCGCCGATTGTCAAGCAAATATGGGAGAAAGAGCGCACGAAAGAGGCGTAAACGCGAGCAAAGAGAGCAAACCCTCCGCAGCGCCGGATCGGCGGTTTTACAAACGCACCCCCAGACGATATCCTTTGCTGCGCAAAGGAGGTCGGCATATGCAGATCACGCTGGACGACATCAAAAAGACCTTTCGGGTATATGAGCGCCCGGAGGGCAAATGGGGGCTGCTGCGGGGCGCGTTCACGCGAAACGTGCGCGAGGTGCGGGCGCTGGACGGCATCGGCTTTGAAATCGAAGAAGGGGAGCTGGTGGGCTACATCGGCCCCAACGGCGCGGGCAAATCCACGACGGTAAAGGTCATGAGCGGCATCCTGACGCCGGACGCGGGGCACTGCACAATACTGGGCCGCACGCCATGGAAGCAGCGGGTGGCCCACGTGGGCCAGATCGGTGTGGTGTTCGGCCAGCGCTCCCAGCTGTGGTGGGATGTACCGGTGGCGGATTCCTACGACGTACTCAAGGATATCTACGACATCTCCCCGGCGGATTACAGGAGCAGGCTGACGGAGCTGACCGCGGCCATCGGCGTGGACCACCTGCTAAAGACACCGGTACGCCAGCTCTCCCTGGGGCAGCGCATGCGCTGCGAACTGGTGGCGGCGTTGCTGCACCGCCCCAAAATCCTTTTCCTGGACGAGCCGACCATCGGGCTGGACGCGGTTTCTAAACTGTCCCTGCGGGCCTTCCTCAAGGAGGAGAACCGCAAACACGGCGTCACGATGGTGCTGACGACCCACGACATGGACGATATCGAGGCGCTGTGCGAGCGCGTCATGGTCATCGGTCACGGCAGGCTGCTGTACGATGGCCAGCTGTCCGGCCTGAAGCAGCAATACGCGCCGGAGGTCATCATGAAGGTGAACACCGACGAGATGATCGCCGCCATGTACAACCATCTTTCGCTGGCTTAGGAGGCGCGCATGAAAGCTCGACAAACCCTCCGGGCCTGCCGGTCTCTGTTCCGCATCCGCTTTGCCGAGGGGCTGCAATACCGCACAGCGGCAATCTCCGGCGTGCTCATCAGCGTGTTCTGGGCGCTCATCGAATGCGTCGTCTACACGATCTTTTTCAAGTACAGCCAGAACACCTGGAACAGCAACGGCATGTCGCTGGCGCAGACGATCTCCTACATCTGGCTGCTGCAGGGGCTGTGGGTCATGCTGTCGATGAACATCGACGACGACATCCTGAACAAGATCAAGACCGGCGACATCGGCGTGGAGCTGTGCCGCCCGCTGGACCTTTATGCCCACTGGCTGGCCAAATCCTCCGCCGGCAAGCTGGGCATCGCGTGGATGCGCAGCTTGCTCACGCTGATCGTAGGGCTGCTGATTCCCGGCGGTTACGGCCTGGGCGGGCCTGCTTCCCCGGCGGGCTTTTTCCTCTTCCTGCTGGCGACCGCGCTGGCCTTTGTGCTGTGCTTGTCCTTTACGATGCTGGTCACGGCCATCCGCGTCAACATCACCTGGGGAGACGGGCCCACCTACATGCTGATGCTGCTGAGCGGTGTGCTGTCCGGCGCTTATCTGCCGCTGCGCCTGTGGCCGCAGGCTGTGCAGCCGCTGCTGCGCCTGCAACCCTTCGCCGGCTTTGCCGACACGCCGGCCCAGCTGTATGTAGGCACGATGTCGCCGCAGGATGCTTTGGGCGCCATGGCTGTGCAGCTGGTGTGGACGGCGGTCTTCATCGCGGCGGGTCGCGCCATCCTGCGGCACAGGCTCAAGACCGTCATCATACAGGGAGGTTGAAATGAAAGCGTTGGCTGCCGAAGGCAGGATCTACATCAAATATCTGCGGATGCACCTGAAATCCGGCATGGAATACAAGGGCTGGTGGCTGATGCTGCTGCACGTGCTTTTCGCCGTCGTCACCGACCCGCTGCCGACGATTCTGCTGTTCTCGCGCTTTGGTTCCATCGGCGTCTGGTCGGTGGAGCGCATCATACTGATCTACGCGCTGGCGCTGGCATCCTTCGGGCTGGCCGAGAGCTTCTGCCGGGGGTTCGACTACTTCCCGTGGCACATGTTGCGCACCGGGAACTTCGACCGGCTGCTGCTGCGCCCGCGTTCGCTGTTCACTCAGGTCGCGGCGTCTTTCTTCCATCTGCACCGGCTGGTCCGCCCGCTCACCGGCATCTGCGCGGCTTTGTGGGCGCTGAACGCCATGGGCGTACCCTTCACGCTGGCCCGCGCGCTGATCCTGCTGATGGCGCTGGCCGGCGGCTGCATCATGTATTGCGGCGTGTTCGTGCTGACTTCGGGTCTGGCGTTTTTCACGATCAAGGGGCTGGACTGGATCTACATCCTGACCAACGCCAGCTATCAGATCACACGCTGCCCGGAGCCCTACATGCCGCGCATCCTCAAGGGCATGTTCTCCTTCCTGCTGCCGGTGCTGTTCATCAGCTTCTATCCTGCGGCTGTGGTGTGCGGGTGGGGGTATCCGCCGTGGATGGGCTATCTGGCCCTGCCGGCCGGGCTGCTGTTCTTAGGCGTATCGCTGCTCATTTGGCGGGTCGGGGTGCGGCATTATCAGAGCACCGGCAGCTGAGTGCGCGGTCTGTCCTATCTGACACGCCGGGAAATTCTGTCGCATTTTGTGGTATGATCTTCGGTGCAGTTCACAGAAAACACAGGTGTGTATATGTTCATCGCCGACTTTCATATCCACTCAAAATACTCCAGGGCAACCAGCAAAGATTGTGTCCCCGAGTTGCTGGACCTGTGGGCCCGGCGCAAGGGCCTGGGCCTCATAGGCACCGGGGACTTCACCCACCCGGCTTGGCGCCAGGAGCTCAAAGAGAAGCTTGTCCCAACCGGGGAAGGGCTGTATAGGCTCAAAAAGGAACTCCGCCAACCCGAAATTATAGCCGGACCAAGCCTGGAACCGCGCTTCATACTTTCCGCAGAGATCAGCTCCATCTATAAAAAGAACGGCCGGGTGCGCAAGGTTCACAACCAGATTCTGCTGCCCAGCCTGGAGGCTGCCGATGCCCTGTCCCACCGGCTGGAGGCCATCGGCAATCTGCATTCCGACGGCCGGCCCATCCTGGGCCTGGACAGCCGGGACTTGCTGGAGATCACCCTGGGCGTGTGCCCGGAGGCGCTGTTCATCCCAGCCCACATCTGGACGCCGCACTTTTCTCTGTTCGGGGCCTATTCGGGGTTCGACACCATCGAGGAATGCTTTGAGGACCTGACCGGTCACATCCACGCGCTGGAGACCGGACTGTCCTCGGACCCGCCGATGAACTGGCGGCTGTCCGCGCTGGACCGGTTCGCGATGGTGTCCAACTCCGACGCCCACTCCCCGGCCAACCTGGCCAGGGAAGCCAACCTCTTCGACACGGAGATGACCTACGGGCACGTGGCGCGGGCGCTGAGCGACCCCGGCTCCGGGGTGTTCCTCGGCACGCTGGAATTCTTCCCCGAGGAGGGCAAATACCACTGCGACGGGCACCGGGCCTGCAAGGTGTGCCAGAAGCCCGGGGAAACCCTGGCCACCGGTGGCGTATGCCCGGTGTGCGGCGGCAGGATCACCGTGGGCGTGCTGCACCGCGTGGAGGCACTGGCGGACCGCCCCGAGGGCCATGCTCCCCAGAACCCCCGATTCTACGAAAGCCTGGTGCCCCTGCTGGAGACCATCGCCGCCTCCATGGGCATGACCACCGCCAGTGTCAGGGTTCGGGAGAAGTACGACGACATGCTGCGCCGCCTGGGGTCGGAGCTTTTCATACTGCGGGAGGCCGCCGATGAGGACATCCAGCGCGAGGCGGGGCCGCTGATCACCGAGGGCATCCGCCGGCTGCGCCTGGGCAAGGTGGACATCCAGCCCGGCTATGACGGCGAATACGGCAAGATCAGCATACTGGACAAGGCCGAGATCAACCGGCTGAGCGGCCAAGTCAGCTTTCTGGGCGAGGCGCAGGGGCCGGGCCCCGCTGCCCCCAAGGGTGGGCGCAAACGCAAGGAACCGGCGCAGCCCGCCTCCGCCCCCACCGAACGTCAACCTGATGCGGCCGCCGTCGCAGAGGACGCCGCCCTGCCCTATGGGCTGAACCGGGAGCAGTGGGAGGCCGTGTGCGCGCAGGAACCCGCCGTGGCGGTGATTGCCGGGCCGGGCACGGGCAAGACCAAGACGCTGGTCAGCCGCATCGCCCACCTGGTGCAGCAGGGCGTGCCCGGCGAGCGCATCACCGCCGTGACCTTCACCAACAAGGCCGCAGCCGAGATGCGCGCCCGCCTGGAAAAGCAGTTCGGCGACAGCCGCATCGTGCGGGCCATGACCATAGGCACCTTCCACACCATCTGTCTGCAGCTGCTGGCAAGGCCCGAAGGAGGGCGAGCCGTCACGATCATCGACGAGGCCGAAGCGCTGGCTGTGATCCAGGATATCCTGAGCGATCTGGGCCTCAAGGACGCGCCGAGGGATGTGCTGAGGGGGATCTCCCTCCTTAAGAACGGCGCGGCGGCTGCGCAGGATAGCTCCGGCGTGCCCGACGGCGTCTATGAGCTGTATCGGCAGCGGCTGTCGCAATACGGTGTGATGGATTACGACGACATCCTGCTGAACGCGCTCAACCACCAGGAGGGTGAGCCGGACAGCGCGGCGGGCGCCGCCTTCACCCACCTGCTGGTGGATGAGTTTCAGGACATCAACGCAATACAATACCGGTTGATCCGCCGGTGGAGCGTCGGCAGTGCTGGCCTCTTCGTCATCGGCGACCCCGACCAGTCCATTTACGGCTTCCGGGGTTCCGATTCCCGTTGTTTTGAGCGGTTCTTCCAAGACTACCCGCAGGCCCGGCGGGTGGCCTTGGCCCACAATTACCGCTCCACGCCGCAGATCGTCGGCTGCGCCAAGCCGGTGGTGCTGGCCCAGCACCGGGGGCATGCCTTTCCGCTGGAAGCCCGGCGGGCCAGCGGCGCCATGGTGCGCCTGCTGGAAGCCGGCGACGCCTTCTCCGAGGCGGTGTTCGTGGCCAAGGAGATCAACCGCATGGTCGGCGGCATCGACATGCTTGCCGTACAGGCTTCGCCTGCCTCTGGTGAGAAGCAAGCGGCCCAAGGAAGTATCCGGGGCTTTTCCGACATCGCCGTGCTGTACCGCACCAACCGCCAGGCCGAGGCGCTGGAGCAATGCCTGGCCATCGAAGGCATCCCCTACGCGGTGGCCGGGCGGGAGGATTCCCTCAGCGACCCGCAGGTACGCCGGGCGCTGGCCTTCTTCCGCCTGCTGCTCAACCCCGCGGACGCGGTCTCCCTGCGCATTTGCCTACGGGAGGCGGGCGTGCCCAAGGATGCCATGCAGGGAATTTTGCAGCGGTGGAGCGACGCCGAAAAGAGCATTCCTGCATTGTGCGGCGTCTTCAATGGGCTGGAGCTGGCGCAGACGCTTACGAAGTATGAACCTCTGGCGGCCACGGAAAAACCCGACAAGCTGCTGGAAATGTGGATCAAGGAGAACGCGCCGCTGGAGTGCGGCGCCGTGCAAAGGCTGCTGAACACGGCCGTGCTTCACGACGACATGCCGGCCTTGCTGCACAACCTGGCGCTGGGGCGCGAGAGCGACATCGTGCGCAGCGGCGCCCGCCGCCACACGCCGGACGCTGTGAAGCTGATGACGCTGCACGGGTCCAAAGGGTTGGAGTTCCCGGTGGTGTTCCTGTGCGGCGTGAACCAGGGGACGATTCCGCTATATAACTATGCTGGCGCGTGCGACCCCGAGGAGGAGCGGCGGCTGTTCTACGTGGGCATGACCCGGGCGCAGGACGAGCTGGTGCTGCTGACCTCCCCCACCCCGTCGCCCTTCCTGGCCGATCTGCCCGAGGAGCTTCTGGCAAGAGGAAACACCTATGCTCGCAAGCAGGAGCCTTCTTTCGAGCAGTTCAGCTTCATATAGGTGCTGTCGTAAGTCTATTGCTTTCTCATTCTTTAGATGGGTGCCGAAGGTTTCCAAAGGGCGATCGGAAAGCCCTTTGGCCTTTGCGCCTGGATGGCGCGCAGCCCAGCGTCGCCTTGTGCGGCTCTGCCGCACTCGACGACTGGATGTCGGCGAGGTATTACCCCAGGCTTGCGACAGCGTCGGCTCCGCCGATGCGACAGCAAGCCGTAGGCTGTGCGAAGCACAGCGGGGCGATGCGCAGGTCGCGCCTAAAGGCGCGAAATCTCATAACAGCGTTCAAACCCTATACGGGCTTGAACATATAACAATGATTCAAAGGCCCACTGCCCTGCCCCAAATCCAAGCCAGCCATCAGCGCCCCGGTCACATACTTCTTGGCGTTCTCCACACCGGCTGCCACGCTGCGCCCGGCGGCCAGGTTGCACGCGATGGCCGAGGACAGTGTGCAGCCGGTGCCGTGGGTGTTGGGGTTGTCCACCCTGGGAGAGCGGAACCAGTGCTCCCGACCATTCTCCAATAGCAGGTCGTCGGCGCGGCCGGCCAGGTGCCCGCCCTTTATGAGCACAGCGCCCTTTACCAGCGTGGTGATGCGTTTGGCCGCCGCCCGCATGCCGTCGGCATCCTCTATGGCGAAGCCGCACAGCGCCTCCGCCTCGGGGATGTTGGGCGTCAGCACGTCCGCCAGCGGGAAGAGCCCGGCGGCCAGCGCGTCCACGGCGTCGGCTTTGAGCAGCTTGCTGCCGCTGGTGGACACCATGACCGGGTCCACAACGATGTTGGATGCGTCATATTCCCTGAGTTTCTCCGCAATGACGCGGATGATGCCGGCACTTGCGACCATGCCGATCTTCACGGCGTCAGGGCGGATGTCCCGGAAGACACAGTCCAGCTGCAGCCCGACGAACTCCGCCGACGTTTCCACGACGCCGTAGACGCCGGTGGTGTTCTGCGCCGTCAGGGCGGTGATCGCGCTCATGGCGTACATGCCGTGGGCCGTGATCGTCTTGATGTCCGCCTGTATGCCGGCGCCACCGGAGCTGTCGGAGCCCGCGATGGTTAAAACCTTAAACATCGGCTTCAAACTCCCATTCCTCAAACGAGTTGATGTAGCGATCCGCCAGACGGGTCAGCTCCTGGCGATCCGCGGCAGCAGACGCGTCGAACACGCCCACGACCGGGAAACCCGCCGCCTTGGCCGTCCGAGCGGCGTGCAGCGCGTCCTCAAACACGACGGTCTCGGCCTTGGCCGTGCCCAGCCTCTCCAGCGCCGCCAGATAGATGGCCGGAGATTCCTTGCCGCAGCCCACGTCGGCGCAGCACAGTATGAAGTCGAAGAATTCCAATGCCCCCAGCCGCTCCAGCGCCGCGCCGGCAGCTCCTTTGTCCGTGGCCGTGGCGACGCACATGCGTACCCCGGTGCTTTTGAGCCTGCGCAGGAAGGGCAGCACATGGCCCTTGAGCGAGACCCGCTCCCGATACTGCCGGACCAGCAGTTCGCCGAACTGGGCCAGGAGCTCCTGCTGCGTTTCCTCAAAACCAAAAGTCTCCCGGAAGTACGACGCGGCCTGGGGCAGGCTCATGGTCTTGAGCATCTCGGTCAAGTCTGGCGGCGCGCCGATACCGCGGGATTCCAGATATAGCGCGCCGAACCGCTGCCATACGTGCATGCTGTCCAGCAGTGTGCCGTCCAGATCGAAGATTGCGCCCATCATTTTCATACAAATACCACCTTATCGCACAAATCACGCAACGCCTTAGCCGCCCCGGCGATGTCCTGCCAGGCGAACAACGCCGAGATCACGGCGATGCCCGCGATGCCGCTGCCCGAAAGCTGCAGAACGTTGTGCTGCGAAATACCGCCGATGGCCACCACAGGGATCGTCACGCTGGCGCAGATCTCCTTAAGCACCTCCAGCGAGACATCGTCGGCGTCCGGCTTGCTGCCGGTGGGGAAAACCGCACCCACGCCCAGATAGTCGGCGCCCTCCCGCTGGGCCCGCGCCGCCTGCTCTACGGTTTGGGCGGACACACCCAGTATGCGGCCCTCACCAAGCATCGCGCGGGCTTCGGCCACAGCCCGGTCCCCCTGGCCCACATGGGCGCCGTCCGCCCCAGCCGCCAAAGCAACTTCGATGTTGTCGTTGATCACGAAGGGCACTCCCCACCGGTTCGTGACCCGCTTGATCTGCTTGGCTTCCTCGACAAATTCATCGTAGGGCAAGTCCTTCTCCCGCAGCTGCACGAAGGTCACGCCGCCGCGAATGGCATCCTCCACCTGGTCGGCCAGCGTGCGGCCGCCCAGCCAGGCGCGGTCGGTCACCGCGTACAGCACCAGGGTCTTTCTATCGGCTTTCAACTTTCGCTCCTCCGGCCAGCGCGGCCCCGTCCAGTTTGCTCATGCAGTCGATGATCAGCGTGCGGTAGGTCGCGGTGCCGCCGTCCGCCTGCTGCAGCTTGTGGTGGGCCAGTTCCCCGCACAAGCCCATGGCGGCCACCGCCGCCGCCGTGGCCTCTGTCAGTCGGCCGGGGTTGGCGGCGCAGAATGCGCCGATGACGCAAGACAGCATGCACCCCGTGCCCGTGACTCTGGACATCAGCGCCGTGCCGTTGCGGATCACGTAGGCCTTGCTTCCATCCGCCACGATGTCGATGGCGCCGGTGACGGCCACGACGGCGCCGGTCTGCCGGCTGAAGCCCTGGGCGAAGGCCACGGCCTGGTCCAGGTTGTCCTCGGTCACACGGTCGGCGGCGGCGGCGTCCACGCCCTGGGTGCTGCTGCCGGCGTTGGCCACAGCCTTCACTTCCGAGATGTTGCCGCGCAGCACGCTTGGGCGCACATCCCGCATAATCTGCAGCGCCGTGCCCGTGCGCAGCGGGGAAGCGCCGGCGCCCACCGGGTCCAGCACCACGGGGTGCGTAAGCTGAGCGGCCTTCCTGCCGGCCAGGAACATGGATTGTATCGTGCGCGCGTTGAGCGTGCCGATGTTGAGCACCAGCGCCGCGCATATGGTCGTGATCTCTTCCACTTCTGCCGCGTCGTCGGCCATGATCGGCGAAGCGCCGCAGGCCAGCAGCATGTTGGCGCAGTCGTTCACCGTGACATAATTGGTGATGGCGTGCACCAGCGGCGCCTTGGAGCGAACGTTGCTCAGGATTTCTTCAAACACAGTTTTCTCCCTCTTTCTACGAGAATGCATAGCAAGGATGTCAGCGCCATGACCGGCAGCGTGATGCCAAGAAAGGTCTCCACCGGCAGCAGCAGGCGGTACACGGCAAAGCCCACCGCCCATAGGACCAGGTTGGGCACGCAGAACGCCCGGCCGGAGTGGTCCTTCCTGAGGAGGAAGACGTCGGTGATCAGGATGGCAGCCATGGGCGCGAACACCGAGCCGATCAGGTACAGGAAGTCCTCATACCGCTCCACCGGTGCAAACACCGCCAGCCCCACGCCCGCCACGCCCACGGCGGCCGCCACCCATTTTTCGCTTGCCCTGCCCATGATGCTCTGGAAGCTTACGCCCGCCGAGTAGGCGTCCAGAAAGGTCGTCGTGACGGTGGACAGCAGCACGATCAGCATGCCGGCTACACCCAGCCCGGCCGCGGCCATCACGGCGGCGATGTCGGGGTTGCCGATGAAGAGGGCCGCGCCCAAGCCGATGATGTACATCCACGAGCTGCCGGCGAAGTAGAACAGCGCGCTGGCCAGCGTGGCCGCCCGGGGCTTTTGGGCCTGCCGGGTGTAGTCGGCGATGAGCGGCAGCCAGGAAAGCGGCATCGCCGCGGAGAGCTCCACCGCGCCGCCAAAGCTCATGGCCCCCTCCGCGCCGGCGGCGGGCGTGCCCCGGAACACCACGACGCTCAAGACAACCGTCAGCGCAAACAGGCCGCCGACCGCCACGATGTTGAGCTTGCCCAGGTTCTTGATACCAACGGCGATCCACACGAGGATCAGCGCGCCGATGACGGCGCTCCACAGCCCCTGGCCGCCCCACAGGCCATCGCCGGCTATCACGCCCATGGCCTTGGCGCCGCCGGCGATCATCACCGCCGTCCAGCCGACCAGCTGCAGCACGTTGAGCAGCGAGAACAGCATAGCACCCTTGCCGCCAAAGGAAAGCCGTACGGATTCCATAGCCGTGAGGCCCCTTCTCGCGCCGATGATGCCGGCCAGATAGAGCAAAGCGCAGCCGATGGCGTGCCCCAGCAATATGGCCGCAGCGCCACGGGCCAGGCCCAGCGGCGCGATCAGCGTGCCGGCCATGATCTCCGCGATGGAGACCGCCGCGCCGAACCATAGCAATCCGTTGTCCAGTATCGATGTCTTGCCCTTTTCCATGGATACCGTCCCAATAAAAGAATGGCGGGATACACCGCGCGGCATATCCCACCAAATTGAAGCAATTCAATGAATATATCCCTACGTTGGCATTACCCAAATCAGGTTGTACGGGTCGGAGTTGAAGGACTCCCTCTCAGCCTGCTGCACAAGCTCCCCTTATTCTGTTCGCTGCATTGTATCACGGCGACCGGCGCCGGTCAACACCGGTGCACACTGCCCAAGGCATGCAGGGTAATTTACTGCGTCAGCTCGCGGGTGATGCGCACCGCTTCCTTGACCTTGCCGGGGTTGCCCGACAACGTATAGATGTCGCGGAAAATGTATTCCGTCTTGCACCCCTTGGTCAAGTCCGCGGTTTTCCGGATGTGGGCGCGGAAGGCGTCGGCGTCCAAGGCCGGGTGCACGCCGATAAAATTCGGAGAGGGTTTCCGTGAATAGATCGTGCGGCTGCCGGCCAGCCGTTGGGCCATAAAATCCTCGTCGCACCACGGTGATATGGAGACCTTGCGCAGGTTGGGAAGATGCGACAGGCAATCGTCCCATATGGCGTTCACGGGCTCGCAGCAGCCATAGTAGAGCAAGCCGAACTGCGCGGCCAGCTCGGCGTAATAGGGGAAGATCATCTCCCGATACATGCGCGCAGAGATGCCCACGCTCTCCTGGGAGTTCAGATGCCCCCACAGGTCAACACTGCGCACGGGGCCGCAGACGGGTTCGCCCAGCGGCCCGTCGAAGAAGCAATAGCTGCCGCTGCCCATGTAGTCGTTGCCGTTGTTGAGCGGCAGCAATCCGTTCTCCTGCTGCCAGCGAAGGAAGCGAAGCAGCTCGTCCGTGATGAAGCGCATCAGCCGGTGGAACTCCTCGGGCTCGTCCATCATCGCGCACAGCATGTTCTCCATGCCCATCAGGTTTACCATGTGCTGCGTAATGCCGAAGCACCAGTGGTTGATGTGGTTCTTGCGCCGTATGGGCAGGATGTCGCCGATGGTCTCGTTCACGGCGTCGGCGAACCTGTCGGTATGTTCCGCGTCAAACCGGAAAACCGAAGGGCCCAGCTTGTCAAAATCCCTGCCAATCTGCTCGATCAGCGGGGTTACATGGAACCCGAGGCCTTCGCTGGCCACGGTTCTCTTCGGCGTGTGGCCGAACCACGTCACGTCGATGCTCAGCCCAACGTCGAAGAAATCCGGTATCACCTTGTCGTCGTCGATGCGCTCGTGCACGGCGATGCTGTGCGCAAGCTGCCGCTCGATCATAGCCGCCGCGGGGCTTTCGCATTGCGGCGGCGGCAGCAGCTCACCCAGAAAGGTGCCTTCTTCCATGACGACCATGGGGCGCTCCCCCTGCAGCCGGTTGTGCAGAATCCACAGGCGCGTCCGTTCCGCCATCACCGGCAGGTTCGCGTATTCGCGCTGACGCTTGGCCAGCTCCCGCAGATGTTTCTTCTCCGCCGCGCTGATATCAAAATTCATCCTCTGCATACCTCGCATTTCTTTAGGAGCAGCCCCTACCGTATACGCATATGATACGATGCACGGACCAAAATTCCAATCGCCATTTCCGGGCAGCGTTCCGGCTGCTATTTGCCGTACATCTCGTTCATGGCAGCCGTGGCTTCCTCGCCGCCGGCGGCTTTCCACTCGGTGATCAGTGTGTCGAAGAAATCCACCGGCTCTTTGCCCGTGATGATCTTGGTGAAGCCTTCCTTCAGGAGTTCATCGAGGTTGGCGCCGTAGTCCAGCAGGGCTTGCGGCGTGGCCCCCCACAGCTTGGATTTCACCAGCAGGCCCCTGTCCACATACCCGCACCCAAGGTTCAGGGAGGACCGTTCCTGGCCCATCTGCAGCGTGCGGCCCAGAGCGGCCGGGTCCTTTCTGTCGTACCACTTCATGATCTCGTTGAAGTAGTTGTACGCGTACCCCGACGAGAACTTCGGGTTCTTCTCGCCGGCCTTCACGGCGGCAACGACTTCCTTGATGTCGTGGTAGGAACGGAACTCCACCTTGAAGGGGCCCGTGGTGTGGTGCAGGTTGTTTTCCGAAAACGGCAGCACCTCTTCGACGGTCTTCTCGCCGGTGGCCACCGCCTCATTGAGGATATAGGAGTAGTAGTTGACCAGCTTGACCAGAACTTCGGGGTTTTTTGCACTCTTGCTTACGACATTGTAGATGTTGTTGGGAAACGGGATCGGATACTTAATCTGCTTGCCGTCGGCGGAGGGCAGGTCGTAGGGCTCCAGCCACGTACCGTCACCGGTGTTTTTGTAGGTGTCGGATATGACCCAGCTGTACCAGTTTTCTCCCGGCTGCACACCGACAAGGCCGTTGAGCACGTCGGCTTCCATGGTGTTGAAGTCCAGCGTCGCAAAGTCCGGCCGAAGGATGCCATCCTTATACCACTGCGCCCATTTGGCCAGCATCGTCTTCATTTCCGGCATGGTTGAACCAAAGGCGATCCGCCCTGTGGCATCTTCCACCCAGATCTTGGGATAAGCGTGCCATGTGGGTGCCATGAAGTAGAACTGCTCCAGATTCTTGGACAGCGGCATGGCATATGCAGAGCCATATTTTTTCATAAAGCTCTTCATGAGGGCTTCGAACTGGTTCAACGTCTTGATTTGCGGCGATCCGGCTTCTTCATACCAGTTCTTCTTGACCCACATGTAATACGTGTAGCACTCATAACCATAATGCAGCCTGGGCAGGCCCATGAGCTTGCCGTTCCTTTTGGCCGTGTTGAAAATGTCGGGGTCCTCCTGCTCCATCATACGGTGCACCTTGGGGGAAGCATACCGTGCATAGACATCGTCCAGCGGCTGCAGCAGATCAGCCGCGACCAGTTGTCCGAATTGTACGGTGTTGCAGCAGAACATATCGGGCAGGTCTTTGGCCGCAATCGCAAGATTCAGCTTGGCTTCATAATCACTGGAGACCCATAGGGTTTTGACGTCGATGTTGAAGTCTTTCTTCCAGGCCTTTGTCCATATGTTGTTGCAGATGTCTTCGCCCTCGGGGAAAACCGCGGAAACCATTTCGTCGTTGACGATGGTGACCGTCACGGTTTCAGGGTATGGCTCCATCCAGCCGCCGGTTTGGGCAGGTGTCTCAACAGGCGCTTCGCCGGTCTGAGGCGCTTCGGTTGGCGTTGCCGTGGCCGCAGGGCTTGCTTCTGCGGCCTCAGGCGTTGGCGTGGGCACCGGCTGCACCCCGGTTGTCCAGCCGCACGCGGCCAACATTGCCACAATCAGCACTGCCAGCATGGGTAAAATGTTGCGTCCTGCCCTCACGATGATCTCCTCCCGCCATCTTTGCTGTGGCCATGCGCGCCTGTTGCTGTGCTTACGCACTGTAAACACATATGCAAACCGTGTGCATACTAGCCCAACACATTCATTGTTGGTTAGCAGAGCATAAGAAAATGCCATGGAAACAGCCGGTAGGAATCGCATGATGCACGGCGAATGGAATACATTGCAGTTGTATCGCCCCGACAGAGCGACATCGCGCGAGGAGAGAAACCATGTACGAGAACAACCGGACGGACAAACTCAATCTGGCGCTTTTTGAGCACCCCACGGCGGAATACCGCGGCACGCCCTTCTGGGCCTGGAACTGCGCGCTGGACAGCGCCACCCTGCTGGAGCAGATCGACGTGCTGCAGGACATGGGCTTTGGCGGCTTCCACATGCACGTGCGCACCGGCATGGCCACGCCATATCTGAGCGACGAGCACATGCGCCTGGTGCGCGACTGCGTGGATCACGCCAAAGCCAACAGCATGCTGGCCTGGCTGTACGATGAGGACCGCTGGCCTTCGGGCGCGGCCGGGGGGCTGGTGACCAGCGACCCGCAATATCGCGCCCGCTATCTGGTGTTCACGGCGCAGCCCTATGGCCCGGAGCAATTTGCCATGGACGACTCCTCTGCCCGGGCCGCCCGCACGGGCAACGGCACGCTGGTGGCCAGCTACGACGTGGTGCTCCATGAAGATGGCAGCCTGCTCAGCTACCAGCGCGTGCAGCCCGACCAGCCCTGCCAGGGCTGCCGCTGGAGCGCCTGGCTGGAGACGCCCAAGGAAAGCCCGTGGTTCAACAACCAGACCTATGTGAACACGCTGGACAAGCGCGCCATTGACCGCTTCATCGAGCTCACTTATGACGCGTATTTAAACACCTGTGGCGATGAGTTCGGCAAGGTCGTGCCGGCGATCTTCACCGACGAGCCGCAGTTCGCCCACAAGACCACGCTGAAGTTCGCCCACGACGTGAGCGATGTGATTTTACCCTGGACCGACGACATCCCCGAAACCTATGCCGCCGCCTACGGTGACGACATCCTGGCGCACCTGCCGGAGCTGATCTGGGAACTGCCCGAGGGCGTTTCCGTGACGCGCTACCGCTACCACGACCACATCGCCGAGCGCTTCGCCGCCGCCTTTGCCGACAACTGCGGCAAGTGGTGCGACGAGCACGGCTTGATGCTGACCGGCCACATGATGGAGGAGCCCACGCTCTTCAGCCAGACGGCAGCGCTGGGCGAGGCCATGCGCAGCTATCGCGGCTTCGGTCTGCCCGGCATCGACATGCTGTGCGACCGCTATGAATTCACGACGGCCAAGCAGGCGCAGTCGGCGGCCAACCAGTTCGGTTACCCCGGCGTGCTCTCGGAGCTCTATGGCGTCACCAACTGGGATTTCGACTTCCGCGGCCACAAGCTGCAGGGCGACTGGCAGGCGGCGCTGGGCGTCACCGTGCGGGTGCCCCACCTGTCCTGGGTGTCCATGGCCGGCGAGGCCAAGCGCGATTACCCGGCGTCCATCAGCTACCAGTCGCCGTGGCACAAGGAATACCGCTACGTGGAAGACCACTTTGCCCGCGTCAACACAGCGCTGACCCGCGGCCAGGCCGAGGTGCACGTGGGCGTCATCCACCCGGTGGAGAGCTACTGGCTGCACTGGGGCCCCAAGGAGCAGACCGAACTCGCCCGCGGCCAGATGGACCAAAACTTCCAGCAGCTGACAGATTGGCTGCTCAAGGGCTGCATCGATTTCGACTTCATCGGCGAATCGCTGCTGCCCACGCAGTGCGAGCAGGGCGGCGCTCCTCTGCAAGTGGGGCGCATGGCCTATGACGTGATCATACTGCCGGGGCTGCAGACGATACGCTCCAGCACCATTGCTCTGCTGACCGGCTTCGTGGCTGCCGGCGGCAAACTGATTGTGCTGGGAGAAGCGCCCGCGCTGGTGGACGCACAGCCCGGCGACGCGGGGCTGCTGCTGGCCCAGAGCGCGGTGCGCCTGCCCTATGAGCAGCTGGCGCTGCTCAACTGCCTGGAGGGCAATCGCGTCGTGGGCCTGCGCAACGCCGACGGCAGCATGACCGGCAACCTGATCACGCAGCTGCGCGTGGATGGGCCCAACAAGTGGCTGTTCATCGCCCACGGCGAGCCCCCGGCCAACAAGGACATTCCCCGGCGCCAGGACATCCGCATCACCGTAAAGGGCCTGTGGAAGCCCACGCTGTATGACACGATCGGCGGGCAGACCGCGCCGCTGGCCTGCGAGCACCGCGGCGGCAGCACCGTCATTTCCCACGGCCTTTGGGATCACGACAGCCTGCTGGTGCTTCTGGAGCCCGGCGAGGCCGCTGCCGCCGGCGCTTCACCGGATCAATTCGTCGCCGGGCAGCCCATCACCATCGGCCACAACCTGCCCTACACGCTGAGCGAGCCCAACGTGCTGCTGCTGGACGTGGCAGAAAGCCGCCTGGACGACGGGCCATGGATGCCGGCGGAGGAACTGCTGCGGGCCGACAACCACATCCGCGCCCAACTGGGCTGGCCCTCGCGCCAAAGCTCCGTGGCCCAGCCCTGGGTGGTGCCCGACGAGCCCGCGCAGCACACGGTGGCGCTGCGCTTCACGATCATGAGCGAGCTGGCGCTGGAAGGCGCGCAGCTGGCCATAGAAGACGCCGAGCGCGTGCGCCTGACCCTCAACGGCCAGCCCGTCGAGAGCCGCGTGACCGGCTGGTTCACCGACAAGGCCATTAAGACCGTGGCGCTGCCGGCGCTGCGGGCGGGGGAAAACACGCTGGTCGCGGAGATCCCCTTCAGCCGGCGCGCCAACATCGAGTGGTGCTATGTGCTGGGCGACTTCGGCGTGCGCCTGAGCGGCCGCGACGCGATGCTCACGACCAAGCCCGAGACGCTGGCCTTCGGCGACAGCGCGACCCAGGGTCTGCCCTTCTACGGCGCAAACATCACCTACCACGCGGCGTTCCGGTGCGACGGCGGCGATGTGCGCGTGCACATCCCCAACTACCGCGGCGCGCTGCTGCGGGTAACGCTGGATGGCGGCGAAAGCGCCCGCATCGTGTACGCTCCCTATGACCATGTGTTCCACGGCGTGGCCCCCGGCGAGCACAGGCTGGACATCACGCTGTACGGCACACGGCACAACAGCTTCGGCGCGCTGCACAACGCCGACAGCACCATGACCTGGGCTGGCCCCGGCGCATGGCGCTCGAGCGGCGACAGTTGGTGCTACGAGTACCGCCTGCGCCCCTCCGGCGTGCTGACAACGCCCACGGTGACGCTGGTGAAGTAAGAACGAGGAAGAGACCTCATAAAACGCAGAAGTCGGGTAACAGACGTAGAAGTCTTTACCCGACTTTTTTTGTGGCTCAGTGCAACCAAGAGGTATTTGATAATATCTGGCTGTTGAGATATGCTACAGAGTATCATGTACAGCGATGTACCGGGGAGGGAAACGGTATATGTTCTTCCAAAAGAAAGAAATGGACAGGCAAGCGGCAGAGGCCTTCTGGAATTGGTTTGTGAAAAATGAAGAATGGATTATCCTTCAAGCGAAAAACCGTGAGACCGCCAAGCTGATAGCCGCGATTGACGCGGAATTGACCAAGGTCTTCCCATATGCGCGAAATGAAGAGATCCAATTTCTAGTAGGTGCGAACCAAGATATTGCTGGCAGCACCAACGAATTCTTCTTTTTTCATTGCGGCAAAAGAGCGCTCAAGCGTGATGGTGAAGTCCTCAAGGGCATGAAGCCGAACAGCTTAAACTGGACAGTTCTTATCGAAAAATAATCAAAAGACCTTTCACTGAAAGGACCATGCTGATGACGTCCCTTGGTTACCAAGTATCCAGCCTAAAAGCCTATCTCACAACCCCCGAGGGCGTGCTGTCCACCTTCCGCAAGCTGCGGGGCATGGGCTACCGGCACCTGCAGCTGCAGTGGATCGACCCGGCCGTGCCGCTGGAGTACACTGCGGAGGCCCTGCGGGAGGCCGGCCTTACGTGTATCGCGACCCAGGACAGCTTCCGCGAGGTGCGGGAGCATCTGGACTATTATGTAAAGATGAACCTGTTGTGGGGCAGCAAGTCCCTGTGCGTCAGCACCCTGACCCAGGAGCAGATGACGCCGGAAGGCCTGAAAGCGTTTGCCGCAGAGATGACCCGCATGGCGCAAACGCTGGCGGATCACGGGATATCGCTGACCTTCCACCCGCTGTGGTACAACTTCCAGCCGGTGGACGGCATAAGCGCCGTGGATAAGATCATGGAGCTGCTGCCACAGGATGTGGGCCTGACACTGTGCGTGTACCACGCCGTGCGGGCCGGGCAGGACCCGGTCGCCCTGTTGCAGCGGTACAGTGGCCGGGTGGAGATCTGCCACTTCAAGGATTCTTTATTGCTCCCCGATGGCAAAGAGGTTCTGGTGCCCGTGGGCCAAGGGCGGATCGACTGGCCGCCGGTCTTCTCGGCGTGCCACCGCACAGGGGTGAAGTGGGGCCTGGCGGAGCAGGAGAGCTGGCAGAAGGACGCCTTTGTGTGCGCAAAAGAAAGCATGGACTACATTGCGGGATGTGGTATCACTTGTCCGTAAACTGCTGCACACCAAAGCGGGACAGGCCGACGCCTGTCCCGCTCTTCATCTCGTTGAACTATTTCCCAGGCAGAAAAGCCCGCAGCGCCTCGTTATACAGCCCGGACTCCTGCAGCCACCGGCGATAGATGGCCAGATCGAAGGGCGGCTGGCCGGCCAGATAGTGGTTGCAGCCCTGGGCATCCCCGTGCCAGCGGATCACGAAGAAGCGCTGGCGATTGCGCACATAGGGGATCTGCCCGATCACCGTGGATTGGTCCGCGCGGGCGGTGAATGCCCCCTCAAACACCACCTCGCCGCTGGCGATATCGGTGATCTGGCAGTGAATCTCTTTGTCCTCGCGGGTGTCGTTGGCGGCAACGACCTTCTGCACCCAGCTGTTGGGCTCGTCCAGCATCACGCACACATCCTGCTGGCAGTTGCGGATGAAGAAATAGGCCAGCTTGCGCTGGAAGTAATAGTCCACGACGGCGTCGGAGAACTGCGGCCAGCCGTCCATGACGTTCCACCATAGTATGCCGGTGCGCCGCCACTTGGCCATGCGGAACAGCTCTATGAAGAACTTCTTGGCCTCGGCCTGCACAACCTGGCTGGCAAGGGCAAAGTCGCTCAGGTTGTCCGGCACCTCGGTGAAGAGCTCGGCGATCTGCTTGCGCATGAGCTCCACGCGGTAATCATAGGCGTGGGTTTCGGGCACCGGAGACGTGCAGTGCAGCAGCCACTCCGGGTTGTCCGTGCACGGCCACAGCCTGTCGGCGGAGATGAACTTGGCCACCGATGCCGGCGCGGGGCAGCCGTGATAACCGATCTCGCTGACGAAATGGCACAGCGAGGTCACGTAGAACTGGCTCTTGAAATAGTCCCGTGGCCCCCACAGGTGCATCTCCGGCAGGTAGTCGGCGCCCTTTTCCAGCGTGCCGGTGTCGAAATACGGAGAGCTTCCCAGATAAGGGCGGGTTCCGTCGTGCAGGCGCAGCACCTCGGGCAGTATCCTGCGGGTCAGGCGGTTGGTGTTGGGGTCGGTGCGGGATTCCCCCCACAGATAGGACCAATCGCATTCGTTGTCGCCGGACCACAGGGCGACGCACGCATGACTGCGCAGCCTATGCACGACGGCTGTGGCCTCATCGGCAAGCTTCTTGGCGAACGCGTCGTCCTGCGGATACACGCTGCAGGCCATGCCGAAATCCTGCCACACGAGGATGCCCGAGCGGTCGCAGATGTCGTAGAACAGCTCGTCCTCGTACACGTTGCCGCCCCAGCAGCGCACCATGTTGCAGTTGAGCTCGTTGACCATGTCCAGAATCGCGGGGATGCGCTGCCGGTCGCGGGAATGGAAGGCATCCACCGGCACCCAGTTGGTGCCCTTGGCGAACACCCGCTCGCCGTTGACCAGGAACACGAACTCCCCCTCGCCGGTGGAGGTCGTCAGCGCCGTGCGCTTGAGCTCAACAGTGCGTACGCCGTGGGCAAAGCGCCGGGTGTCCAGCACCGCGTCGCCTTTGAGCAGCGCCACCTCCACGTCATACAGGCTGACCTCTCCCCTGCCCTTGGGCCACCACAGCGCGGGGTCGACAATGGTCAGCGACACCTTGCCGGCGATGAAGACCAGCCGCGAGTACGCCTCAGCCGCGGAATCGCCGCACCGCATGCGCACGCGCAGGCTGTATTCGCCGTCCATGACGCAGCTTACCTTGTAGTGCAGCAGCAGCCGCGCCCGCTTGCGGTCGGCGCTAAGCTCCACGGTCTTCAGATACAGCTCCTCGATGCCCTCCTGCGGGCGGTATTCCACGCGGGCCGGGCGGTACAGGCCGGCGGACAGAAAGCGCGGCATGATGTCCCAGCCGTACATGTGGGGCGCCTTGCGCACGTAGATGGATTCATAGTTGGTGGCCAGGCTGCTGACCAATTGAGGGTATTCGTATTTCATCGCCTCCAGATAGGCTGGGCGGATGTGCAGAAATAATTCATTGGACCCCGACCTCAGGCCTGCGCCCAAAGGAATCGCGTGCTCCACGAGCATGTTGTCCAGCAAGGCGATGTGGGCGCCGTTGAGATACACCTCGGCAAAACAATCCACGCCTTCCAGCACCAGCCACGGTGAGGCGCCGGGAATCTCCGCCGCGTCGAAACGGCGGGCGTAGTATACGTGGCGCCGCTCGGTGGCCCGGCTGACCTCCACCGGGTTCATTCCGAAGAACAGGTCCGGCAACAGGCCCAGGCGATGGAGGTCCAGCTCGAAATTGCCGGGCACGGTGCAGTCGTAAAAGGTCAGCCCAGCCCTCTGGGCCTCCTCCACGCAGGCCGCCTGCACCGCCTCGTCGCACCAAGCCAGCCGCCAGGGTCCGCACAGGTCGATGTCATGGGACGAAACCGGGTTTTCTCTATGCATGGCAAATCCTCCCCACAGCGCTCTACAGGCGGTGTGCAGCGTCTGCCCTATAGCATTCTCCTTCGCTCCTGTTTCTCCTTTTGATGGTGCATCAGCGTGTTCTCACATGCCAAGGCGCACGAGGTGTTCAAAGCTGTCCTTCGCGCAGTCGAAGGCATCCTTCAACCAACGTTCCTGCTCGGCAAAGACGTATTTGACACCCGCCTGGTCACAAGCCCGTAGAATCGGGGCCCAGTCATGGGTTCCCTGGCCCAACGGCATCAGACGTCTGCTGCCATCCGGCATCGGCTCGTCGTCTTTGAAGTGTACCAAATCCACACGACCTGCATAGTTGGCAAGGATCGGCATCGGGTCCACCCCCGCTCCAAACGCCGCGTTGACACAGAACGCCAGTTGAACCTCTGCCGGCAACAGCTCCATCAACCGCTCGAAGACAGGCTGCCCGTCCATATCCCGAAAATCCGGAGAGATGGGGTGAAACGCAAAGACCAGCCCTGCCGCCCGCACCTTCTCCGCGATGATGCCCAGCCTGTCGGAGAACCGCCGCAGTGGCTCCGGCGTATCCACTTCACGCGGGATGAGCGCACAGCACAGATACCCGGCGCCGCAACGCACAGCCCTGTCAATCGCGCGCTCCGGGTTGGCGCCAAAACCAAAGGGATAATCCTCCTGCGTGGCTGCGCAGTTCAGGCCTGCGTCCGCCAGCGCCTCCGCGATGATATCGTCCCGCATGTCCACCGGCACGCCCTGCAGCTGCACATTGCGGTAGCCGATCTGCGCCACTCTGCGCAGCGTATGGCGCAGACGCTCCGGGGTGTCGAGATACGGGGTGACGCTGGACAACTGAAAACCCAATTCCACTGACATAAGCCGCCTCCTCTCAACAGTCGTATCATACCAAGGGCTCAATCCAAAAGCTCCGGTTTGTTGTCGACGGGCTTCACCATTGCACCTGATCGAAGCGCATGTCCTTGTAATAGTAAATGCGATCCTCCTCGGTGATTTCGCGCAGCACCTTGCAGGGGTTGCCCACGGCGATCACGTTCGGCGGCACATCCTTGGTTACGACGCTGCCGGCGCCGATGACACTGCCCCGGCCGATGGTCACGCCGGGCACGATGATAGCGCCGCTGCCCACCCATACGTCGTCCTCTATCACGACCGGCAGCGCGTACATGTACTGGCGCATCTCCGGGTGCACCGGATGGTTTGTCGCAGCGATGGTCACATTCGGGCCGAACATCACGCGATCGCCGATTGTGACCTTGTAGTCGTCCACGACGGTCAGATTAAAGTTGATGTAGATGTAGTCGCCCAACATCGTGTTGCTGCCGTAGGACATGTGGATCGGGGGCTCCATCCACACATGGTCGCCCATGGCGCCAAACAGCTGCTTCATGAGTTGGAACCTGCCCTGCAGATCGTCGGGGTGCAGGCGGTTGATCTCATAGCAGAGCACCTTGCCCCGCTGGCGGGCCTGGGCCAAGGCCTCAGCCTCTTCGGGATAATTGGGGTCATGGTCGGAAAACAGTTGAATGCTGGCCATGCGTTCCTTGATCGTCATTTTATTTCTCCTTGCTTTGTGGTTGTCAGGCGAAATCTCTGGTGATATTGGTCAGCCACCGGTACTTGCGGTAGCGAACTACGGCGGCTGGCAGCTTTACGAACTCATCCATGCTGAGCACGGCATAGAGCAGAACCGGCGGCAGTTGCCACACAAAGGCGCACAGATAGCCCAGCGGCAGTATGATGCCCCACATTACAACGGTATCGCATATAAAGCCGAACTTCGCATCCCCGCCGGCGCAGAAGATTCCGCCGATAACCGTGGAGTTCATGGACTTTCCAATGCAGTAGTACGCGCAGACATACAGCATGCCGTTCAGATATACCTGCGCGGTATCGCTCAGGTTGACCATCTGGAACACCAACGGCTTGAGGAGCAATATGGTCAGGCCGGCCAGCGCGCCAAAAATGAGAGAATACAGTATCATTCGGTCGCCAGCTTTTCTTGCCATGGCCTTGTCGTTGTTGCCCAGATACTTCCCCACGAGCACCGATCCACCGCTGGCAATGCCACCGCACAGCACGGTGGCGAGGTTCTTCACGACGCCGGCGATGGAGTTGGCCGCCACCATATCCGCGCTGACATGACCGATGATGGCGGATACCGCCGCCAGTGCGCCGCCCCACACGATGTAGTTCGCCTGTACTGGAGAGGTGTATTTCAGGTAATCCCCGAGCAGGCTGCGCTCCAGATAGCCCTTGCCCGGAAGGCGGAAGCGTACGTGGCCGCCGCGCGCCGAGTGGGCCATGCACCACACCAGCTCCACAAAGCGTGCAATAACAGTGGACAGGGCGACGCCCATAATCGCGCGCTCCGGGTTGTCTGGAAACAGCACGAAGATGCACAGCGCATTGAGCATGATGTTCAAAACCAGGCAAGTGGAGGTGATCCAGGCACTTAGGCGGGCATTCTCCGTGCTCTTGGCAACACTCAGGTACATCTGGGAGAGCCCCATAACCAGATAGGAAACCGAGACCCATCGCAGATACCGCGCGCCATAACCGATCAGCGCAGCGTCGTTGGTAAACAGGCGCATCAGCATGGCAGGAAAGCTCAGGCAAAGTACGAAAAAGACCAGAGATATACAGAAAGAGAACATCGTGGCAATATTGAATACCTTCTGTATCGTTCCCACATCTTTTTTGCCCCAATACTGGGCGGTGAGTACGCCCGCGCCGGTGGCCAGGCCCATGTAAAAAAGCGTCAGTACAAATGAGACCTGCCCCGCCAGCGATACGGCTGACATTGCTGTCTGGCTGATCAGGCCCAGCATCAGCACGTCTGCCGAAACGACAGCGGCAGATATCAGGTTTTGCACCGCGATGGGTATCACCAGCGCGATAAGCGCGCGGTGGAAGTCATCACAGAACACGGATTTGATTCGCGTTTGCATCGACAAGGGTAGCTCCGACCTTTCTCTTCTTTTTATAAAAATAGTACACATTTCCGCTGGTCATTTCCGCCGAAATCGGATATGATTCTATAAAATTCGTATTTTTTAGCCGGGAGGTGTGGGCATGGGATCCGCTCTGGAAGTGTTCTCTGATCTGTCGGAACGGCTCAATTACAATCTGCCGGATTTCCCGCTGTATGTCCGTCAGGGCGACCTGCGATCCTTCGACCGGTATGCCGCGGCATGCCACTGGCACCCGGATGTGGAATTCATCCTGGTTCTGGAAGGCGCCATGGATTACTTTGTGAACGGTAAAACCCTGCACATCGGGCAAGGCGACGGCATCTTCGTGAACAGCAAACGCCCACATTATGGCTTTTCGACGGAGCAGTCCGACTGCGCTTACCGGGTGGTGGCCATCCACCCATCGCTGCTGGGCGAGGGCGTCCGCCATTGCCGTACGTATCTGGAGAGCAAGTTCGGCGCCGACACCGACGACTGCATCCTGCTGACAGCACAATCCGGCTGGCAGCGGGAGGCGCTTCTATGCCTGAACCGCATCTTTGAGGAGATGAACGCCAGCCCAGCCAACCCGCTGCGCCTGTTGGCGTTGGCCACGGGCCTGTGCGCCGATGTGCTGTGCCATGTACGGCAGGGCACAGGGGAGCTTGCCGACCTGACTTCATGGATTGCCGTGTGGAACATGACGGGGTACATTCATCAGCATTATGATCAAAAGCTATCCCTGGACGACATCGCTGCCGCCGGTTCTGTCTGCCGCAGCAAATGCTGTGAACTCTTTGCCAGATATGTGGGGCAAACGCCAAACAACTATCTGACCCGGTTCCGTATACACAAAGGGTGTGAGATGCTGCGGGAAACCAAACGCTCCATCTGTGAGATTGCCCTTGCCTGCGGTTTCCAGAGTGCCAGCTATTTCACCTACACCTTCCGCCGGGAGATGGGCTCTGTGCCGCAAGCGTATCGAAAACAAGCTGTTTAGTGTTCCAACGTCCGGTTCCACCGGCACAGCCTGTCCGATGCGAAGTCGATCAGAACGAACAGCGCGAAGCCGACCACGGAAATCACAACAATGCCAAGATACATATCGATGTAATTGATTCTGGACCACGCGTCCAGGATGTAATAGCCCATGCCATACCGGGTGCCGTACCCTTCCACGAAGAACAGCACCGACACGGCGGTGCCCAGCGCCACGCGGATGCTGGTCAGCAGCTCCGGCAGGATGGCGGGCAGCGTGACATGGCGAATGATCTGGCGCTGATTGGCCCCGGCGCTGCGCACGACCTGATACAGCGTGGCGTCGATGTTACGCACGCCATCCCGCACCGCGACGATGACCTGGAACACGATGATCAAAAACAGGATGGCGACCTTGGAACCGTCGTGCATGCCCCACAGCAGCATGGCCACCGGCAGCAGCGCCGTCTTGGGTATCGGGTACGTAAAGTAGACCAGCGGATAGAGAACCTTGTTCCACGCCGCGGAATAGGCCATCAGCATGCCTATGGGAACACCTGCCAGCAGCGACAGCGCCAGGCCAAGGGCGATGCGCCGCAGGCTGTGGAGGATGTGCAGGAACACGTTGTCCCCCCAGGCGTCGCCCAGGTGGCGGTATACTTCGATGGGGCTGGGGATCACGTTGGTCCGCAGCAGCAAATGGGCCAGCAGCCACAGCGCGTTGACCAGCAGAAAGCCCTGGGCGAAGACAAAAAATCTTTGGCGCAGCTTATTCATCGGCTTCCCCCTCGCCGGCGGGCATCAGCTGCCGGCGCAGCAGCCGCGCCGTCGCGGTGTAAGCCGCATCCTCGGGGTGCAGCTGCGCGAAATATGGATTTTGCATCCGATGCCTGACCTCGCCGCCGTGGGGGCCCATGACCAGCACCGTGTGCCCCAGATACAGCGCTTCCTCTATGCTGTGGGTCACCAGCACCGTCGTGGGGCGGGTCTGCTGCCACACCCGCAAAAACAACTTGGCCGCCTCCTCGCGGTGGATGGCGTCCAGCGAGGAGAAGGGTTCGTCCATCAGCAGGATATCCGGCCGCAGGATGAAGGCACGGGCGATGGCCACCCGCTGCGCCTGGCCGCCGCTGAGCTCCTTGGGGAAGCGCTGCTGCAGCCCGTCCACGCCCAGGTCCGCCATGACCCGCCGGATGTCCTGTTCCCTCTCCTGCGTCAGCTTCTCCCCGCGCAGCGCCAGCGGCAGCACGCAGTTGGCGCGCACGCGCTTCCAGGGCAGCAGGCCGCAGTTCTGCGGTATGATGCCGATCTTGTGCGTCCTGGGATGGAGCGGGAGGCGCTGGCAGCCGTTCATGAACTCCACGCTGCCGCCGCTTTGCGAAATGGTCCCCGCAAGCATGTTGATCAGCGTGGACTTGCCGCAGCCGGAAGGGCCGAGGATCGCGAGAACCTCCCCTTGCTCCACGCGCAAG
>JAEZSC010000051.1 GCA_023422005.1 Bacillota bacterium | reverse complement strand
CATCGTGCTCTATGTGCTGCTCACAGCGGCGCTGCTGGCCACGATTTACTACGCGGCCAGCGCCATCATCCGCTCCATGCTGCCCAAGGAAGTCACCGTGCAAAATTATGTGGGCATGGACCAGGAGAGGGCCGAAGCGCAGCTCAAGGCCATGGAAATTCCCCATACGTTCGAACCTGCCACCAGCGATGATGTGGAAAAGGGCATCATCATGGACCAGGACCCTGCCAAGGGCAACACGCTGCCCGGCGACGGCGTGCTTGTGCTCACGGTGAGCCAGGGCCGCGAGCCTGTGACCGTGCCGGATTTGAGCGACATGACCCAGCAGGCCGCCCGGGACACGCTGACCAAGCTGGGCCTGAAGCTGGGCAATGTGCTGCGCGAGGAAAGCCCCAAGGCAAAGGACACCGTGATACGCCAGAACCCCATGCCGCAAGAGACGCTGCCCAAGGGCAGCAATGTGGACATCTGGCTGGCCAAGCCAGCCGCCGTGGAAAACCCGACGATGCCCAAGCTGCTCTTTATGGACAAGCAAAAGGCCTTCGACCGCCTTTACGATCTGGGCCTTGTGGTCGCCAACATCAGCACCGAACCTATGGATTCCAGCCAGCCTGAGGGCACGGTGCTGCGCCAAAGCCCCGAGGAGGGCGTGCCCTTGGATGGTCAGATGGTGACGCTGTGGGTGAGTTCCGGCACGGCTCCCGATTATCGCAAGGAGTTCGAGCTGCACTTTCAGGTGACCAAAGATTCCACCCGGGTGCGCGTGTTGTTTGTGGATGGTCAGGATGTACTGACCGTGTATGACGAGTCGATGGACACCGGAGAATACGACAGAACGGTGACGCTGGAGAGCGCCACGCTGGGACAGAAAACAGTCAAGCTTGTGATAGACGGTGTGGAAAAGAAATGGGAAACGGTGACCTTTGTGGAGGAGGACGCCAACTGATGCGCGGACGCATCATTAAGGGCGTGGGCGGTTTCTATGAGGTGCTCTGCGACGGCAAGACCTATTTTTGCCGCGCCCGGGGGCGTTTCCGCAAGGAGAAGGTAACGCCGATGATCGGCGATTGGGTGCGGTTTACGCCCAACGACGGTGAAGAATTGGGCTCTGTGGACGCCATAGAGCCCCGTGCCAACGCGCTCAAGCGCCCGCCCATTGCCAATGTGGACGCGCTGCTGCTGGTGACAGCGGCCAGCGCTCCGCCGCCGGATCTGCTGCTCATGGACAAGCTGCTGCTGCAGGCCCGGCTCATCGACGTGAGCGCCGAGATGGTGATCAACAAATGCGACCTGGCCGGCGACGCTGAAATCGATGCATTGGTGGGGCAATATGCCGGCGCGGTGAGCGCCGTACACCGCGTCTCCGCGGCCACCGGCACGGGGCTGGAAGGATTGCGGGCGGCCATCGCCGGCCGCTGCTGCTGCCTGGCCGGCCAGAGCGGCGTGGGCAAGTCATCGCTGCTCAACGCGCTGTTCCCCTCGCTCTCCCTGGAGACAGGAAGTGTAAGCCAGCGCCTGGAGCGAGGGCGGCACACGACGCGCCATGTGGAACTGCTGATGCTGGATGGCGGAGCCATAGCGGACACGCCGGGCTTCAGCCTGCTGGAAATGGAGCCGCTGGAGCCGCGCCTGCTGCCGGGGCTTTACCCGGAATTCGCGCCTTATTCGGACAAGTGCCGTTTCACCGGCTGCCTGCACCAGAGCGAACCCGGCTGCGCCGTGAAGGATGCCGTTGCCGACGGCTCCATCCCCCGGGGCCGGTGGGAGCGCTATGGAGAAATATTGACGGAACTCAAGGAAAGGTGGAAAAACCGTTATGACTGAACGCGGCATCCGTATTGCCCCCAGCATCCTGACCGCCGACTTCGCCGCGCTGGGCGAGGCCGTGGCCGCCGTGGAGGCCGCCGGCGCAGACCTGCTGCATTTGGACGTTATGGATGGCCACTTCGTGCCGCCGCTGACCTTCGGCGCGCAGATGGCCGCGGCGCTCAAGAAACGCACGAACCTGCCTTTGGATGTGCACCTGATGATCACCGAACCGGAACGGCATGTGGACAGTTTCATAGATGCGGGCGCCGACATTGTGACCGTGCACGCCGAGGCGGCGGCGGACCTGCCAGCGCTGCTCAAACACATCCGCAGCCGGGGCGCGCGAGCCAGCGCCTCGGTGAACCCGCCCACGCCGGTCAACGTGCTTTTCTCCGCGTTGGAACACATGGACATGGCGCTGATCATGTCGGTGAACCCTGGCTGGGGCGGGCAGAAATACATTCCCGAGAGCACGGACAAGATCGCCGCGCTGCGCGCGGAGGCGCTGCGGCTGGGGCTGGCGCTGGACATCGAGGTGGACGGCGGCATCAATTTTGACACCGTGAAGCTGGCTGCCGGCGCGGGGGCCAATGTGCTCGTGGCTGGTTCTCTGCTCTTCAACGCCGCTGACATGGCTGCCGCCGTGCGGGCCTTACGAGAGGCCGCAACGAAATGATAAAGGCCGTCATCGTGCTGGGCGGCGACGAGCCCGGAACGGAATTTCTAAGGGAACAGCTGTCTCAGGCGGATGTGATTGTGGCCGCCGACGGCGGCGCACAGGCGCTGGCGCACATCGGCGTGCGGCCCCATGTGCTGCTGGGAGACATGGATTCGCTGGACGAGGGCTTGGCGCGGAAACTGGAGCAGGCCGGCGTGCCGGTGCTGCGCTGCGCGCCGGAGAAGGACTTCACCGACGGGCAGCTGGCCGTGGACTGGGCGCTGGATAGGGGGGCCACGGACATCGCGCTGCTGGGCGCGCTGGGCGGGAGGCTGGACCACCTGCTGGGCAACGTGGCCCTGCTGCTGCGCGCGGCCCGGCGGGGTGCGCACTGCGAAATGCGCGATGAGCGCACCCGCGCCTGGGCGGCCACCGGCCTGGCGGACATTCAGGGAGATGTCGGCGACACCGTCTCGCTGCTGCCATTGGCCGGCGACGCGTCGGCGCGGTATCTGTCCGGGCTGCAATACGGCACACAGGAGCCGCTGGCGCTGCCGGCTGACATGCCCATCGGCGTGAGCAATGTGCTCACAGCGCAGCGGGCAAAGGTGGATATCAAAGGCTGGGCTTTGGTTGTCGTCGTGAAAGGTTGAGAGCGGCGCCGACGCCGCCTTGCCATGTGCAGAAGGGTAGAGGGACCATGGAACACAAGGGCTCATACCTGATGAAATCCTTTGCGCTTCCCCACAACAACGGCGAGATGTGGGGATCGAATTTGGATGCCCTGGGTGGTCAGACCGACGCCCTCGAGCGGCGCTTTCTGGAGGACATGGCGGTCATTCGCCGGCCGTCGTCGCCAGGCATCATCGCGATGAACCTTTACCAGACGGTCGTGACACAGGAGCTGGCGGACCTGATGATGGCCCAACTGAACGACGCCGGGCCGCGGGTCACAAGGGTTGCCTTCATCGGGCTGGACCGTTCGGGCTTGCGCCACATGAAGGATGCGGGCAAGCGACACAATGTGAAGTTCGTACACAAGTATTTTGCCGATTTTGTTCTGGCCAAGGATTGGCTGATTCCGCCGCGGTGACGCTGACGGCAAGGATAAGGACATAAGCAAAAACGGATACCCCCATATACGGTGGTATCCGTTTTCGTTTCGTGAGAGAGGAATGTTTACCGTTTGTGCTCCCTGACAGGCAAGCCTTCGATGTAACCGCGCTCTCCTATCGGCGCAAGCTGGAATCGCGGCCCATCGTTTGGCGCCCATTCCCACCCGAAATGTCTTGGGTCGTAGCGCTCGATGGCATCCCACACCAGGCCGATGGCTTCACGGAATTTCTCGTCCTCATAGGGCTCCCCGTGAAAGACCATATACTTGCAGGCGGGCAAATCGATGATGTCAAAGCCGTCCGGAATTTCGCCGGAGAAATCGGCAGGCATCTCCACAGCCTGACAGTATTCCGATGTGCCGGGTTTGCGCATGGTTTCCGGGAGCCAAACGCCGATGGATTCGTGAAGAGCGCCCTTTATGCTCTCCAGGATTCCCCAGACATCACAACCGACCTCCTCACAATATTCGAAATAATCGGTTGCCTTGATCCCTCTTTTCAAGATCAGCTTACGCGCGGGGCGCTCGATGACCTGTGTAAAAACAACGGTGCTGGGCATAGTGTATTCTCCCTTCTCAAATGATTCGTATTGGCTGCTGATTGGGTAGTAGGTAAAAAGCGGTATGGGTGGTGTTGTTTCGCGGTATTGGCGTGGGGACATGGCGAACTCCCGGGAGAATGCCTTGGTGAACCCCTCGTGTGACCCGAACGCGGAACTGAGTGCAATGTCCAGCACGCTTGCGCCGGAATCTCGCAGCTTTTTTGCCGCTTCCGAAAGCCGTACCGTGCGAAGATACGCAAAGGGTGTTTTCCCCGTCAATTCAGTGAAAGCGCGCAGCGCGTGCCAAGGTGAGTACAGCGCAGCATCGGCCAAATCCTGCAGCGTTACTTCTTCCTGGTAATGCGTCATTATATAGTCTTGCATGCGCTGTACAGCGTTTACTTTTTCCTGATTGTCCGCCATTGCTACCACCCGAAGCAATCATAGCAGATTCACCGCGCTGTTTCTTGAACAGGATTGCTATCACAAAGGGCCCCCGTTTCCCGGAGGCCCTTTCATCTATCCGTTTACGCCATCGTCTCCAGCATCTTCTCGGAGACCTCCCACTTCAGAGGCTCCCCGGCGACGAACCGCTGATACTCCTCCAGCATGTATTTTCCCTGGCGGCGCACCTCGCGGCCGGTGGCCCCGGCCATATGGGGCGTGAAGTAGGCGTTGGGCAAGGATAGCAGCGGGTTGTCGGGCTTGGGCGGTTCCTCGGGGTCGGTCACGTCGAAATAGGCGGTGCGGGTGGGCACCTCGGTGAAGGCCTGCACCAGGCCTGGCACGTGCACCTGGGCGTTGCGCCCGGTGTTGATGAACGCGCCATGCTCCGGCATCAGGCGGAAGTGCTCGTAACGCAGCATTTCCTTTGTTGTGGGCAGGTTGGCGATGTGGTTGCTCACGACGTCGCACGTGAATGCTTCCTCCAGCGACACGCGGCGCACGCCCAGGCTGTCAAAAACCGTGTCCGGAGCGTAAGGGTCGTAGCCGACCACGGAGATCGGGCTTAGGCGCAGGCGTTCGGCCACGCCCCGGCCAATGGTGCCAAGGCCCAGCAGAGCCACCGAGGCTTCATACACGCCGGGGTGGCGGGCCACGATGCCGGCGGCGCTCCGCCAGTCGGCGCGGGCCATGTGGTGGGCCGGGAAGAAGCCCTTCAGCGACAGCAGGATCACGCTGGAGCAGAACTCGGTGACGGCGACGCCGTTGGCCACCCACGCGCTGCTCACGCGGATGCCCCGGCGCAGGAAGGGCCGGGCGAAGGCCTGCACGCTGCCCGCGCCATAGAACACGGCCTTCAGGTTGGGCAGGTAGCGGGCGATCTGCTGGTCGGTCAGCGCTGGCATGCCCCACGTGGAGAAGGCCACGTCTGCCCGTGCCAGCACGTCGGCGTAGTCGTCCATCTCCTTGGAGGAGATGATGTCGGGGCACAGGTCCGTAAGCTGCGCGATTTGGGCGATGGTGCCTTCGTCATACACGCGGCCGACGTTCAGGCTGTCGTTGAGGAATACGGCGTTCATGGAATCCTCCTTTTGCCTTTTGGAAAGCAGCCGGGCTATACGCCCCGGAAATAGTGCCCTTTTGTGTATCCCTTGCCCGACGGCGGTTCCACGGGTTCGCCCCGGGCCGCGGCGGCGTATTGGACCAGCAGTGCGGCCACGGCCTCGGGCGGCTCGTCGTGGATGTACAGCCGCAGCCATGAAACGCCGGCACGGCCCAGCGGGGCGGCCAGATGCGGCACAGCCAGCACGTCGCCGTTGAGGATCGTACACACGCAGGCGCGGCGGTCGAAAGCCAACGGGAAGGACGCGCCTCGGCGGTCGGTAAGCGATGCGCCGCCGGATGCGCACGCGGAGCAACCCGGTTTGTTGCGCCCCAGCGGGCAGTGCCTTGTAACCATCAGCGGCAGGCGGCCATAGACTGCGGCCTCCAGAGGAAGCGGGGATGCGCCTATGACCCGTATCTGCGCCATGGTCAGCTCATGGCTCAGTGTGGCCCCAGCGAAGCCCAACGCGGTCAGGGCCCACAGCGTTTCGGCGTTGTAGGCGTTCAGCGTATAATCGGCGGTGGCAGCTACGCCTGCCTGGGTCAGGGCGGCCAGGTGGCCGGCGTTGCCGGCCAGCGCGAGGGCCGGTCGGCGCTCATGCAGGGCGGCCACGGCATCGCAACGATCGGCCTGCAGGTCGGTGTAGAAGGGGATGCGAGGGAACACGTTGGCCGGCAGCGTGCCTTTGAGCCAGTCGTCCAGCGGAGCGAACACGCGGGGGACCTCTGCCAGCGCGGGGGCCAGTTCCGGCCGCCAACGGGTCAGCACGACGGATAGCTGGGGATTCACCGGGCTGTTTACCCCATGACTTGCCTTCCCCTTGAGGGGGCTGGCCGGATGCTGCGCATCCTGCTCGCCCCTGCGACCTGGAAGGTGGCGCGAAGCGCCGGATGAGGTGCTGCCAGCTAGAAGTACCACCT
>JAEZSC010000029.1 GCA_023422005.1 Bacillota bacterium | reverse complement strand
GCGGCGTGGGTTACGGTTCCATCAACCACCCGGTGGACCGCGACCCGGTTTGCGGCTTCAACGGCGTCATCAACGACGAGTGCCCCAAGTGCCACCGCCATGAGGAGGACGGCCCCGCCTTCGAGCGTATCCGCCGCATCACCGGCTATCTAGTGGGCACGTTGGACCGCTTCAACAACGCCAAGCGCGCCGAGGAGCACGACCGGGTCAAGCATGTGAACATCGCCCAGACGGGCTCGCTGGAACAGCTGTGAGCGCGGTGCGCCCGGCGGGCATCCTATGCCTGGCAGGCATCATCCGCGAGAGCATCGTGGACGGCCCCGGCATCCGCTTCACGGTGTTCGCCCAGGGCTGCCCGCGCCGCTGCCCCGGCTGCCACAACCCGCAGACGTGGCCCTTCGAGGGCGGCTTCGAGGCCACGCCGGAGCAGCTGCTGGCCGAAATGAAGAAGGACCCGCTGGTCAGCGGCCTGACGCTGAGCGGCGGTGAGCCCTTCAGCCAGCCAGAAGGCATGGCGGAGCTGGCCCGGCTGGCCCGTGCCGATGGATACCACGTCATCAGCTACACCGGTTATCTCTATGAGGAGCTGCTGGAACTGGCCAAGGACCGGTCGGCGGTGATGGACCTACTGCGCCACGTGGACGTGCTCATCGACGGGCCCTTCGTGCAAGAGCTCAAGAGCTATGAGCTGCGCTTTCGCGGCTCCGCCAACCAGCGATCCATCGATGTGGCGGCTTCGCTGGCGGCAGGCAAAGCGATCGAGGTGCAAATCTGATTGATAGAATACGCGAGGGGCGGCCGAAAGGCCGCCCCTCGCTTCATCCGTTACGCAAAATCCTTCAATGCTTTCAGCGCCTCAGGGCTGTCCAGGACGCCGCCGTGGTACAGCACCAACCGCTTTACGGGCAGCCGCGCCAGCCTCTGGGCGGACTGCAGGGCCAACTGCTGATTCTGATGATAACGTGACTGCGCGCTGAGTTTGCCATCCACAAGGAAAAGCGCGTCTCCTGCGATCAGCGTGCCGCTGGCCCGGTCGAACAGGCAAATATGCCCCGGCATGTGCCCCGGTGTGTGCAGCACCTCCACGCCGCCTGCGAAGGGCAGTACGTCGCCATCAGCCAGTTCCCGGTCGATGGGAATCTTGCGATTGGCATATGCTTCCTGATAATACCGGACAAAAGCTTGTCTCTCCGCCGGCAGGTTGTCGAAATCCGCCAGCAGTGCCGCCAGCTTCACCGGTGTCTGCCTCCCGTCGATGTAGGGCGCCTCCTGGCCGTGGGCCATCGTGCGCGCATTGGGCGCTAGAGCCAGAATATCCTTGGCGCTGCCGATATGGTCCATGTCGTGGTGGGTGAAGGTCAGGTCTGTGAGCTGGTCCAGGGCGAACCCCTCAGCATCCATGGCCTGCCGTATCAGCTCCAGCTGCATGGGGTAGCCTGCGTCCACCAGCATCAATCGCCCCTGGCCCCGCAACAACACCGGGTGGATTGCGCCATGCTCACCGGCGATATCCAGTACGACGATGTGTTCAGCGATTCTCATTGGCATTCTCCTTCGGCGGTCATGCCCAAATTCGCTCAGATCACGAGATTGGCGCCCAACAGAATCACCACATAAGCGCTCAGGCACGCCGTCAGCAGCAGCGAAAACGCGAAAGCCGTGCGAATGACCTGGTTCTCCTCGCCCAGCTTGTCGATGGACGCGGCGGCGTTCTGCAGCTTGGCCGGAGATATGATGCTGGCCAGGCCGCCGCCGAAGGCCAGCGCCGCCGCCACCAGTGTGAGTTGCGGCAGGCCCAGGTTCAGGTTCTTGGCCGTCAGCAGAGCATACTTGCCGAACATGCCGATGGTGGAAGCCTCGCTGCCGGTCAGGAAGCCTCCCAGCAGCCCGATGAACCCGGCGATGGCCCCGTAGGCCTGGCCGAAGAAGCTGGACGATGAATCCGCCAGCACCTTGACCATACTGGGCACCGACCACTGGGCCTGCTGCATCTGGAAGCCCGACATGCTCATGATCTCGCCGATGGCGAAGAAGATGGCCGTGGAGAACACCGGCCGCGGCGCGCGCCGGCCCCAGGTGCGCAGGATGTCGCCCCACTGGGCGCGGCTGGGCTTGAGGATAGGTGCGGCCAGCAGCACCGACACGAATATCCACGTGTAGGCGCTCCACAGCGCCCGGGTGGGGATACCGTTGGTCAGAGATGCCATGTTGGCCTTGGCCACATCGGCGGCATACAGCGTCGCATCATTGGCGGCCAGGCCGAAGACGGGCAGCGTCCACTGGCGGTAGAGCAGCTCGAAGAGCGGCTTGGGCAGGTTGAGCGCCAGTATCAGCACAATGAGCAGCGCCCACGGCGACAGCGCCCGCCACAGCGGCATGGACGCTTCGGCGCGCCGGTCCTCCTCGCTCAATACCCCGCGGTCGATGAGCTTGCGGCCGGTCACCTTCAAATAGAGCATCATCGCAACAATGACGGCGATGCCGCAGAACACGCCGGTCAGCGTCACAAGGTTTTCCACGCGATTGGTGAAATAGGACACGACGCCGACGACTGCGCCGGTCAGCAGGCAGGGCACCCAGCCCTCCCGTATGGCCTTCCACCGGCCCACGATCCACAGCATGCTCAGGCCTATGAGCGTGCTGGTCATGGGCAGGAACCAAAAGAACACGCTGCCGGCCTGCGAGAGCGTCAATGCCGTGGCGCCGTCGATGGGGTTGGCCCGCAAAAAGCCGTTGGCGATATCCACAAAGGCCACGATGGGCGCGCCCAGCAGTGCATAGGTACACAGAGAATCATAGCCAATGGCCGGCAGCGCGATGGCCACATAGGTGGAAAAGCCCATGGCCAACAGGATGGGCGGCAGTATGCTGACCGGCGTGGCCCCCACAGCCACCATCAGCGTGCCAAAGCCGATGTTGACCATCATGATCTGCGCGGCGCGGCTGGCCGGCGACAGCGTTTTTAGAAACACAGTGATGCGGCGGATGGCGCCGGTCTTTTCCATGAAGGCCATCTGCAGCAGCGAAGCCGCTACGATCAGCGACACAGAGAACGAGCGGATGAACCCCGCCAGCGTGGAACGCAGTACGACCTCCACCGTGGTCTGGAACGCGAACACCGCGACCACCGCGATGACGACCCACCCCACGATGCCGCTGACATCGGCGGGGCGTTTCCAGATCAACAGCATGGCCAGAATCACAACGATGGGTAAAAGGGTAAACAAAAGAGACCAATCAAACATGGAGGCTACCATCCTTCCGCAGTGCCGTTGGGGGATGCCGGGAATAACCGAGAGAGACCGCCTTGCTACATATCTACAATTCGGTATTCTATCGAAAGGGGTGAAAAATGTAAAGAGGCTGCATCGACGGAGTCCCGCCGACACAACCTCTGGCCTTTTCTGTCACTGACTTATATCAGTCTATGAAGATTTTACGGTTTTTCGCCTCTTTGCTGGGGCGGAAAAGCACGAAACGATTGCCAATGGCGAACACGGCCTCTGCGCCTGTGGCCGCAGCCAGCGCCTCGCAGGCCTCCCGCGCGCCCAGCGGCGCCGTGGTCAGCGCCGTCAGCTTGATGAGTTCCCGCGCCTCCAGCGCGTCGTTTACCTGCTTGATCAGGTTGTCGTTGATGCCCTGCTTGCCCACCTGAAAGATCGGCTGCAGGTCATTGGCCAGCGAGCGCAGGGTGCTGCGTTGTTTGGGGGTTAGCATGTCTGTTACCTCTAATTCGTCAGCATTTAAGGCTTAGTTCCACCCATTGTGGGTTCGTGGCAGATACCAGGTCATTCTTCCGCTGTCTAACCCAGCCCTTAATCTGTTTCTCTCTCATTATCGCATCACGAATATCGTTGGTTGCCTCATAGTATACGAGCTTGTTAATATTGTACCTCGACGTAAATCCGTCAAGCGTTTTATTTTTGTGTTCATCCACTCTGCGCAGCAGATTATTGGTTACCCCAACGTACAGCACGTTGTGATGCCTATTGGTCATGATATAGACATAGTACATCTACAGCACTCCCATATTCCGGGGTTCCCCAGAGCAAGAGATGAGTTAAAGGGAGATTCTTCGCTGCGCTCAGAATGACAACGTAAGAACCAACACGGCTGTCATTCTGAGGGAGATCAGCATGATAACCAGCAAAGGCTGTCATTCTGAGGGAGCTCAGCGACCGAAGAATCTCCCATCACTAACTCACTCCCAGAACTCAAACTCCATATCGTTCATCCGCACGGTGTCGTCGTGCTGCGCGCCCATCTGGCGCAGGCGCTCCACGATGCCGGTTTCCTCCAGGCGGCGCTCGAAGAACGCCATGGACGTGCCGTCGGAAAAGTTGACGCTGTCCAGCAGCTTGTCCACCAGCGGGCCGGTCACCTCGTAAACGTCACCGACCTTTTCTATGGACCATTCATTGCCGGGCAGGCTCTCCAGCTCCTCCATGTCCTCATGGATGGGCTGCACCGGCGGCAGCTCGGCCAGCTTGCGTGCCACAGCCCGCATCAGTTCCAGCAGGCCTTTGTTCGTGGCGGCGCTCACGGGATATACAGGATAGCCTTTGGCTTTGCAGTGGGCGGTGAGCTCCTCCAGATATACCTCTGCGTCGGGCAAGTCCACCTTGTTGGCGGCCACGATCTGAGGCCGCTCGGCCAGCACGGCGCTGTAGAGCCGCAGCTCGTCGTTGATCTTGTCGAAATCCTCCATGGGGTCGCGATCCTCACTGCCGGAGGCATCCACGACGTGCACCAGCAACCGCGTGCGCTCCACATGGCGCAGGAAATCGTGGCCCAAGCCCTCGCCCTTGTGGGCGTTCTCGATGAGGCCGGGGATGTCGGCCACCAGAAAGCTGCGGCCATCCACCTCGGCCACGCCCAGATTGGGCGACAGCGTGGTAAAGTGATAGTTGGCGATCTTGGGCCGGGCACGGGTCACCACCGAGAGCATCGTGGACTTGCCCACATTGGGGAAGCCCACCAGGCCCACGTCGGCAATGGTCTTCAGTTCCAGCACCACGTCATAGGCCATGGTCTTCTGCCCCGGCTGGGCGAAGTTGGGTGCCTGGCGCGTGGGCGTGGCATAGTGAATGTTGCCCCAGCCGCCGCGGCCGCCCCGCAGCACCCGGCGGCATTCGTCGGGCGTGCGCATGTCGGCCACCACACGGCCGGTCTTCTCCTCGCGGATCACCGTGCCCACGGGCACCTTGATGATCAGGTCTTCACCGTCGCGACCGAAGCACTTGTTGGCGCCGCCGTCGGCGCCGCGCTCGGCCTCATAGCTGCGCTGATAGCGGAAATCCAGCAGCGTGCGCAGGCCCTCGTCGGCCTGGAACAGGATGTCCCCGCCCCGGCCGCCGTCGCCGCCGTCGGGGCCGCCCTTCTGCACGAACAGCTCCCGGTAGAAGCTGACCTTGCCGTTGCCGCCGTCGCCGGACTTAATTCTGATTTTTGCCTTGTCTACAAACATGGTATCATTGTGCGCCGTTGGGCGCTTCTCCAATCAAAAACACATCCCATAGTAAATACTGTGGGATGTGAATTATACACGATAGTGGACTTGGAAGCAAGGAAACACTGAGATTCCGCGCCTGCGGGCGCGTCCAAAGGGCTTTCCGGTCGCCCTTTGGAAACCTTCGGCCCCATTAAAATGGAACGAATTATTTTCCCGTGAGCTTCTCGTGGATCGCCGCCGCAGCCTTTTTGCCCGCGCCCATGGCCAGTATGACCGTGGCTGCGCCGGTCACGGCGTCGCCGCCGGCATACACGCAATCCATGCTGGTGCAGCCGGTCTCCTCCTCCACAACGATGCCACCCCAGCGGTTGATTTGGATGCGGGGCTCGCTGTTGGTGAGCGCCGGGTTGGGCCGCGTGCCGATGGCAATCACGACGACGTCGCACTCCATGTCGAATTCGCTGCCGGCGATGGTGCGCACGCCGCGGCGGCCGGAGGCGTCGGGCTCCGTGAGCTCCATGCGCACGCAGCGCAGGCCGGCCACCTTGCCGTCCTGCCCCAGCACCTCCACGGGGTTGGTCAGCATGTCGAAGATGATGCCCTCCTCCTCGGCGTGCAGCACTTCCTCATGGCGGGCGGGCATCTCGGTGCGGCTGCGGCGGTAGACGATGTGCACCTCATCCGCGCCCATGCGCAGCGCGCAGCGGGCGGCGTCCATGGCCACGTTGCCGCCGCCGACCACCGCCACCTTGCGGCCCTTCTTCACCGGCGTGGTGGAACCGGGCTCATAGGCCTTCATCAGGTTGATGCGGGTCAGGTACTCGTTGGCCGAATACACGCCGATCAGGTTCTCTCCGGGGATCTTCATAAAGCTGGGAAGGCCCGCTCCGGAGCCGATGAACACAGCGGCAAACCCCTCCTCCTCCAGCAGTTGATCGATGGGCGTGCCGTAGCCCACGGACACGTTGGTTTCGATCTTCACGCCCAGTTCTTTAAGACCCTGAATTTCGTTTGCAACGATGCTCTTGGGCAGACGAAATTCGGGGATGCCGTACACCAGCACGCCGCCGGGCGTGTGCAGCGCCTCGAACACCGTAACGTCGTAGCCCAGGCGGGCCAGGTCGCCGGCGCACGTGAGGCCGGCGGGGCCGCTGCCCACGATGGCCACCTTCCTGCCGTTGGAAGGCTCCCGGTGCAGGTCGCGCAGCGCCTCCTTGGCGGCGAAGTCGGCCACAAAGCGCTCCAGATTGCCGATGGCGATGGGCTTGCCGGTCTTTAAGAGCACGCAGCCCTTCTCGCACTGCTCCTCCTGGGGGCACACGCGCCCGCACACGCCGGGCAGGCTGTTGGTGGAGGTCACGATCTCATAGGCCTTTGCGAAATCGCCCTGTTTGATCGCGGTGATGAACTGCGGGATGGGTACACTCACCGGGCAACCGGCCACGCAGCCGGGCTTCTTGCAGTTGATGCAGCGGTCGGCCTCGGCCTGGGCCTGCTCATCGCTATATCCCAACGCCACTTCCTGAAAGCACCTGGCGCGCTCTGCCGGGTCCATGGCGTCCATCTTGACTCTGTCCTTAACGGGCATGGCAGGCGTCCTCCTCGCAAGCGTGGCGTTCGTCGTCCTTATAGGTGTTCAGGCGGCGCATGGCCTCGTCAAAATCGATCTGGTGGGCGTCGAACTCCGGGCCGTCCACACAGGCGTATTTGCTCTCCCCGCCCACGGTGACGCGGCAACCGCCGCACATGCCGGTGCCATCCACCATGATCGGGTTCATGCTGGCCGTGGTCTTGATGCCATACTGCTTGGTCAGCAGGCTTACGAATTTCATCATGATGACCGGGCCGATGGTGATAACCTCGTCATACTTCTCACCGGCCTCGAAGAGCTCCTTCATGACGTCGGTGACCAGGCCCTTGCGGCCCCGGGAACCGTCGTCGGTCGTGATGTAGAGGTTGTTGCACACGGCGCGCACCTCATCCTCCAGTATAAGCAGCTTCTCGTTGCGTGCACCGATGATCACATCCACGTGCACACCTTTTTCAAAGAGAGCCTTGACCTCTGGGTAGACAACAGCCACGCCCACACCGCCGCCCACGCACAGCACACGGCCGTGATCCGGCAATTGCGCGGGCTTGCCCAGCGGCCCCAGGAAGTCGTGGATGCCCTCGCCGGGCTCTTTGGCAGCCAACAGGCGCGTGGAATGACCCACAGCCTGGAAAATGATCGTCACGATGCCGGCTTCGCTGCTGCTGCCGGCGATGGTCAGCGGCATGCGCTCGCTGTCGGCGTTTACGCGAAGCATCACGAACTGGCCGGGCTGCGCACGGCGGGCGGTGCGCGGCGCGCTGACCTCCATGCGGTACGTGTCCGGGCCGATCTGCTCTTTTTTGAGGATCTGATACAAGATGTTCCCTCCCATCATAGCTCAGGTATCAATTATACCACGATCAATTCCATGCTCAAAGCGTGCAATATGGCACCTGCGCGAAATGAATAAGAATGCGGTATTCCAATCATTGACCGGCCAGTCAAAACGAACTACAATGTATGCAAGCGAATTGACTGGACAGTCAAAGGAGAGTTATGGTTCACGTATCCTTTCTCAAGCTGCCGGAGCAGCGCAAGGCGGCAATCCTCCAGAGCGGAACGGCAGAGTTTGCCGGCAAGTCCTACAGCGACGCCAGCACCGACGAAATCACGAAGAACTGCGGCATCTCCAAGGGGCTGCTCTTTCATTACTTCGGCAGCAAGCGCGACTTCTATCTGTACTGCCTGGAGCAGGCTCTGGCAAAGGTCGTCGCCGATACGCCGCCGCCCGAGGCGGGCGACTTCTACGGGATCATTTTCTCCATGATGGACGAGAAGATCCGGCTATGCCGGCAATTCCCCGACGAGACGCGCATGGTGAACATGGCCGCCCGGGAGACTGGCAAAGAAGTTCAGCAAGGCAAGAGCAAGCTCATCGCCGGTTCACTCGCGCAAACGAGAGCCCAATCGGCCCGTACCATGGCGCGGGCAGTAGGCACGCTGCGGCTGAAACACGCCGACCGGGAAAAGGCAACGGCGGCTTTGTTGGTGTACGCGGGCGCGCTGATGCGAACCTATCTGGAAACATACCAGGAAAAGCCGGATGAATTCTTTGTGAAAGCCGGCGAAATCCAGAGGGAAATCCGCGAGTACCTGGACTTGATGCTGTATGGCATCGTGAAGGAAGATTGAAGATGAGAAGAATCGGCATGCTCAGGGCACTGCTGCTCTGCTCGCGCTACAGGAAGATGGACGAGGCACAAAGGGCCGAAGTCCGCGAACGGCGCCTGCGGGAGATCGTGGCCTACGCCAGGGCCAACAGCCCCTACTACCAAAAAGCATACAAGGGCGTAGCAGACAGGTTCCTGCTCGCCGACCTGCCCACCGTGAACAAGGTGGACCTGATGGCCCATTTTGACGACTGGGCCACCGACCGCGGTATCCGGCTGGCCAACGTCAACGCGTTCATGGGCAACCCCGACAACATAGGGCGCAAGTTCCGCGGCGAATATCTCGTGTTCACGACCAGCGGCTCCACGGGCAACCCGCTGGTGATGCTGTGCGACACGACGGCCAACAACGTCATGGGCGCCATCAACGCCGGCCGAGCTTTCGCCCGTTCCAGCGACCTGAGAGCGTTCCTGCGGCGCGGGGGCAAGACCATCGGCGTGTTCGCCACCGGCGGCTTCTACCTGGGCAACAGCTCGGTGCGCGCACGGCTGCTGGCCGCACCGTGGAAGCGCAGGCAGATGGCGGTTACGAGCTCGCTGCTGCCCATTGATAGAATCGTACAGGAGCTCAACGCCTTCGGGCCTGCAATGCTGGGCGGATATCCGACCGCACTGGAGCTGCTCATTGACGAGCAGAAGGCCGGGCGGCTGCACATCCACCCGGTAATCATCATGACCGGCGGAGAATACCTCTCCGAAGACCTGCGAAAGCGCCTGCAAGAGGCTTTCGGCTGCTATGTGCAGACGGCCTATGCCTGCACCGAGGGCGGGACCGTCGCGTGCGAATGCACCGAACACCACTTCCATATAAACGACGACTGGATCATCGTGGAACCCGTGGACGCTCACAACCGGCCGGTGCCCGACGGCGTGCAGTCGGACAAGCTCCTTCTTACCAATCTGTACAACTTCACCCAACCCTTCATCCGCTACGAGGTAACCGACCGCGTGGTCATGCATCACGAACCTTGCGCCTACGGCAACTCCGCGCCGTGGCTCACGCTGGAGGGGCGCACCGACGACACCGTGAGTTTCACAGAGGGCAGCAAAGTGGTCAAAATTCCGCCGCTATCCATCTACGCCACGCTCAAGCAAGTCCACGAAATCCAGCGGTTCCAGCTGATCGCCCACCGGGACAACAGGATAGAGCTTCGGCTTATCCCCGCTGGCAGCTTCTCTAAGGTTGAGGCGTTCAACCGGGCCAAGGAGGTGCTGAAGAGGTTCCTCGAGACTCACGGTGTGAAGAGCATCGACATCTCGCTCTCGACGGAAGAGCCTGCGCAGCACCCTCAAAGCGGAAAGTTCAAGCACATCATAAACGCGAAGGATGAATGATTCACACGTAAGGTGCCATCCTTGCAAGGCTTCCTCTGGAGGGGAAGGCATAATACCGAAAGAGTGGCAGACCCTGCCACTCTTTCGCTTGTCTCCAATGTCTTTACTTCGCGAATCCAGTATACGGCAGCAATCCGGCGTCTGTAACGACTTTGCCGACGCGCCAAAAACCCTCCTCGAACGCGATTGTCAATGTGGCGTTATAGCTTTGGAAAGGCCCGGTCGACGTGGCCGTGACGAACTGCAGCTTGGCCTGGAATACGTCATCGCCGGTCTCGCGGATGGAGAGCACCTTGAAACTATCCACCCAGGGGCTGGACATGCCGGTGACCCAATTGGGGAATGTCTTCTCCAGGTCAGCCGCATACTTTGTCTTGAGATCGCGGGTCATCACAGCATATTGCAACGCGGCATTGCGCTCCTTCAGTCCCCGCGCCCACGTGAGCGCCGCGCTCTCGGGGTCGCAGGAACCCACCGCGTCGGTGGCCTGCATCAACAGCTGGCTGCGCACCTGATATTTGTCCATAACCTCGTTGGCGGCAAACACGCTGACCTGCTCCCACCCGCAGGCCCACGCCAAGACGTTGAACAGCACAAACAGCACCAGGAATGCGGCGATAAACACCGTTGCCAGTTTGTAATCGGCCTTTCTGTCAAAGACGCTCGGAAACTTCATGGCATACCCTCCCCCACCATTCTGGTAATAGCTATGCAGCACATGCCAAAACATGTTAAGATATCTGTCAAATCCTCGCCGACAGGAGTCCGGCCCCATGAATCAAGCCGAAAAGCCGCTCATCCGCCCCGCCACCGCCGCCGATCGCGACGCCGTCGTGGCGATCTACTGCGAGGCCATCCGCTTTCTGAATGACCAGGGCAACCGCCAGTGGAGCGAGACGATCTACCCGACGCCCAAGACCGCCGACGACGCGCTGGAGGCAGGCACGCTGCATGTGGTGGAGAGGGACGGAACCGTCTGCGGTACGGTCATCCTTAATGAAATACAGCACCCCAGTTATGCGGGTCTTGTGTGGCGGTACAACGACGGCCCGCAGCTGGTCATGCACACGCTGGCCGTGCACCCGGCCGTAGGCTCCCGCGGCATCGCCACGGACATCGTGCGCTATTCGCTGGATTACGCCCGCAGCCATGGCTATGACGCCGTTCGGCTGGATGTGTTCCCGCCCAACAAGGCAGCTGTCGCGCTGTATCAGAAGTTCGGCTTTGAATATGTGGGAAAGGTGTACTTTGATTTCAAGGAAGAAGGTTACAGGTGGTACGACTGCTATGAGCTCAAGCTGTGAAAGGATTACCCAGAGGAAGGAGGCGCAGTATTGAAGCGTAAGCGCCTGGACCGCGACATATGGACTTCCATCCTGTCCAAGGATTACGTTCAGCGGCACGTCGATGACCCCTTATTCACCGGCATCGCCGCTTTGCTGACGCTGCACAGCGTCGAGCCGGCGTCCGTATGGCAATCCCCCTACGGGGAGGTCACCGTGAGCGAATCCGGCATGAAATGGCTGCAGCTCCTGCCGGACGGCGAACACTATCTGTTGACCGCCATGATCGGCAAAGAAGGAAGCATCCACGTTTACTACGTCGATATCATCGCGGATTCCGGAATGATGGAAGATGGCGTGGCGTTTTTTGACGACCTTTATCTGGACCTGGTCGTGTACCCCAACGGAAACATACTGATTGACGACCGCGACGAGCTGAGAGCAGCACTGCACAGCGGCGTCATCTCCAATGATCTATATGAGCTGGCCCAACACACGCAAAACAAGCTGCTGAACGGATTGCTGGCGGATGTCCATGAACTGAACGATCTCTGCTTGCGCCATCTGGCGAAGATGGAACGATGGGATACCGAATAAAGTTGCATGCAAAAGAACGCCGCCCGCAAACCAGCGGGCGGCGTTCTTTTCTGAGTGGTTGCTACTTGATGGCTACCTGGTATGAGGACACGGCGCTCTTCTCGCCTTCCTCGCTGACCGCCCACACGGCTACCTTGTAGTTGCCCCGGGGGGCCTCAAAGGGCACCATGAAGTTGAGCGCGAAGGAACCGTCTTCCAGCTTTTTGAAAGCCTGGCGGATGCCGTAGGCATCCACAGCAAAGATGACACTGCGCACCGGCGCGCTGGATGCCTCTACCTGGGCGTTGACCTTGATCATGGAGCCGGGTCGCACTTCCGCGGGAAAGTTCGGTATCTTGAGCGTGCATGTGAAATCTGACATGATACACCTCCGAACAGTATTTAGGCTGACGGAACCATTTTACTCCAGCAATACATTACCGTCAACGGCTGCCGCCTGTCGCCAGCGGCGCTGTTGCGCCTCGGCGATTCAGACGACTTGTCACCACTGCTGTTTTATCCCACGGCGATCATCGTCGCCGGAAGATACCTTAGCTGTTGAATCTCATTTTGATTGTTCAGGAACGGAAGATCACCTGTGGGCGGAGTTTGTATCGTTTTTGATCACTCTGTTGTTTCCTCCCGCCGGATAAACCGTCGGTCGGCAATGCGTGCACGTTTCTTCCTTGCAGATCAACCCTCTGTGCTGTCAGCAGATGTAGCAATCTGCAGCCGCACCGGCAGGCCCAGGTAGCCGCCGTACTGGGTGGCGGAGCGGCTCAGCGCTTGCTCCTGCTCCAGGCTCAGCGGCTGGAAGGGCAGCACTTCCACCGTCATCGCACCGCGAAACTCGGCAGCCTTCCATGTGCCGGCCACGCGGCCATCCAGCATGAGCGTGGGCTGGAATATGCCGTTTTTGCCGGGCACGACGTCGCCGTCATGCTCATGGTCCAGCACCGGAGAGCGGTCACGGTATCCCAGCACGTATTCATCAAAGCCCGCCAGCAGCAGCGCGCCGGCTGTTGGCTGTGGCTGCGCGGTGGCGAAATACACGTCCATGCCCTGATAAACATCATGCTCCAACTCGCCACCCAGCGCCAGGATCGCCTTGCGGGTATCGGTAAGCGTAAGACCTGACCACCGGGCGAAGTCCTGCGCGCTGGCCGGCCCGTGGCTGGTGAAATACCTCCGCGCCAGCTCCACCAAAGCTTCTTCCCGCTGCCACGTTCTGCCCGGCGGCGCCACGCCGTCCAGCAAAACAAAAGTCTCCTGCGTCCCTTGCTGGGGGCCGAAGGCGATGAGCCCCCGCTGGGAGGCGCGGCTGAGCAGGGCATAGCCCCGCTGGCCATCGGTGGATAGCCCCTCGGCGCGCAGCACGGCCAGCGCCTGCTTGCGGGTGAGCTGCCCCGACTGGCGCAGCTCCCGGCTCAGGGCCGCCTCGGCACGGGCAAACTGCCCGTCGTCCAGCTCCAGCTGGCGAACCCGCGAGGCGCTGCCGGTGATGATGGGCGGCGTCAGCAGCGCCAACATCCAGCGCACATCCGCCGACGGCACGAAGTGCAGCGTGCCGCGCATCATCCACGTGCGCACGATGGCGCCGTTGGCGATGGCGTCATCCACTTGCCGGCGGGTGCAGCCAGCGCGCGCGCCGATGGTCCACTTGCCGCTCTCATAAAGCTGCGCCTGTATGGCCCCCATGCGGGCCACCACGGCGGCCGGCGCGGCAGTGTGCGGTTCTGCCAGCCCGTGGCTGTGCAGGCGCAACCCCAACAGTCGTTCGCGCTCCATACAGCCTCCTATTGGCCGTTCAGGAAAGGCCCGGCGATGTCCTTACGGGCGTACAGCCGGTCTGTATAGCTGTCCATAATCCCCTTCCACAGATGGTGGTAGGAGAAGCTGGCGATCACGACGTAGTCATCGGCGTTCAGGATGTCCGGATAGTCCTCTATGCGGTGGAAGAAGTTCTCCAGATAGAACTCCGGCGGCCCCTGGGCGCGCCACTGCTCCGGCTCCCGGCCGGTGGGCACGCGAAAGGGGTTGTAGCTGCGGTCGGGATCGCCGTCATTGAAGTTATAGAAAATATTGCGGTCAAAATACGGCAGCACCGACACAACCTGATCGGTGTACACCTGCCCAAAGGCTTCGTTGAAGTCGTACTGGTTCATGATGCGGCGGCCGGCTATGCCGTTGGCTTGTATGTATTGCGCCTCTGCGCGGCCGGCCTCGAAGGGCAGCTGAATCTCGTGGATGCTGGCGCTGGCCGTCCACGCCAGCTGCACCGCCAGCACCGCCGCATAGGCCAGCGGGCCCAATGCGCGCCACGGCAGGCGCAGACGCTCCGGCATGCCATCAGAGGTGCGCCGTTCGCCAGCCGGCCCGCTCATGGCCACCCACATCAGGCAGACCAGCCACACGGCATAAAGCCCCAGATGATAGAGCCCCAGGTACACGAAACCCAGAAACAGCGTAAAGGGCAGGTAACTCAGCACCGCCACGTGCAGCAGCTTCTTGCGGTGGAAGTAGACGCCCAAAGCGGCCAACCCCAGCAGGCATGTGACAGCCGGCAGCAAGCCGGTGTACCACGGCGCGCCCAGCGCGAAGCCCACGGCCACATCGCTGATAAAGGCGTCCAGCGGTGCAACGACCAGCGCATACAGCGGGCGCAAGCCGCCGTAGTTCAGTATGACACCATAGGTGTAACGATCCGCCGGCGGCCACAGGATGGCCACGAACACCAGCATCGCAGCGGCATAGGCCAGCAACGCGTGGAAGCGCCCATCCCGCATCAGCCGAGCGATCCATCCATTGCCGGTCTTACTTTCTGCGACAGCCATCTCCAGCAGCCACGACAACGCAAAACCCGCGCCAAACAGCATGCCGTGGGCGCTGACACCGCCCAGCGCCGCCAGAATCGCAGCGTAGCGCCACGGGCGGCGGTTGCGGCTATGGAAGCACATCGCCGCCAGCCACATAAACAGCACGACCAGGCAGTAGCTGCGGTTGACGACGGTGAACTGGAAGAATAAAAAATACGTGAAGGGCAATGTGTACCGCGCAAACCACGGGAAAGGTGACCGGTGGATCAACAGCGCCGCAGACAGCGCCGCCACGGCCAGGCTCACGGTCTTTAAACCCAGTTCATAGGGTACGCCCAGCTTGGCCGGTATGGCCAACAGCAGATACCACAGCGGCGTGTGGCCCTCATAACGCAACTGTTGGGTCACCAGATCCCAGAGGTTCATGTCCCGGGCCAGCAGCCATGCCTGCGCCTCATCGCGCCACGGCTCGTGATGGGCGCTCACCAGTGTTACCAACGCCACGAACAGCGCCAGCACCGCCCAGTCCCACGACCGCGCGGCCTCCACCCGGTTGCTCCATCGCTTTAGTTTCTCTGTCATACGGTCTTTCTCGCGCGCCGTTTGGCCGGGCGCGCTTATGTATTCTGTGCGTGTGAGCGGGTCGGTGTGTCCAAATTCAGATGCACGTTGAGGCGGAAGCACACCACGCGCACCACGAAGACCACCGCCATGGCCAGATAGACCGCCGCCTGCCCCAGCACCGGCCGCGCAAACCACAGCACCACCGCGCCCAGCAGCACCGCCGTGGCGTAGATCTCGCGGCGCAGCAGCGTGGGGATCTCGCCCACCATGATGTCGCGCAGCAGGCTGCCGCCAATACCGGTGATAACAGACACGAACAGGAAGGCCAGCAGGTTCACCTGCGTATCCATGGCCTTTACACCGGCCACGATCGTGAACACGCTCAGGCCCAGCGCATCGATGACGACGAAGGGAAAGCTCCAGCGCACACGGCCCCGCAGCGCCATCACGGCGGCGGCGCTCAGCGCGATGACCAGCGCATACACATAGTTGGAAAAGAACACCGGTATGCCGCGGTCCATCACGACATCGCGGATCACGCCGCCGCCCACCGCCGTCACCGTGGCAAGCACAAAAATGCCGAACACATCCAGGCGCTTCTCCATGGCAACAATGGCGCCCGACGCGGCGAAAGCCGCCACGCCCACGACTTCGCAGATCTCCAGAACGTTCAAGGGGCCTCCCTGCGCCGTGCTTTCTACAACTGTGCAAGTATAGTATAAAACAGGTTTGTAGACAATTAGCAATTTCTTAAGATAAACTGACGGCTGCACCCAACCTGGCGCTTCATGGCGGTAGTTGAAGCTGGAATGGACGACAGCCTTTAAGGTGATTTCGTATGTAGGGCAGGGGCTCTGCCCAGGTTGCATGGGCGAGCAGCCCTTGCCGTTTTATCCCGGCATCGCATCGATGCGGTACGCCGCACCATCCCAACTCACGCCGGTCACCCGAAGGCCCTTGAGCCCCAGTTGGCCGCGGATCAGCGTGTCGGTGTTGATGACCAGGATTCCGTCCTGAGCCTGGATGCCCGGAGGCAGCTTGACCAGAGCACCCAGGTTCACGCTGGCCGGCAGCCCATCCAACGCGAACTGTGCCATGGGCGCCTCATAGCGCTGCAGGCGGATCAGGATGGGCATCATGGGCAAGATCGGGGCGATCTTCACGTTCACACGGGGGCCCTGTAATGTCACTTCAAGAGAACGGATAATGGGCGGCATCTGCACATTTGCCCGCAGGACGGCGATGGCCTCCTGCGCGGGCAGAATGATTTGCGCCATGACGGCACTTCCTTTCGAGCAAGGTTTCCCTTTTAGTATATCACCGGATGAGCACCAACGTGCACGGCCACGGCAATTGACTGCACACCAAAGGAAACCCCCGCAAGGGCGGTGCGACGCGCAGGGTTCCTACCTCTTGGGGATGATCTCCAGCCAGTAACCGTCCGGATCCTCGATGAAATAGATGCCCATGGCCTTGTTCTCAAAACAAATGCAACCCATCTCGCTGTGCAACGCGTGGGCGGCGGCGTAGTCATCCACGACAAAGGCGATATGGATCTCATTGTCGCCCAGATTATAAGCTTCCTCGCGATCCTTGAGCCACGTTAGCTCGATCTGATGGCCTGTCTCTCCGTCTCCCAGGAATACCAGGATGAAGCTTCCATCCTGGGCTTCCTTGCGGCGAAACTCCTGCAAGCCCAGCGCTTTTTGATAAAAGGCCAGCGAGCGTTCCAGGTTGAATACGTTGAGGTTGGTGTGAGCAATCAAAAATTTCATGGCTGCCTCCTCGTCTTTGGCTGGATCAGTCAAAATCATCATCGATGAGCACATGGTCGCCGGGGTGCGCAAGCTCTGCCACGGCGACCTCCTTGAGGCCGGATTCCTCCACGCTGGCCCGCAGCTCCGCCGGCAGGCCAAAACCACCGCTTAAATGCATGGGCAACAGCCACCGGGGGCGCACGCTCAGCGCGAAACGCATGGGCCCGCGCAGCGCGTGGCGGCCCAGACGAGCGTCCACCGGGAACATGGCCGCGTCTATGGCCATGCCCTCCAGCGGGGCAATCTCATCCAGAAAGCGCTGTTCGTCCCGCTTGAGCTCCGCCGGAGTGGATTCATCCTCCCAGTACCAGTCATTCAGGTCGCCGGCGTGGAACACCGTCTTGCCCTCGAAGCCCGTGAGAAAACTTACACCTTCGTCGGTGGACCCATAAGCGCGCACGGACACGCCCATGACCTCGGCTGTCTGGCCCTTTGCCAATACATACGCGCCAGGCAGGTCGGCGGGCACGCCGCGGGCCAGCACATAGGCCACGCGCTCATAGCCGGCATAGTCAAAGATGATCGGACTGTAATGGTCAGGGTGCCCATGGGACACGAAAAATACAATGTCCTTACGCCCGAAGGGCACATGCTCCAAGAGGGCCAGCTCATCGGTATAATAATCGAAAACCAGGCAGGTTTTGCTGCCTTCCACCAAATATCCACTGTGTCCCAGCAGTGTAACCTTCATGGGGCCTCTTCCTAATCGCGGGCTGCTGCCCAAAAATCCGGTTTCTCGGCACAACAATGGAGCCGTTGCCTCCGGTGATGCCCCATGATATCATGATGGCAAGCGGTTTTCAAGCGAACAGCTTCAAAACCGCAAACCTCGGCAACACCGGGCTTATCCTATTCTGGCGCACTGGCTGCCCGCGTATGCCTTGCACAGGAGGATCCATGCTGGAAGTTGATCTGGAACGTTTCTGGCGCGATGACGCGCTCAGCCACGGCGACAACTGTTTTGATCCAGCCGCGCCGCAGGCTGCGCTGGGCATCCGCATGAGCGAGGAATGCGTGTACGCCGAGCTGGGAGAACCCGGCGACCCTTGGCTGACCGCGCCGCGGGAGCGCCGCCTGGAGCTCAACCGCCGCTACAACGACAAAGCAGAGCGCATCGTGGGCCGCCGCCTGCTCCCCGAGGAGCTGCCCACCGAAGACATGATGCTGCCTCCTGTGGCCGGCATCCACGAGATCTTCGGCGGCAAATATGTGCAGCACGGCGGCTCTATGTGGCTGCAGAGCTGCTGCGACACGCCGGAAACCCTGCGGGCCGTGCTGGACCGCGTGGACGAGAGCCGGCGAGACTTGCGCCACTGGCTGCTGCCAGCCAATTGGGAGCAGGAGAAACGCCGCGTCTACGAAGCCTACGGCATCGTGCCACAGCGGGCGCGCGGGGTGCGCGGGCCGGTTACGCTGGCCATGTCTCTGTACGGCGTGGAAAACCTGATCTATCTGATTGTGGACGACCCGGACCTGGCACAGCGCTTCTCCCAGGCCATCGGCGATCTGCTGTGTGACATCGCCGACATCATGGATGAGGAAGCAGGAGGAGGCAGGCCCGGCGGCTTCTGGTTCAACGACGACGATTGCTGCCTGCTGACGCCGCGGATGTATGAGTTCTTCGCCTTCCCTATTCTGGACCGCGTATTCCGGCGCTACAGCCCCAACCCCGGCGACGTGCGCTATCAGCATTCCGACAGCCCCATGGGCCATCTGCTGCCCATTCTGGCGCGCTTAAACCTGACCGGTTGCAATTTCGGCCCCACGCTCACCGTGGAGCAGATCCGCTCCCACATGCCGCGTACCCGTATCGACGGCCAACTGGCTCCCTTCACGTTCATGCGCAACGACGAGGACGCCATCATCGCCGAAGTACGACGCGACTGCGAGATGGCGCGGGGAACCCGAGGGCTCAGCGTGGCCACAGCCGGCAGCATCAACAACGGTTCGCTGCTCACCAGCATGCGGGCGGTCATGTTCGCGATACAGAATTACGGAAGGTACTGAGTCGGCGAGGGCCCTGTCCCCACACGCTCTCTCCATTGTATGCAATCGATCAGAGCCATAGGAAAGCACATCATATCATTCATAAAAGCAAGCCTGCTGAAGATTCAGCGGGCTTGCTTTTCCTATTGTGCATTAATTGAACAGGGAATTGATACTTACTTATAACTGCTGGGTGTGCTTATACTATTCGCAACTCAATTCCCTACCCCTAAGAGCAGTGGTTCTCAGTAATGCGAAGCTGGGCTCTCCTTACCTACTAGTAGAGAGAGTCCATAACGCTTATTATAGCGACAAAATATAATGGTATTAATCACCATATGCCATATATAGAATTTTACCAGTATCTGCTTTTATAGCAACGACCCCACAGCCTGTTGTTGAGTATCTGTCCTTCATTTGTCCATGAACAATCCAAGCATTAGCCTTATCATTGAAGAAAACACAAACCGTACCCGCCTCTGACCAATTATCATAGGTTTCATCTAGGATCGACGAACCAATCTCAGCAGCTTCTTTTACATTACTTGGGATTGTGACCTTTTCCTTGCTGTCGGTCATAGCTGCTGTCAGCAAGTCATCAGCAGTTGCCGTATAGACATCCAAGCCCCCAAAATCAGCCGATCCGGAATCTGGTTCAATTTCATACATGGTATATGAATTTCCGGAATCGGACGTAATTCTTACTGAACCATTCTTTCCATTCGGCACTTCACAAGAAGAGATCAAGATTACAAGGAAAATATATGATATGGATAAAACAAGCCTCTTCATGTTACTCTCCAATCATTAATGTACCCCAACAAACTCCTGTCGATCTGCGTGTTATATGCATTATATAATCTTTGCTCTATACAGACAATATTCACCTTTATATTGGAGTAGATGTGTAGCGCATGACCCTGTTTCCTTCTCTCAGTAGGAGCTAGATATACTTTCTCATTCCGTCCTCATAGGCCTCCCGATCGCCATTCTCCAGGCCGAAGAGCGCCTCTTGCAACGCGAAAGTCTGGGCATAGAACCGGGCGCGCTCCAGCATGTCCTCCAGACCGGGGTAATGGGGCGCAAGCTCCCGCACAAAGGCTTCTCCATATCCCATGGGGCCCATCAGCGACGCGATGTCCGCCGCGGGGTCGCCCAGGCGCACGGAACCAAAATCCAGCACCCGCACCGTGCCTTCGTCGTCACAAAGCAGGTTGCCCGGCCCGAAATCGCCGTGCAGCACCACCGGGCTCACGTTGAAGTTGGTGTTTCGGTTCAGATGCCGTACAAAGCTCCATCGCACCGGCTCTATGGCATCGGCACGAAAGTGCGGGAAGAGCAGCGTGCTGACCTTCTGATAGAACTCCTGCCAGTGGCGGGCGGTGTCCGCCGGGGGCAGTTCCAGGCCCTCCAGCAGCCCGCAGGGCAACCCGTGCAGCGCCCGCAGAAAGCCCCCCAACTGCGAGGTCACGGCGGCCCGGCGCACCGGCGGCAGGCCTTGCAGCGCTTCGCTGTTCAACAGTCTGCCCTCCAGCCGCTCATAACAAAGCGCCCCTGCCGGCAAGCCGGAAGCCTCCCATGGCCGAGGGATGTCCAGCGGCAACAGCCCTTGCAATCGCCGCAGCGCCTCTGCCTCCCGCGGGATGCCTTGATTGGCCCCATCAAATTTTGGGTATTTAAAGATATAGATATCATTGATCAGGGCAACGCGGCCATTCTGCCCCTCAGCCAGCCATCGCAGCGTCTGCACGGTCTGCCCGTCCGGCAAGCGGAAAGCAGACGGCAAAAAGTTCATCGGCTTCATGCCCTCTCCAAAAAAGTAGTACAATGGCTAAATACACCGTAAAACGCATTGTCAAACAAGTTTGCGTAATAAGTTGCGTGCAAATGGATCAAAATGACTTTTGGAAATGATCTTCTGTGAAAATTGTTTTACAAAGAATCCAACTATTTTACGTTTACAATACGGGCGTAAAGTTGTACCATACCATCTGTAGCGCCGCAAAGAATGCGGCGACCTTTCCAAGCAAACGACGGAGGACTCATGCCTGATTTTTGGGCGCACCGGATTTGCGCCGGCCTGACACTGGAACAATTGCACGGCAGCGAAGCCGCAGAGATATTATCCCGCAATCACGGGAGTTACCGCTTGGGCAGCCAGGGCGCCGATCTTCTCTATTTCCGCCCGGTACAGCTGCTTATGGGACGCCGCGGCATCGTCTATCTGGCAAAGCTGTTGCATCAAGTACCAGTAGACCAGTTGGCTACCATGTCACTATGGTATCTGCAGACCTGCAAGGGGCGCCAGTTCGAGAGTCTATTCGCCTACACTTGTGGTTTTTTATGCCATCACGCCGTAGATCAACAGGTGCACCCGCTCATCGAAGGGCTCACATCCAGCACACTGCGCCATCGCCGCATTGAGCTGGATCTGGATGCCTTCATGGCCCGGGAGTTGGATCGAGGCCCGGCCCCGGGTCTTCGTCCGTGGGCGGGCATGTATGTCTCCGAGTTGGGCAGCCTGACACAGTGGTATAACAGCCTTTTTTCGGAGCTCTACGACCGCACGGTCAAGCAGTCGGCCTGCAAAAAGGCCTACAAGACCATGCGCCGCGCGGCGTCCTTCATCCACAAGCCCCGCCGGCTGGCCAAACCCCGCCACAATGAAAAGGCGGTGCTGACCGAGCAGGAGTTGCGAGAGCTCACCGAGCGCGCGGTGGCCGGCGCGGCCCATGGAGCGGTGCTGGCCCGGCGGCTGTATCTGCAGCTGCACGGCGAACCAGCGGCTTTGCAGCGAGAGCCCGCTCTGCATTTGTTGGGCACTCTGTGATTCATCATACGGAAACAATAAAGAGGCACTACCTCATCGGCAGTGCCTCTTTGATTTTACTGAGCTCGCTTTGTGAGGCGACCGATCCCAAGCGTAGAAATCGAGCGGCGGCCATCGCCGAAAAGACCATCCAAGGAACCAGAGAAGCCAGCGAGAAGAAAAGACCGAGAGTGCCGGCGGTGGAAGGGATCAGCATAAGGATACCGGAGGACAACCCGATCGCAGCCATCACCTTGCCGTAGACGGCGCTCTTGAACATAACTGCGGCTATGAGGATCAAGCAAATTGCGCTTAATATATAGTACACATCGAATGCGGTGCCTTTCCATTGAGCGATCAGGACTTGCCCGACAGCAAGGAGTGCGGATCTTTGCGGCTCTGCGGCACTGCTGGTAAAGAGCCGGCTCAGAGACATCATCTCAAAAGCAGGATTGGATGAATAGTATGCCGCGGTGCCCAGCAGGCCGGTCAAAAGGGCGATGAGCATCAATGCCTCGTTCTTTCGCCTGAGCGAAAAATAGAAGGCAAGATACATGACAGCTACGATGGTATTATTGATTATATACAGAAAGTCCAGGTGCATCAGGCCGAGAATCCAGCTGCTCTGAAACAGTTCAAACCACTCCGTTGTGTTCTTTGGCGTCGGCCATATGGTGAAGATCGCGATCTGTACAGGGATCAGGATCAGCATCGCTACGGTCGCTACACCGGCGATTCGGTAAAGCAGCCTCCATTTAGGGAGTTCCGCCTCGCTTTGGAGGCTGGTTTGTTCCACATCAGTGGGGCTCTTGCCATATTTCGAAGTTTTCACGCACATTCCCCCAGTCATGCTATTCGTGGTCGTTGAGCAGTGCATTCTCAATGGCCTTGAGTATGACCCTGCTGCTGTAGGTGGCGCCCGATACGGAATCGATCTGCAGGGTTTGCACTTCCACCACCCTGCCGGGTATCACCTCCGCAGGGGCTCCTTGTCCGTTGTTGTGCTTTAGCAGATCGATGGCGGCAATCCGGTGATCCTTTACTGTCACCTGGACCTCTGCGGAAACGGGAAAGACGGAATAGCTCCCGGAATAAACGCCATCCTCGATGGAGGCCATATCGACACGTGCCATTTCCATATCCCCAAGCGACGCGAGATTGCTCTCAATGGACGCCAGCATCCCCCTAATGCCAAGATACCCCGCGGCGGCAACCAAGAGAAATACTGCAAGTACAACAACATGTTTTCTTTTCATATATAAACTCCTTACAGGCACAGCTTCTCGATCACAGCTCCGATCAGCTTTTCGCGTTTGGCAGCATTGGACCAGTTGACGATGCCAGATCCATAGAGGGCTGCGCCCTTGCTCTGGCAGATCTCCAGCATTTGCCTGAGCGCACGGGTTCCTCCCATCCAAGGGTAGGGAAAGGCCTGTGTCATGAAACAAGCGGTCTTTTTGCCTCCAAGAGAACCAATGCCGGACAGATAGGCCCGCATGACCGGCGAGAGCGCAAAGCCGCGCACCGGCGCGCCGTAAATCGTCACATCATACACGCTGACATCGGGGCTTTCGGTGAGATGGATCTTTCGGACATCGGATTCCTCATCATTGGCCGCGGATACCCTTTGAATGGATACGGAATGTCCGGCAGCGGTAAGCTTGTCCTGTAACCTGTGCGCCACGCTAAGCGTATTGCCCGTGCGGGAGTGAACGAAAATGCCAACTTTCATGATTGCTTCTATCTCCTTTCCTTTACAACAAATAATCGACAATCTTGTTCAAGTCGCGGAACAGGCTCTCCTCGTCTCCCAACTCGCCGTTGTTGGAGAAACTTAAAGTCAACATGCCATGTATTGCGTATATGGATATCTTCGCCACCGTTTCGATATCCTCAGGCTTCAGTCTTCCATTCAATACAAAGCTTTTGAACGTTTCTCTCCACATGGCGTTATAGTCCGGATCCACAAGCGCATCCTCCGATTCCCTGCTCGGCTTGTGCACAGAATAGAAGTAGAAGAACCTAAAAACATTGGGATTGGCCAAATAGTATTCCATGTATGTTTTGAATGCTTTTTTTATTCCTTCCTTATCCTCTATCGGATATTGCATTTTTCGCTGAAGCTCTTCCATCAACTCATGAATCATGAACAGCTTTGTCTCCCACAACAGTTCATTCAAGTCCTCGAAATAATTGTACAGGGTTGGATACGAATAACCCGCCGCATCCGCCACCTTGCGGACCGAGACGCTTTCCACCCCTTCCCCGGCAATCATCTCTTTGGCTGCCTGAAGAAAATACATCTTCCCTCTGCTCCGCTTGAGGTTTCGCTTGTCAGTTGTCTTTTTCACGTCCATGAGCAATCTCCCGTTTCATATCTAAATCATTTTATTTACTTGAACTTTGTTACATTATTTTTAACACCGTTATTATATTGCGATCAAGCTTGATGTGTCAATGGGAAAATGCTAAAAGAAAGTACCTGACGAATGCTTTACGCTCCTCGTACCCATTGACAGTGTTTCCATAGTTTGCTATGCTTGCGGCAATTTACCCGGCAACAGCCAAAACGGAGAACATCATGCTGACACACAAGGGTACGCAAACGCTGTATACGGATCGGCTGATCCTGCGGCGCTTTACGCTGGAGGATGCCCAACCCATGTTTGACCATTGGGCCAACGACGTCGACGTGTGCAAATATATGACCTGGCCCCCGCACGGGCAGGTGGACACAACCCGCAGCCTGTTGGAGCGCTGGGTGGCCGAGTACGAGAGCCAAACTGTGTATCACTGGGTCATCGAGCACAAGGCGGCGGGCCATATCATCGGCTCCATAGGCGCCGTACAGATGAGCGAGCGAAACGCAAGCTGTGAGGTGGGTTACTGCATCGCCAAGGCCTTCTGGGGCCAGGGAGTGACCAGCGAGGCGCTGCGGGCAGTGCTGGGGTTTCTGTTCCGGGAGGTGGGCGTGCATCGCGTGGAGGCGCTTCACGATCTGGAGAACACCGCCTCTGGCCGCGTCATGCAGAAGGCCGGCATGAGCCGCGAAGGCACATTGCGCCAGAGCCATCGCGACCGTGACGGCAACTTCCGCGATATGGATTTATGGGCGATACTGGCGCCGGAGTTCCATGCGTAGCACAGCGAGTGCAATCCAATACTTGTGTGATGGCAAGTCAATGTAGTGGCACAATGAACGCTTCCACGGCGATTCTACAGATTCCATCGTGGAAATCTGGGTGCCCATCGAAAAGTGTAAGCAACTTGCTATAGTTAGAACTGGCATCGATAACAAAAACACGGGAGGCGCCGCGAAACCGGCACCTCCCGTCGTATTACCTATCAGGTCGTTACAGCTTCGGTATGGTCTCCAGACCGTCCTTCAGCGTCTTCTCAGCAAGCGGCACGTCCTGCAGCCGGCCGGAGTTGTACATGTCATAGGCCGCCAGGTCGAAGTATCCGTGTCCGCTCAGGTTGAAGAGAATGACCTTTTCTTCACCGCTCTGCTTGCACTTGAGCGCTTCGTCGATGGCCACGCGGATGGCATGGCTGCTCTCCGGGGCCGGTAGGATGGCTTCGTGATGGGCGAAAAACTCCGCCGCCTGGAACACGGGATTCTGGTCCACAGCCACAGCCTCAATGAAGCCCTCATGATAGAGCTGGCTTACCAGCGCCGAATCGCCGTGGTAGCGCAAGCCGCCGGCGTGGATGCTCTCGGGAACGAAGCCGTTGCCCAGCGTGTATTGAAGCATCATAGGCGTCATATAGCTGGCGTCGCCGAAGTCATAGGCATAGACACCCCGGGTCAGCGTGGGGCACGCGGTGGGCTCCACTGCGATAAAGCGCGTGGCCGTCTTGCCTGTCAGCTTTTCCCGCAGGAAGGGGAAGCACAAACCGGCGAAGTTGCTGCCGCCACCGCAGCAAGCGATTACGATGTCCGGATACTCGCCGGCTTTTTCCATCTGCAGGATGGCTTCCTGGCCGATGATCGTCTGGTGCAGGCATACATGGTTGAGCACGCTGCCCAGCGCGTAGTTGGTGTCAGTGTTTTTTACAGCCACTTCCACCGCTTCTGAGATGGCGATGCCAAGGCTGCCGGGGCAATCGGGATCATCAGCCAATATGGCGCGGCCGGCGTCGGTCAGGGCGCTGGGGCTTTCATGCACCTTTGCCCCATAGGTCTCCATGATCAGCTTGCGATAGGGCTTCTGCTGTGCCGAGCACTTAACCATAAACACTTCGCACTCCACGCCCAGCATCTTGCAAGCGATGGAGAGCGCCGTGCCCCACTGGCCCGCACCGGTCTCGGTGGAGAGCCTTTTGATGCCCGCCTGCTTGTTGTAATACACCTGAGCCAGCGCAGTATTGAGTTTGTGGCTGCCGCTGGGCGCAACGCCCTCATATTTATAGTATATGTGCGCGGGGGTGCCCAACGCGCGCTCCAGCCGGTAGGCGCGAATGAGCGGCGTGGCGCGGTAGGTCTTGTAGGCCTCCAGCACCTCATCGGGAATCTCGATGTAGCGCTCGGCGGAGGCCTCCTGCTGTATAAGGCCGATGGGGAACAGCGAAGATAAATCGGAAGGGCCCAACGGCTGGTGGGTACCGGGATGCAGCGGAGGCTGCGGCTTGTTGGGCATATCAGCAACGATGTTGTAATAAGAACGGGGCAGCTCATCTTCGGACAAATAGATGCAATTGGGCACACGTTTGCTCATGGCTCGTCTCTCCTCATCTCTGCTCTTTTGCCCCGGCAAGCGCCGCCTTATGCAGCGCTTCGCCAATGCGGGCAACTGATTGGGATTATACAGCGCAATGATGATGGGCGCAAGTGCAGCTTTGACGAATCGAGGTGCTCACACCTGTCAAATCCAGCCGAATAGGCAAATGAGTGTCACAATCATCGATTGACCTGGTTCAGTCATGTTCTTGATTCGACAATGCACCTCTCAACCGCAGCCAGTTCACCCGGCTGGCCACACCCTTCGGGTGCCTGGCCGTGGGCTCTGCCCACTGCTCGGCCCAGCATTCCGGCTGCTCGCCCATGCGACCTGCTTGTCAGCGTACAGATGCACAGTGGCTTAATTTCTGTGTTCGGAACGGGAACAGATACTCACTGAATATAGCAAAACACCCTGCATTGCTGCAGGGTGTTTCATTTGGAGTTCGGCGGCGACTTATCTTCCCGGGCCGTTGCCAGCCAAGTATTGTCAGCGTGCAGAGGCTTAACTTCTGTGTTCGGAAT
>JAEZSC010000019.1 GCA_023422005.1 Bacillota bacterium | reverse complement strand
ACCACGGGCACTTCTTCTTCGGCGCATTGTACATTCCTCCAGCAAGGTGTTATGATACAGGATATTCATCGAACCGGTATTTATGTATTCATACAGGAGGAATTTATATGTACCAGCCGGAGGCAGTACGCGCTTTTTATGACAGCTACGGTCAGCGCGAATGGCACCGGTTGGATTCCTCCGCCTATTCGCGGCTCCTGTACCACAACCATATGGCGTTCCTGCAAGAGTATCTGGGCGAAGGCGTTCGCGTGCTGGACGCCGGCTGCGGCGGTGGGCGGTTCTCCATCCCGGCTGCACAGGCCGGCTGCCATGTCACGTGTTTAGACCTCTCAGGCGAGCAAGTGGCCATCGCCCGGCAGAACTTGCAGGAGGCAGGCCTCATGGACCGTGCGCAGGGCTTTCTGCAGGCGGACGTTGCAGACCTGCATGTGCTGGCAGACGGGCAATTCGATGTGGCCGTATGCTATGGCGCGGTGCTCAACTATCTGGGGGATCGTGCCGGCGATGCCATCCGTGAGCTGGCCCGCGTGACGCGTCCGGGCGGTACATTGTTTTTCAGCGTAAACAACCTGTTCGGCATCCTGCGCTCCACGGCAGCCAACGATGTCCTAGACTTCTGGGGCCGTCCGGACTATTGGAGAATCGACGAGGTGACAGCAACCGGTGATCTGCCCAGCCACGAGGCCATAGAGCACCCGCCGCGGCACTTCTACCGGGCGGCGGAATTCAAGGCGCTGCTGGAAGGCTGCGGCCTGCGAGATGTCGCCCTGGGCGCGTCACCCTCCATCCTGAGCGGCCTGCGGCAGCAGGCCGAGGCGCTGGAAGCCGACCAGGTGGCGTGGGCCGCTGTGCTGCGCGCCGAGGACGCGGCCTTCCGGTTGGAGCATATGGCCGAGGCCGGCGAATTCCTGTTGGCCAGAGGAACCGTGCCGGATTGAGGAGGTCTGTACATGGATATTCGGATCGCGACCGAGGAATACCTGGACGACTGTCTGGCCCTGGCGATGAAGCTGTGGCCGGAAGGCGAGCCATGCGAACGGATGGATGCTTTGCTCAAGGACATCCGCTCAGAGGATTGGGCGTGTCTGTTGTGCCAAGACGGAGACCGCGCCGTCGGGTTCGCGGAGCTTTCGCTGCGCAGGGACTATGTGGAAGGCTGCGACGGCAGCCCGGTAGGGTATCTGGAGGGTGTATACGTGCTGCCGGAATACCGCCGACGGGGCGTGGCCAAGGCGTTGCTGGCCTTTGCCGAGCAGTGGGCTGCGGGCAAGGGCTGCACCCAGATGGCATCGGATTGCGAACTGACCAACGGCGACAGCCTGCGCTTCCATCTGGGCAGCGGTTTCTCCGAGGCCAACCGCATCATCTGCTTCGTCAAGGATATCGATCCACCCTCGGGTAAAGCATAGAGTTGAGGAGCCGGCTATGAGAGAAACCATCGACACCATGCCCCTGTGGGATGCCTTCCGCCAGCACGGGCTATGCCCGTTCTGTTTTCTGAAGAACCACCTGCAGGCTCTGTATCTGGACATGTATCTGGGCGACTCGGTCATGGAGCCCGACGTGCGTTTGCAAACCAACCGCAGTTTCTTCTGCCGCGAGCACACCAAGCTGCTCTATGAGCAGAAGGTCAGCAAGCTCGGCCTGGCGCTGATGACCCACACCCATCTGCTGGAGGTGCAGCGCCAGGCTCTGGCCCAGATGGAAGCCATCGAAAAGAGCATCCGCGACAGCGCGCCACTGCTCAAGCGCGTGGGCGCCGCCAAAGATATCAATGCCCAGCTTACCGAGGCCGCAGCCACGGTGGAGCATCGGGAGCGGGAATGCGTGATCTGCGCTCGCATGCAAAGCCATATGACGCGATACCATGAAACTGCCATCCATATGTGGACCCACGACAGCGCTTTCCGTGAGATGTTCAACAACAGCCAGGGCTTCTGCCTGCCCCACTGGGCGGCGCAGCTGAGCACTGCCCAGGGCGCGCTGCTGTCCGGTGCGGAAAGGGATTTCATACTGACGCTCAACGAGATCGAAAAAAGGTCGCTGGCCAAGATGGCCGACGACCTGGAATGGTTTACAAAGAAGTTCGACTATCGAAACGCCAATGCGCCCTGGAAGGATTCCAAGGACGCCGTGCCTCGGGCGCTCAACATGCTAAAAGGCTATATCGTGCCGTCCGACGGCAGTTCCTCCGAGGGCTGATATTGCTCGAACCGTATGCCAGACTCGCGCACCAGTGTGAAGGTGAATTCGTCGGGATAGGGGTTGCAGTACACCAGGCGCACGATGCCGGCGTTGATGATGATGCGCATGCAGATGGAGCAGGGCTGGTGGGTGCAATACAACGTGGCGCCTTCTATGGCGATGCCCATGCGGGCAGCTTGTATGATGGCGTTCTGTTCGGCGTGGATGGCATAGCAGAGCTGCCCCTGTTGCCCCGAAGGGATGCCCAGGCGGCGGCGCATGCACTCCCCCTTCTCCTTGCAACTGGGGATGCCTGCAGGCGCGCCGTTGTAACCGGTGGCCACGATGCGCTTGTTCATCACGATGACCGCGCCGATCTGGCGGTTTGGCTGGTAGCAGCTGGACCATTGGGCCACCAGACTGGCCATGTCCATGAAACGGTTGTCCCATTTATCCATGATGATTTTACTCCTCGGATATGCCTGATTTCTAATATTTTAGCGGATTTTCGCCATGATGCAAGGGGTAGTTTTCATTTGGACCCCAAGGCCGCCGAAATTGCCACATGTTCACAGAATTTTAAAAAAAAACGGCCACTTCCCTGTTGATTTTCCGAGGATGAACCGTTATCATTAGCACGTGCCAATTAGCACTCACCACACGCGAGTGCTAACAATCATTAAAGGAGGGTTTTGTATGACCATCAAACCTTTGGGTGACAGAGTCGTCATCAAGAGCGTCGAAAACGAAGAGACCACCAAGAGTGGCATCGTTCTGCCCGGTTCCTCCAAGGAGAAGCCGCAGATGGCCGAAGTGGTGTCTGTTGGCCCCGGCGGCAATGTGGATGGCAAGGAAGTCACCATGCACGTCAAGGCCGGCGATCGCGTGATCTATTCCAAGTATTCCGGCACTGAAGTGAAGCTGGACAAAGTAGAATACATCATCGTGCGTCAGAGCGACATTCTCGGCATCGTAGAATAATCGAACAGGAGGAATACAGACATGGCTAAGCAGATCAAATACGGCGACGACGCCCGTTCCGCTTTGGAACGCGGTGTAAACGCCCTCGCCGACACCGTTAAAATCACGCTGGGCCCCAAGGGCCGCAACGTGGTGCTGGACAAGAAGTTCGGCTCTCCCCTGATCACCAACGACGGCGTGACCATCGCCAAGGAAATTGAGCTTGAGGACCCCTTTGAAAACATGGGCGCCCAGCTCGTCAAGGAAGTCGCCACCAAGACCAACGACGTGGCCGGCGACGGCACCACGACCGCTACGCTGCTGGCTCAGGCCATCGTACGCGAGGGGCTGAAGAACCTGGCCGCCGGCGCCAACCCGATGATCCTCAAGAAGGGCATCGCCGCCGCCGTGGACAGCGCCGTGGAAGAGCTCAAGAAGATCAGCAAGCCCGTGGATAACAAGACTGCCATCGCCCAGGTCGCCAGCATCTCCGCCAACGATGAGGAGATCGGCCATCTGATTGCCGACGCCATGGAGCGCGTGGGCAAGGACGGCGTCATCACCGTCGAAGAGAGCAAGACGCTGCGCACCGAGCTCACCGTCGTGGAAGGCATGCAGTTCGACCGCGGCTATGCTTCGGCTTACATGGTCACCGACAACGAGAAGATGGAAGCCGTGCTGGACAACGCGCTGATCCTGATCACCGACAAGAAGCTGACCAACGTGCAGGAGATCCTGCCTGTGCTGGAGCAGGTCGTACAGCAGGGCCGCAAACTGCTGATCATCGCTGAGGACATCGAGGGCGAGGCTCTGGCTACGCTGATCGTCAACAAGCTGCGTGGTACCTTCACCTGTGTGGCCGTCAAAGCCCCCGGCTTCGGCGACCGCCGCAAGGCCATGCTGCAGGACATCGCGATCCTGACCGGCGGCCAGGTCATCTCCGAGGAGATCGGTCTGGAGCTCAAGGACGCCACCATCGACATGCTGGGCCGCGCCCGCCAGATCAAGGTGGACAAGGACAACACGACGATCGTGGAAGGCGCCGGCGATCCCTCCGAGATCAAGGCTC
>JAEZSC010000195.1 GCA_023422005.1 Bacillota bacterium | reverse complement strand
GTTCCGCAGACAGCGCGCCTTCCGTCGTGTTGATGTCGTTATTCTTGTTCTCGGCCAAAGCCGTCCCTCCTCAGTTCATTCAATCCCTTTTATTTTCTTCTGCAGTGTCGATAATTCCTGCATTTTGCGGAATTTTTCTTCAGAAGTCAGCCCCGGCTGCAATATCTCCGCTTTGATCGCGTCGATCTGGCGGCGCATACGGCGCTGCTGCAGCGCCTTTTTGCAGTCCAGGGCTTGCGTTTCGCGGTTTTGCTCATCCAGGTTGGTCAGCAGAATGCGCGCCAGCTCCGATTGCTCGTCGGGGGGCAGCGTGTTCATGAGCTCCGCCGCACCGGTATTGCGCGCCCGCCCCTCCAGTATCGCCCGGGCGATGCCCTGCCGGGGCCCTTCCAGCGAATCGATATCCAGACATTCTGTCAAGCTGGCGGCATGGGCAGGGTCATTCAAGGCCAGCAGCAGCAGCGTACGCTCGGCCTCCACGATGGCGTTGTTGTCCGCAGGGGTTGCCGGGCGGTGATCCAGCGTTCTGGAAGGCCCATCCACCACTGCATTAGTATTCCTGCCGCCCTTTGCGCTATACGCCGCGCGGGCGGCGGCGCGTTCCAGGCCGGCTTCCTCCACAATGGCCGTGGCAGACACGCCGGTTTCACGGCTCAGACGCTGCACGAGGATGTCCATCTCCACGGGGCTGGTGATCTTGCTGAGCACCTCGCGGCAGCTTTGGGCCACATATTGGCGCCGGCCATCCTCGGTGGTCAGGTCGCAGCCGGCGGCTATGGTCTTTAGCTTGTAATCCACCAGCGACACGGCGCGTTCCATGAGTTCTTCCACGCCCACGCGGCCAAACTTTCGGGCGTAGTCGTCGGGATCCAGATTATCCGGGAACTCGATGACCTTCACGCGCAGCCCGGCGTCCTTTAGGATGTCCAGCCCGCGGGTGGTGGCCTTCTGACCGGCGCTGTCGCCGTCATAGGCGATATACACCTCGTCACAGTACCGCTTGATGAGCCGCGCCTGCTCCTCGGTGAGTGCCGTGCCCAGCGATGCCACGGCGTAGGGCAAGTCAGCCTGGTGCAGCGAGATCACGTCCATATAGCCTTCAACGACGACCAGGCGCTGCAGGTTGCGAACCTTCTGCACCAGGTTGAGGCCGAAGAGGTTGTGGCGCTTGTTAAACACCGGTGTTTCCGGTGAGTTCAGGTATTTGGGCTGCGAATCATCCATAACCCGGCCGCCGAAGCCAATGACACGGTCCCGCCGGTCGATGATCGGGTACATGACGCGGTTGCGGAAATAGTCATACCAGCGGCCTTCCTTCTCCCCCGCCACGGCGAACAGCTTCAGGTGCTCCCGGGAAAACCCCTGGGCTTCCAGGAACCGCACGCACTCGTCGCCGTGCTCCGGAGCGTATCCAAGGCCGAAGCGCTTGATGATGCGCTCGGTGACGCCGCGGTTTCGCAGATATTCCAACGCCCGCAGCCCCTCGCGGGAATAGAGCTTGTCGTGATAGAAGCGCCCTGCGGCGCGGCCGATCTCATAGAGCTTGGTGCGCATTTCCTCGCGCTCACGGTGCTCGGCGTCGTTGCGGCGCTCGGGCAGCGGCATGTTGGCCCGCTGGGCCAGCGTCTCCACGGCCTCGGAGAAATCACACTTTTCAAGGTTCTGCACAAACTGGAAGGCGTTGCCGCCGGCGTGGCAGCCAAAGCAATAATAGAACTGCTTGTCTTGCGATACGGAGAAACTGGGCGTCTTTTCCCCGTGGAAGGGGCACAGCCCCCAATAACTCTGACCCTTGCGGCGCAGCTGCACGTATTCGCCGATGACATCCACGATGTCGTTGCGCGCTAGCACCTCTGTCAGGAAATCTTCGGGAAAAAAACCTGCCATGGTTCTCCTTTCGCCGGTCGTTCATCTTGCTTGGGACGTATCATTCGACGGAATCACCGCAATTCCTGCAAGCCCCCCTAACAAGGGGCTCCGCGCCAATACGAAAATCAGGCGGCGCCGCCGGGCGCCGCCTGATCGGTTGATTTGTATTACTTGCCCTTAGCGAGAATGACAGCGTGGGCGGCCGCCAGACGGGCGATCGGCACGCGATAGGGCGAGCAGGACACATAGGTCAGGCCGATGTTGTGGCAGAAGATTACCGAGTTCGGGTCTCCGCCGTGCTCACCGCAGATGCCCAGCTTCAGGTTGGGCTTGACGCTCTTGGCCAGGTCCACTGCGATCTTCATGAGCTTGCCCACACCGATCTGGTCCAGACGGGCGGTGGGATCCTGCTCATAAACCTTGGCAGTGAAGTAATCTTCCAGAATGCGGCCGGCATCGTCGCGGCTCAGGCCATAGGTCATCTGGGTCAGGTCGTTGGTGCCGAAGCTGAAGAAGTCAGCTTCCTTGGCGATCTCGTCGGCGGTGACGCAGGCGCGGGGAATCTCGATCATCGTGCCGACCTGGTAGTCAATCTTGACGCCCTTCTCGGCCATGACGGCTTCGGCGGTGGCGACCACGCGCTCACGGCAGAACTTGAGCTCCTTGACGTCGCCGACCAGCGGGATCATGATCTCGGGCACGACGTTCAGGCCCTTCTCCTGGTTGACTTCGATGGCGGCTTCGATGACGGCGCGGGTCTGCATCTCGACGATCTCGGGATAGCTGACCATCAGGCGGCAGCCGCGGTGGCCCAGCATCGGGTTGAGCTCGTGGAGGCTGACGACCTTATCCTTCAATGCCTGGAAGGTCAAGCCCATCTCAGCGGCCAGCGCCTTGATGTCCTCATCCTCCTTGGGCAGGAATTCGTGCAGCGGCGGGTCCAGATAGCGGATGGTCACGGGCCGGGCGCCCATGGCCTCATAGATGCCCTTGAAGTCGGACTTCTGCATGGGCAGCAGCTTGTTCAGGGCCTTCTTGCGCTGGTCCACGGTGTCGGCCACGATCATCTCGCGCATGGCGGGGATGCGGTCGGCGTCGAAGAACATGTGCTCGG
>JAEZSC010000199.1 GCA_023422005.1 Bacillota bacterium | reverse complement strand
TTCCTGGTTCTGGGTTTTTTGGGCGTTATTTTGACGGGCACCCTGTTGTTGATGATGCCATTCTCAGCTCATTCAGGTTTGCAAGTCGGCTTTGTGAATGCCCTTTTTACGTCCACGAGCGCGGTGTGTGTGACAGGCCTGTCCGTCGTGGATACGGCGGATACCTATACCGTCTTCGGGCGGGTGGTTATCGCGGCGCTCATACAGACCGGTGGCCTGGGCTTCGGATGCATCGGTATCTTTTTCATCCTTTTATCGGGCAAGTCCATAGGGCTGCGCCAGCGGGTGCTGCTCAAGGAATCTTACAACCTGAACACGCTCAAGGGTGTTGTGCGGCTGGTGAAAGCCGTCGTTGCGATAACGCTGTGCTTCGAGTTGGTCGGCCTGGCTTTGAGCTATGTATCGTTTTCCCGGCATTATCCGCCGCTGCAGGCGCTGGGCATCAGCGCGTTTCACGCGGTATCCGCGTTCAACAACGCCGGCTTTGATGTCCTGGTTGGATTCCGTAACCTCATCGATTATCACGACGACGTACTGCTGAACCTGACGACCTGTGCACTGATTATCTTCGGCGGCTTGGGTTTCTACGTCATCAGCGAAATACTCAAGGTGCGTTCACTGCGAGCCCTGAGCATGAACACCAAGATCGTGCTGACCATGACGGTCGTGCTTCTGGTGACGGGCACTGTGGCGCTCAAGCTCACGGAGGACGTAACATGGCTGGGCGCATTTTTCCAGAGCACCTCAGCGCGCACGGCGGGGTTCGCTACGTATGCGATGGGCGGCTTCACCGCCACCGGGCAGTTCATCCTGATTCTTTTGATGTTCATCGGCGCTTCTCCCGGTTCCACCGGCGGCGGCATCAAGACGACGACGATGTTCACGCTGGTCAAGGCTGTCTTCTCTTTTTCCACCAACCGCAGCTGCTCGGCTTTCCGCCGTACCATCGCCCATGAGAGCATCACCAAGGCTTATGCCATCGTGATGCTGGCGCTGGCCGTCATATCGCTGAACGTGCTGCTGCTGACCATGATGCAGCCTCAACACACCTTTTTGCAGGTGCTCTTTGAGGTCGTGTCGGCATTCGGCACCGTGGGTTTGTCCACCGGCATCACGCCGGAACTGCACCCCGCCAGCAAAGTGCTGCTGTGCGCCGTTATGTTCATAGGGCGCCTGGGCCCGCTGACCGTGGCATGCATTTGGTCCTACCAGCCCTCGGTCAATCTGTCCTACGCTGAGGAGCGGGTCACCATAGGTTGAAGTTAATGAGAATGTGAGGTATCTTATGGCACCGGTGAAGCAAAGCAATACCTATTGTGTGATCGGATTGGGGCGCTTCGGCACCTCTCTGGCTCTCAAACTGGCCGAATACGGCCAGGAAGTGCTGGCGCTGGATAAAGACGAGGAAAAGGTAAAACAGGTGCAGGACAAGGTGAGCCAGGCCTTTGTCGTCTCGCATATGGATAAGGCAGCGCTGCAGGAGGCTGGCATACAGAATTGCGGCACCGTCATCGTGAGCATCGGCGAGCACATTGAGGCCAGCATCCTCATCACGCTCAACGTCATTGAGATGGGCGTGAAGCGGGTCATCTCTAAGGCCATCAGCGCGGACCACGGCAAGGTGCTCAGCAAGATCGGCGCGGAGGTCGTCTATCCCGAGCAGGACCAGGCTTACCGGCTGGCACGCTCGCTTCTGTCGCCCGGCTCCATGGATTTCATCGATCTCCCCGGTCAGTTTACGGTGGCCGAAATCAAGCTGACATTCAAGCTGCACGGGCAAACCATCGTGGATATCGGTTTCCGCCAGAAGTACCGCCTGAACATCATAGCCGTGATTCACAAGGGGGAGACCATCGTGGAGATCGACCCGGAGTACATGCTGCGCGCCGGCGATGCCGTCGTTGTAGTGGGCACCAGGGAGAGCATCGCACAGTTTGAGAAGTTCCTGGCGTCCTGAAGAAGAATCCGCTTAATCAAACATTGTCAGCGAAAGGGAGGGGAGACTGTGGCCAATCTGAGCTATTGCGGCATCGACTGTGATGCCTGCTCCTATCGGGAGAGCGTCAACTGCGAAACCTGCCGGGCCTACAAGGGCGACATCTGGCACGGAACGTGCACGGTGGCCAAGTGCGTCTTGGGCCGGGGCCTGGAGGACTGCGGCCAGTGCGACGATTTTCCGTGCAAGATGCTCATCGATTTTTCCTATGACGAGACCCACGGCGACGGCGGCGAACGCATCCGCAACCTGTGCCGCAAGAACCGCCGCGCCATGCTGGGCAATGAGCGCGTGACACAGATCGGCCTGCTGGTGCATGATATCGAGCGCGCCGCCGCCGACTGGGCAGAGTTTCTAGGCGTGCCCAAACCGGACATCATCGTGACCGACACCGAGGACCTGGCGCAGACGCGCTTCCATGGCGCGCCCACGCCCGCCCGCAGCAAGCTGGCCTTTCTGCACTGCGGCCAGGTGGACATCGAACTCATACAGCCCGACGAGCAGCCCTCGGTGTGGCGGGAATGCCTGGATCGCGACGGCGAAGGCTTCCACCACATCGCATTCGTCATCAAGGGGATGAAGGACAAGATCAACCTGCTGGAGCGCTGGGGCATGAAAGGTGTGCAGACCGGCGAATACACCGGTGGGCGCTATGCGTATGTAGAGGACGTCCAGGGCAAACTCAAGCTGATGCTGGAACTGCTGGAGAACGACTGAGGAGGAAGGATCATGAGATTCGGTGCGCCGCTCTTTGATCGCTGGACCGATCCGCAGGGTTGGGTGGACGCCCTCCGGCGCCGTGGTTATGACGCCGCTTATTGCCCCGTTGGCCTGGATGCTTCCGATGCGCAGATAGAGGAATACCGCCACGCCGCCGCGGAGAACGACATAATCATCGCCGAGGTGGGCGCATGGCTCAACAACCCTTTGCACCCCGACCCGGCGGTGGCCGAGCAGGGCTACCGAGGCTTGGTGCAGGTGATGCTGCTGGCTGAGAAGATAGGCGCGGGCTGTTGTGTCAACGTGTGCGGCAGCCGTGGCGAAGTATGGGACGGGCCCCATCCGCTCAACCTGACACAGGAGACCTTTGACCGCATCGTGGCTTATGTGCACCGCCTGCTGGACGAGGTGCGCCCGAGGCGCACGGCCTTCTCGCTGGAGATGATGCCATGGATGTTCCCGACCACGGCACAGGAGAATCTGGACTTGATCGAAGCCGTTGGGCGGCCGGGCTTCGTGGCCCATGTGGACCTGGTCAACATCACTTGCAGCCCTCGTCTGTACTACGAGAGCGGCCGCATGATCACCGAAGCCTTCGCCACGCTTGGCTCGCACATCAAGAGCGTGCACGCCAAGGACATCGTGCTGCGAGAGCAGCTAACGACCCATCTGGACGAGGTGCGGCCCGGCCTGGGCGGTTTTGATTATCGGGCTCTGCTGACGGCGGTGGAGGCCACAGACCCCAGCATCCCTGTGATGCTGGAACACCTGCCCAGCCAGCAGGATTACGACCTGGCGGCGGAGTATGTGCGCGGAGTGGCCGCGGAGTTGGGCCTGCGCTGCGGCGCAAAGGTGGGATGACGCGATGAGAGTATTCCTCGTGGTGCTGGACGGTGTGGGCGCGGGCGAGCAGCCGGATTCGGCGCGCTTCGGAGACGCCGGGGCGGATACCTTGGGCCACGTGCTGCGCGCCACCGGTGTGGAGCTGCCCAACCTGGCACGCCTGGGGCTGTACAACATGCCGGGCACATCCTTTCGCGACCCGCGGCCCTGCGAGGGCTGTTATGGGCTCATGACAGAGGTGTCCCAGGGCAAGGATACGACCACCGGCCATTGGGAGATGGCCGGCATTGTGACCGAACGTCCGTTCCCGACCTATCCCGACGGCTTTCCGCCGGAAGTTATCGATGCCTTCAAAGCGGCTACGGGGCTGGATGTGCTGGGCAACTGCGCCGCCAGCGGTACCGAGATCATACAAAGCCTGGGAGCCGAGCATGTGCGCACCGGTTGGCCCATCGTCTACACGTCGGCGGACAGCGTGTTCCAGAT
>JAEZSC010000162.1 GCA_023422005.1 Bacillota bacterium | reverse complement strand
CCACGCTGGCCGACCGCCTGCTGGAGTTCACCGGCGTGGTGGCCCAGCGCGATCTCGAGGAGCAGATGCTCGACACCATGGATTTGGAGCGCGAGCGGGGCATCACGATCAAGGCGCAGGCCGTGCGTATGCTCTACCGCGCCCAGGATGGCGAGGATTACGAGCTCAACCTGATAGACACCCCCGGACACGTGGACTTCAGCTATGAGGTCAGCCGCAGCCTGGCCGCCTGCGAAGGCGCCATACTGGTTGTGGACGCCACTCAGGGCATCGAGGCGCAGACGCTGGCCAACGTCTACATGGCGCTGGACCACAACCTGGAGATCATACCGGTCATCAACAAGATCGACCTGCCCAGCGCCGATGTGGCGGCCGTCCGCAAGGAGATCGAGGACATCATCGGCCTGGACGCCAGCGACGCGCCGGCCATCAGCGCCAAGGAGGGCACCAACATCGCCGCGGTGCTGGAACAGGCTGTTAAGCTGATCCCGCCGCCGCCGGGCGATGAGGAACGGCCCCTGAAGGCGTTGATCTTCGATTCCTTCTATGACAACTACAAGGGCGCCATTTCCTTTGTGCGCGTCATGGACGGCGTTGTTCGCCCGGGCATGCGCATCCGCATGATGAGCAAGGGCGCTGAGTTCGACGTGACCGACGTCGGCATGTTCCGCCCGCGCCTCACGCCCACCGACGCGCTGTATGCCGGCGAGGTCGGTTATGTGGCGGCCAGCATCAAGAATGTGGCTGACACCCGCGTGGGCGACACGATCACCGACGCCCGCAACCCCGCCGCCGAGGCGCTGCCGGGCTACAAGGAAGCCATCCCGATGGTGTATTGCGGCATCTATCCCGCTGACGGCGCCCATTATGAAGACGTGCGCGACGCGCTGGAGAAGCTGCGCCTCAATGACGCCAGCTTCCTCTTCGAACCGGAAACCTCGGTGGCGCTGGGCTTTGGGTTCCGCTGCGGCTTTTTGGGCCTGCTGCACATGGAGATCATACAGCAGCGCCTGGAGCGCGAGTTCGATCTGGATCTGGTCACGACCGCGCCCAACGTTATCTACAAGATCGTCATGAACGACGGCACCGAGCTTATGATCGACAACCCCAGCAAACTGCCCGACCCCTCGGACATCGAACACATGGAGGAGCCGCTGACCAGCGCCCACATCATTTCGCCGGTAGAGTTCGTCGGAGCCATCATGGAGCTGTGCCAGGACAAACGCGGCGTGTTCCTGGAGATGAAATACTTGGAAGCCACCCGTGTGCAGATCAACTACAAGCTGCCGCTCAACGAGATCATCTACGATTTCTTCGACGCGTTGAAGTCCCGCACCCGCGGCTATGCCAGCTTCGATTACGAAGTCACCGGTTATGAGCCCAGCGAGCTCGTGAAGCTGGACATCCTGCTCAACGGCGAGGTTTGCGACGCGCTGTCCATCATCACCCACACCAGCAAGGCCTATGGCCGGGGCCGCTCCATCGCCGAGAAGCTCAAGGAAGCCATCCCGCGGCAGATGTTCGAGATCCCGATTCAGGCTGCCATCGGTGGCAAGATTATCGCCCGCGAGACGGTGAAAGCCTTCCGCAAGGACGTACTGGCCAAGTGCTACGGCGGCGACATCACCCGCAAGAAGAAGCTGCTGGAAAAGCAGAAGGAAGGCAAGAAGCGCATGCGCCAGGTGGGAAGCGTGGAGGTGCCCAGCGAGGCCTTCATGTCGGTGCTCAAGCTGGACGACTGATGACCGGGCTGTACCTGCACATACCGTTCTGCCGCAGCAAGTGCGCTTATTGCGACTTCCCCTCCTGGGCGGGGCGCGAGGCGCTGGCCAGCCGCGTTGTGGATGCGATGCTGGCCGAGGCGGCGCTGTGGGCGCAGGAGCGGGGGCGGTTGCGCTTTGATACCGTGTTCATCGGCGGCGGCACGCCCACGGCCATCGACGTGGGCCATCTGGAACGCCTGTTGGGGGGGCTTCGCTCCCTTTTTGACATCCAACCCATTGAATTCACCGTTGAAGCCAACCCCGGCACAGTGGATGTGGCGGGGCTGCGCCGCCTGCGCACCCTTGGCGCCGACCGCCTGAGCTTTGGCGTGCAGGCCGCTCAGGATGCGCTGCTCAGGCGCATCGGCCGCATCCACAGTTGGGAGGACTTCCTGCGCGGCGTGGAGATGGCCCGGAACGCGGGCTTTGAAAACCAGAACGCCGACATGATGACCGGCCTGCCCGGCCAGACCGAGGCCGACGCCCGCGAAACCGCCCGGCGGTTGGCGGCGCTGTGCCTGCCCCATGTGAGCTGCTATGGGCTCAAGCTGGAAGAGGGTACACCGCTCTATCGCTCCGTCCAGGAGGGGTCGACGACCCTCCCCGAGGACGACGCCGAACGCGACCAGTTCCACGCCGCCCGCGCCGTGCTGGAGGAGGCGGGGCTGCGGCGTTACGAGATATCCAATTTCGCCAAACCGGGCAGCGAGTGCCGGCACAACCTGATCTATTGGCACAACGGCGATTATCTGGGCCTGGGCTGCGGCGCGGCGTCGCACTTCGGCGGCCATCGCCGCGAGAATGAGGGCGATCTGGACGCTTACATCGCCGCCTGCGAAAACGGACAATGGCCGCCGTCCCAACGCCATACCATCGGCGCGGACGAGGCGGCCTTCGAGACGGCCATGCTGGCGCTGCGCCTGCGGGAGGGCCTGGACCTGACCGCTTTTACCGCCCGGCATGGGGTGGACTTATTGCGGCACAAGGAAAGCGCCGTCCGCTCGCTGCGGATGCTGGGCCTGATCCAAGTGGAGGGCGGCCGGCTGCGGCTCACCGACCGGGGCATGGATGTGCAGAATGCTGTGCTGCTGGAGCTGTTGGAATAGGGCCGTTCCGGCGCTCAGCGTTTGTCCTGGGGCACGTCGGCCCGTTTGTCGTAGCCGTTCTGCTCCCAATACCCTTCAAAAGCCGCGTCGCTGGACAGCTCAATGCGGTTGACCCATCGGGCCCATTTGTAACCCCATTTGTCCTCGGCCACAAAGATGAACGGATAGCCCATCTCCGCAGGCAGGGGCAGGCCGTTGGCTTCATAGGCCAGCATCCGTTTGTTCTGCAGGATGTCTTCCAGCGGCAGAGATGTCGTGTATCCGTCCACGGCGTGGAAGATGACCGTGTTGGCCTGGGATTGTACGCCGGCGCTGTTCACGAGGTCTTCCATGAGCACGCCCTTCCACAGGATCGTGGCGTCCCAGCCCTCCACGCAGTGCAGCGTGATCAGCTTGGTCTGCTCCGGCAGCGCCTTCACGTCCTCATAGCGCAGGCTTTGGGGCGCGTCCACAAGGCCGTCGATGGTCAGCCGGTAGTCGGTCATGTCCACCTGCTGGATACCCTTGATGGAGTTGTCCCGGGGGCCGATGGCCGGGTCCAGCAATGTGCCTTCGTGCTGGCGCAGTTCGCCGTCGCGGTAGCGCTCCATCGTGGCGCCGGAAACGCTGTCGGCGCCCGGTGCGCCGGGAGCGTTAGGCGCGGCGCAGGAGCACAGCGCGAACAGCGCCAGCGCAATCCATAGGTTTTTTTTCATCGCGTTCTCCCTCAAAAAGTGGTCAATGTAAGCTTAGCATAACCATGCACGCTTTTCATCATGGGTGTGCATTGGCGATACTTGCAGGATTTCGGGGATTTGTGGGGAATTCTATGAATAGATCGCCCTAGGCGCAGCTTGAATAGTGGTCAATGAGGACTTCGGAGGTGGTGTTTGCATGCGTAGCAAGGATATCATACAGGACATCATCGAGCAGATACTGTCTGGCGAACTGGTTCGCGACGCCCGGCTGCCCTCGGAAGCCAAGCTTGCCGAACAATATGACGTAAACCGCCACACGATCCGCAAGGCCGTGGACGCGCTGATCGAACGGGGCTATGTGCGTAAGCAGCCCTCGGGACACGCCTATGTGAACCATGACCCTTCAAAATACTCTCTGAAGCTGGGGTCGCTCTTCGATCTGTACGCCGCCCGCGACATCCGCACCGAAGTGCTGCGCTTCGAGCAGGCGCCGGCGGGGGAGGCTGTGGCCAACCGGCTGCGCATCGACGGAACCGATCCTGTGTGGTCCATCGTGCGCGTGCGCTGGGCCATGGGCCGCCCCCATCACATCGAGTACACCTACATGCCTGTGGCGCTGTTCCCCAACCTGACCCGCAAGGACTGCGAGGCCAGCGTGATGGCCTACATCGAATACACGCTGGAAATGGAGATCAGCCATGGTATCAAGACCATGCGCGCAGCCATGCTGGACGAGTCTGAGGCCCAGGCGCTGCAGATGAATGCCGGCGATCTGGCGATACAGATTGAGAACGTGGGATACCTTTCCGACGGGCACGTCTATGAGTACTCCATCAACCGCCATCGCAACGATGAGGGGATCACCTATTACGCCAAGCGTTGATGCGTCAACACGTTGGCACCTGTGAAGATGATGGTGCATATGTTTGCTGAAAGCCAAGCAGCCACGTTTGCTTTGTATTTCTCCAACACAGTTCATTCAGCTGTTAATCTGGGCGGCTTTCATAATCATGTCTATTTGGTGAAGGGCGACTCCGACTTTGTTCTTCGCGTCTCCACGGCACAGCATCGTTCCCTGGGCGCCACCGGCGCGGAGGTTGATTTCCTGCGGTATCTGGCAGCCAACGGCGCATCGGTCGCCCGGCCCCTGCAAGGCTTGGATGGTCGGTTTGTGTACGAATGTCAGCAAGAGGGCTGCTCGTGGGTCATAATGGCTTTTTCCGTCGCAAGGGGCCGGGATTGGCGCAATAGGGGATCCGACGAAGGCGACCGGCTGATTCGGATTGGGAAAACCATTGGCAAAATTCACAGGTTATCTCGGGCCTATCAACCCACCGGCCACCGCTTGCGCAGGCAGTGGCATGAGAGCCAGCACATGGCCAAAGCAGAGGCACTGCTCCGGTACTACGATCCCCGGCTGGCAGGCATCTTTCAGGAGTACCTGGGCGAAATGAAGCGGCTGCCACAGGATGGCGCTGGCTTTGGGTTGATCCATGGCGATTATCTGTTCAGCAATTACCATGTGGACGGAAATGATGTCATCGTCTTCGATTTCGACGAGTGTGAGTACTCGTGGTTCATGTATGACATCGCGGTCTGCATGTACTACTATCTGCTGGGCGGAAATCCGTCGGAACTCCCCGGCAAAACACAGGAAGCCGAAGAAATGCTCTGCCATTTGCTCCGCGGATACCTGCAGGAAAATGAAATGGATGTTTTCTGGATCAAAAACATCGATCTGTTTTTTCAGATGGCGCGAATTCGTTTTGCTGTCCACAACGCTGGAAAGATTCTCGGGCACTTTGGAGGGCTGGCAGAAATCCTTTTTTGAAGGAGCGGTGGACAGACGGCTCAACCACAGGCCTTTTATCAAAAGCAGTTTTGACAGAGCGTGCAATATCCTGTTATAAGCACGCCGCTCATATTGCAGACTGACATCATTCAGTATATGCCTTTTTCACCCAACAGCAGTGCGTACACCGCTCCCAGCAGGTTGGCGCTGTTGCGGTGCAGGCACGGGCGCACCATCGGCAATTGCGGGCAGTATTGGCAGCAGGAGAGCTCCTCCAGCTTGCGCTGCACCTCGGGGCAAAGCAGTTCCCATTCGGAAATGCCGCCTCCCAGCAGGAACACCTCCGGATCCAGCGTATAGTGCATGGTCAGAATCAGTACGGCCAAACCTCCCAGCCATTGGTCATACAAGCTAGCGGCCACGGGGTCGGTTTCCCGGGCGGCGTGCATTTCGGGCAGTGTCAGCGTGCGGCCGGTCTGGCGGGTATACTTGGCGGCCGCACTGATGGGCGACAGGTGGGTGGACAGGCGGTCTTCGTTATGGTTGGCCGATGGGCAAATGTAGCCCACGTCGCCTCCCAGCAGATGGGCGCCGCGGTGGATGCGGCCGTTCAGCAGCACGCCGCCGCCCAGACCCGCTCCCAGCACCAGCGCCATGGCGCTGCCGAGACCGCGGGCATTGCCCTGCCAGTATTCGCCCAGCACGGCGCAGTTGGCGTCCTGCTCCAGCCACACGGGCACGCCCAGCCGCTGACGCAGGCTGTAGAAGGGTTGCCCCATGATAAAATCCACCGTTCGCGCCGACATGCCCGCAACGGTACCCGTGGCAGGATTCACGATACCCGGTGAGGCGATGGCCACTCCGGCCACCGGGTGCTGCGTGTTGGCCTGGGCGAACTGCTGCTCGACGGCGGCGGTGAACTCTTCCCAGTCGCCGGGCAGAGGCATCGTGCCACGGGTCAACAATGCGCCGGACTCCTCCACGAGGCCGGTTTTGATGCGGGTTCCCCCGATATCAATGCTCAGAAACACTCGCATGACTTACCCTCTGGCGCTGGTGGGACGCCTTTGCCGCCGCCGCGCCGCGAACTATGGAGAAGTGTTATTATTCCTGTGTTTCGGCGTAGTGGTTGATCAAACAGCCGGCCAGCACGATGGGCCGCTCCGAAGCCGAAAGCGGCAGCCGAAGCGCCACCTGGCGCCGGGTGCCGTCGGGCTCGATGAGCAAAGCTGTGATGTCTTCTCGGCCGCCCTCCACGGCGGCGCGGATGCCCATGAGCACCAACCGCTGGCCCACTTGGAAGTCCTCGGCGCTCAAGAGCGGCAGGATGCCCCAGTTGCACAGGTTGCTGCGGTAGCGCTTGGTCGCGTATTCGCGGGCAATGTTGGCCCAGCCGCCCAGCACCTTCTGGCAGGAAGCCGCCTGCTCGCGGGCGCTGCCGTCGCCGGGCTTCAGCGCGAACACCGCTGAACCGATGCCGGTGCTGCCGGGCTGCAGGTCCAGGCCGGTCTGCTCCCGCAGGTCATTAAGCCACGCGCTCTCACCCTGCAGCCGCTCGGCTTCCAGCGCGGCTACAGCCTTGGCGCGGCCAACATAGCCCGGGTCCTTGCGGCTCAGCGTGAAGCTGGCCAGCTTGTGCGGGTTGGAACGGTAGGAGGAAGTCTCGCCCGAGGGGATCAGCTCGTCGGTGGTCGTAACCGGGTCATAGATGGCCGAAGCCACCTCCAGCACCAGGTTCTCCGGCAGCGGCTGCATGGCCGGCCAGTCGGCGATGTTGGGCCCAAAGCGCAACGGCGCATCGGGCTGGGCAGCGCCAAAGCCGTTGTACACGCGGGCGCGGTAGGGGCTGTCGTCATATTGATAAGCCGGTACCTCGGGAACATCCACCTCGGTGGCGGCGGTCAGCCACCCGCCGTTGGCCGCAGTGGCGGCGATGGAGCGGGCGTCCATCAACGCAACGCCGGCCACCTGCGCGCCGTCAGGGCGGCTGCCTTCGCGGTTGGGGAAGTTGCGCGTGGTGTGGCGGATGCTCAAGCCCTGATTGGCAGGCACGTCGCCGGCGCCAAAGCACGGCCCGCAGAAGGCCGTACGCAGCGTGGAGCCGCTGGCCAGCAGGCTGGCCAGGCTGCCGGTGCGCATCAGCTCCATCAGCACCGGCTGGCTGCCGGGGTAGGCAGACAGCGCAAAAGCGCCGTTGCCCACGGATTTGCCTTTGAGGATGGCCGAGGCGATATACAGATTCTCATAGGTGCCGCCGGCACACCCGGCGATGACGCCCTGATCCACCCGCAGGCGGCCGTTCACGAGCTTGCCGGTCAGGTCATAGGTCGCCGCATCCATGGTGCTGGCGGCCTCGCGCTCCACGGTGCGCAAAATGTCGCCGGCGCTGGCGTTGAACTCCTCGATGGTCCAGGCATTGCTGGGGTGGAAGGGCAGGGCGATCATAGGTTTGATCTGCGAGAGATCCACCAGCAGCGCTGCGTCATAGCGGGCAGCCGGCTCGGGCCGCAGCTCCTTGTAATCCTGCTCGCGGCCGTGGGCGGCCAGGAACTCCCGGGTCTTCTCGTCGGTGACCCAGATGGAGCTAAGGCACGTGGTCTCGGTGGTCATCACGTCGATGCCATTGCGGAAATCCATGGATAGCGCCGCCACGCCGGGGCCTGCGAACTCCATGATCTTGTTGTTGACAAAGCCGTTGGCGAAGGTGGCCTTTATGATGGCCAGCGCCACGTCGTGGGGGCCTACGCCGGGCTGCGGCGCGCCGGTCAGCCACACCAGCACCACCGGCGGGCGGCGTACGTCATAGGTGCGGCCCAGCAGCTGCTTGACCAGCTCCGGCCCGCCTTCACCGATGGCCAGCGTGCCCAGCGCGCCGTAGCGGGTGTGGCTGTCGGAGCCCAGTATCATACCGCCCACGGTGGCGTACCGTTCGCGCATGTAGGTGTGGATCACGGCCATGTGGGCGGGCACATATACGCCGCCGTACTTCACCGCGGCGCTCAGGCCGAACAGGTGGTCGTCTTCGTTTATCGTGCCGCCTACAGCGCACAGCGTGTTGTGGCAATTGGTCAGCACATAGGGCATCGGAAAGTGCGTAAGCCCGCTGGCCCGCGCCGTCTGCAATATGCCCACATAGGTGATGTCGTGGCTGGCCATGGCATCAAAAGTCAGCTTCAGGTCCTGGCTGTCGCCGCGGTTGTGGGCGCTCAAAATACGCCAGGCCATGGTTCCATTGGCGGCCTCGGGCCTGTGAACGCTGTCGTTTTCAATCAATTCTGTGCCGTTGAGCAGCGTGACGGGAGCGTCGATCAATTTCATTCGCGGGACCTCATTTTGTTTCACGTTGCGTATATTATACGAAGATGGGCCTGTGCGGTCAATGCACAGGCCCGTCGCTTATTTGGTTAATATTTATGAATTCGATCCACCGCACCGGGCAACGGCTGCCCCTGCGCCCACGCGCGCAAGTTGAGCGCGAAGAACTCGGCGGCGCGCCGGGGCCACTGTTCTGTCCAGCCGGAAATGTGCGGCGTGATAAGCGCGTTGGTCTGCCGCCACAGCGGGTGCTCCGGGGGCAGCGGCTCGGGTTCTGTCACGTCCAGCCCGGCTCCTGCCAGCCGGCCCGCCGCCAAGGCCTCCGCCAGCGCGTCATGGTCCACGATGGACCCCCGGCCGATGTTTAAAAGCACCGCAGTGGGCTTCATCAGCGCCAGCCGGCGCCGGTCGATAAGGCCCTCGGTCTGGGGTGTTCCCGGCAGGCAGATGGCCGCGTAATCGCTGCGGCGCAGCAGCTCGTCCAACCCCTCGGTGCCGTAGAGCATCTCATTGACGCCCTTCGGCGCATCCGCTTGCGTACGCTTCCAACCCAGCACCGGGCAGCGGAAGGGCTCCAGCAGCGCAACCAGCGTGGTGCCGATGTCACCCAGGCCGATGATGCCCACCGTGGCGCCCGTGAGCTCCCGGCAGCGCAGCGACTTCTCCCAGCGGCCGGTGTTCATGTTACGCATGCTGGCGGGAATCTGGTGGGCGAAGGCCAGCATCATGGCCAGCAGGTGTTCGGAGATGGGCACACCGTAATTGCCCGACGAATTGCTGATCTGCAGGGCGTCGCCATACAATCGGTCGGCGA
>JAEZSC010000099.1 GCA_023422005.1 Bacillota bacterium | reverse complement strand
AAGGCACCGCCATGTTGGAGATCGTCTACGACATGGCGCCTGGCGCGAAGCTGTATTTCCATGATTGCGGAGACAACGTCCTCGCCTTCAATGAGGCCGTGGACGATCTGATCGCCGCCGGCTGCACGATCGTCGTTGACGACATCGGCTGGATACTCGAGCCCTTCTTTGAGGACGGCGTGATCGCCAGCCACTTCAAGGAAATCACGGCGCAGAACAAAGTGTTGCTTGTGAGCTCCGCGGGCAACGCCGCGTCTAGTCACTATCAGGGCCTATATAAAGACAGCCCCACGAACCCTGGCTTTCATGACTTCACACCGGGAACCGGAACCAGCGATACAGAGGACCTCTATTTCCAATTAGGTCCCGGAAGGTCCGCGAGAGTCGTGCTGCAGTGGAAGGAGCCCTTTGGTTCCTCCAGTCTGAGCGACTATGATCTGCAGCTGTATGCTATCATAAATGGGAGTTACGTCCCCGTTGCCCAAAGCGCCGCAACCAATTCGGAAACACAAGAGCCTTTGGAATATATCGGGGTTGTAAACAACGGAAGCAGCACTTACGACATGGCCATAGTCGTAAGAAGATATGACGCTCCTGTCCCCAAAGAGTTGGAGGTATATGTCTACGGCGTTCCCATGTACCCCTACAATATCGTTAAGGCGAACTCAATCTTCGGCCACCCGGCCGTGTCAGGCGTCGTCGCCTGCGGCGCCATAGATGCCGGTGAACCAAGCAATCCTCCGACTATTGAATCCTTCTCCTCTCAAGGCCCGGTAACGACGCTCACCGGCACACGTAGCAAGCCCGATGTTTGCGGCGCCGACGGTGTCAACGTCACCGGCGCGGGCGGATTCTCCGACCCCTTCTTTGGCACCAGCGCCGCCGCTCCCCATATAGCGGCCATCGCGGCACTGATCAAGGCCCGCTTCCCCACGTACACGCCCTCCCAAATCGCCAACGCCATCACTAAGAACAGCACCGATCTTGGGGCCGCCGGCTTTGATACTGTGTACGGCTACGGTCTGGCGAACGCCTATGCCGCCGTGAACAGCGCCTGCAGCATCACTGTCAAGGCCAACAACACAAGCTACGGCACGGTGAGTGGTGGCGGAAGCTACACCCCTGGTGCCCAAGCCACGGTGAAGGCAATCCCCAAGGCGGGTTATCGGTTTGTGCGCTGGCTGGAAGGGACCACCGCCGTATCCACAAGCGCGGAGTACAAGTTCACTGTATCGAAAAGCCGCACGCTCACGGCTGAATTTACCAAGATCGCCACGCCCGCCAACCTCAAGGCGGTTTCCACTTCCTACAACAGCATCAGGCTGACCTGGACAGCGATATCCGTCGCGGCGAAGTATGAGGTTTATCGCGCGACCAGCAGCACAGGCCCGTTCATCAAGCTGCCTGATGTGTCGTCTCCCAGCTACACCGGCTCCGGCTTGGTCACCGGCAAGACGTACTATTACAAGGTGCGCGCGAAGTTCATCGCTGGCAGTACGGTCACGTATGGCGGCTACAGCGCCGTGGTGCCCGCAAAGGCCGTGCCGGCCACGCCCACGGCGGTCAAGGTGGCCTCCACAACCTACAACAGCGTCAAGCTAACCTGGGCTGCGGTCGCCGGCGCGACGAAGTATGAGGTCTATCGCGCGACCAGCAGCACGGGCACATACACCAAGCTGCCCGATGTGTCCTCTGCCAGTTACACAGGCTCCAGCCTGACCACCGGTAAGGCTTACTACTATAAGGTGCGCGCCTATCGTCTGGTCAGCGGTGTCAAGCATTATAGCGGCTACAGCGCTGTGGTCAAGGCTACGCCTTTGCCCGCCGCTCCGACCAGTTTGAAGGCGGCCAAAGCATCTTCTGCCAGCGTCAAGCTGACCTGGGCCGCTGTCACCGGCGCGACGAAGTATGAGGTCTACCGCGCAACCTCCGCAACCGGTACGTATTATAAGAGCACAGAGACGACATTGTTGTCCTTTGTCAGCGGCAATCTCACCAAGGGAAAGACTTATTACTTCAAGGTGCGCGCCTATCGCGTGGTTGGCAGTACGAAGTATTACGGGCCCTTCTCGAGCGTCGTTGCATACAAGCACTATTGATCCCCTAAGGCAACCTGGTCAGCCCGGACATGTTCCGGGCTGATCTTTTTTACTCATAACCACCTCTGACAATCAAAAAAGGACCGCTTAGCGCGATCCCAAACGGCGGATTATTTGCTTGCCGCAGAGGGCGCCCCGCCGTCTTGCACCCGACGCGGCTTTCCATCTATGTACGGCCCCAGCGGGGCTGTTCGTCTGTCTTCGGCTACAGTATAACGCGAAACCCGGCGGATGTTGTTACGAAGGGATTTCCATTTTGTGAATATTCTGAAAACGGTTCGCTTCGGTGTTGCCGCGCCTTGAGCGGCTGTGTCATTCAAAAGAAAACGCGCTCTCCCACACGGCGATTCCGTTGTCCTGAAACACATCGGCCAGGCAGTCGCTTAACTGCGCGGCGGTCACACCGCGCTTGAGCACCATCTGTAAAAAGCCACCGCCGCCGGCGCCGGCGATCATCACACCGTCGATGTAAGGGCGGCATTCGGCGACGATCTGATCGATGCACGTGTTGGTGGAGCCGGGGTCCAGCTTGCGGCTGAGCTCCCAATGGCGGTCCAGCAGGCGGGCAAAGCCGTCCACATCGCCGCGCTCCAGATCGAAGCACATCAGCACCGCCAACTGTTGAATGTCGTTGAGAATCTGCACCGTTTGCGGGTCATTGAGCAGATATTTGCCCATGATATCCCGCAGCAGGTTGCGGGCCAGGCGGCGCTGGCCGGTGTATACGAGCACGAAGCGCTCGGAAAGCTCCTGCAGTGTGGGCTGGGAAAGCTCCGCGCACCGCACCTGCAGGCGCTGCTGCGCGCCGGGGGCCGAGCGGATCAGCTTGATACCGGGCACAATCCCTCCCACCTGATCCTGCCAGCCTCCGCCGGTGGAAAGCATCTGCTCGATGCACAGCACGCGTCCAAAGAGAGCATCCAGCGTGAGCGGCTGGCCGAAGGCGCGGCTGAGCGCCTGCACCAATGCGCCGGCCAATATGCTGCTGGTGCCCAGACCGCTGCCCTTGGGCACGTCCACCTCGGAGCTAATGCAAAAGCCACCGCCCAACCCCTGCAGCCACTGGTCAAAGGCGGGCTCCCTGGAGGGGTCCGGGAGCAATCCCTGCACGGCAAGGGCTGCCTTGGCCAGGCCGAAGGGGTCGTTGGGGTCGGCATCGGGCCGCAGCTCGGCAAAGGAGGATGCCACTCGGCTGACACCCAAATCCACGCTGCGCAGCACAACCAGCGGCTGCGCCAAAGGTTCCACCGCTACCTTGACCGGGCGCTGCCCTTTTAGCGTGATGGCAGCGTTGAACACGGTGCCGCCGCGCTCCAGACAGTAGGGCGGCGTGTCGGACCACCCGCCGCCCCAGTTTACCCGCACAGGCAGGCTGACGGACACCGGCCCGGCCAGCGGCCTTGGCGGCTGGCTGGATAACTGCGAGAAGGTGACCTCCTGTATGCGTTCGTTGATGAGCCGGTAGCAGGCATCCTCCAACGCCTCCGACGTTTCATCCAGGGCCAGGGAGCGTTCATCACTCAAGGAAGCCAGTGTGCGATATACACGGCTGCGGATCTCGTGCGGCAGACACTGAGCTTGCGCGAGCGCCACGGCGGCGCGCCGGACCAGCGCCTGGCGGTCTCCCAACGCTTGGGCAGCCTCGGAAGCCTTGCACCCCTCGGCCAACCGCGTAATAAAGAGCGAGGAGCGAATACGATCCTCCAATGCGGCGCTTTGGCGCAGGATAGCCCCTACGTCGGCGCGCTCGAAGCTATCCATCAGGCTGATGCGGGGCGCCGCCAGCCAGGCAGCCACGGCCTGCGCCGGGGCCTCGCCACGGGCCATGCCCAGCAAAGCCAGCGACGAGCGCACCGCCTCTTCGGCCGTAGCGGCCAGCGGAAACAGCCGCGCCGTCCACAGCGAACGGTCCGCACCGGGCCAGACATCGGCCTCCTTTATGGTGTTGGCGCGCAGGAACTCCTCCAGCGGACAGCCAAGCAACGTACCACCGTCGCGCAGACCAAGCTTGGGATTGTCTCCCACTGCGCACAGACGAGCGACAAATCTCCCGTCAGCCTGGGGCAGCATGTGCAGCAGGCTGTCTGGGGGCAGCTCCGAGCCAAAGGTTACATGGCTGAGCACACAACCGCTGCCCAGCCTCGCACCGGGCAGCAGTTCGGTATCCTCCAGGTAACAGCCGGCTTGCGCCTGAGCGCCCTCTCGCACGATGCTGTTGACCATGGCCATATCCGCGCCTTGGCCCACGGCCAAAACATGGCTGTTCCAATCCAGATGACTGTAGCGGCTGCCGGCCGAGAGCATCAGCGCGCGCAGTTCCGCCGTGGTGCCGAAATGGATGAACTCCGCCGGCGCCATGCGGATGATGTGCAGCGGATAGCCGTGCAGCGCCTGCCAAAGCGCCCTACGGCAAGCTGCCAGGGCTGGCCCGGCCTCCCCCTCCGCCGCCTGGTCCTGATAATCTTCCAGCGTGGACGCATGCGCCAGTGGGAAGAGGAAATCCCCATAAAAACTCAGACGCTCGCGGCTGTTGACGTAGCGAGCAAACAACTCGTCTTCCGGCTGGCCATCGCGCAACACCACCGAGTACAGCGCAGTGGCCACCTGGCCGGAGAGCCATATAGCGCCGGTGTCGATGTCCACACAGCCTCGCTCATTCACAGCCCCCAGCGCGCGAAGCTGCGCTTCGGGCAGCTTGTGCAGGAAACGCTCCACCCTGCCCTTGCTGTCGCTTAAAAACACGCCGTGGTTCACGCCGGTCTGCACCAGCGCCTTCATGGAGATGCATGCCGCGCCCTCCAGCTGCAGATCGATCTGCAGAGCGTTGAACAGCAGCAGCACATCGCCGCTTAACACCAGCAGGCCGTCGCTCATGCGGCCGGGCAGCCCCGAAAGCGACAGGATGAATTCATCGAACAGCGTGCTGACGCGGCCATCAGGCAGCTGCCGCGGTACATAGGAGAACAGCTTGCCCAACGCGGAATACTGTGGAATGCGCTTGCTGTCGCCGCCGCTGTGCAGCAGGGCGATGCGCAGGCCGGTGAAATCGGTACGGCCGGTCTCCCGGGCGATGTGGCGCAGCACGTTGAGCGTGGCGCCGCCGCTGCCCACGCGCTTGCCCTCGGGGTCGGCGATAACGGCAAAGCGGGTGCCCTGGGCCAGGAGCCCCAGCGCCTGGCGGCGCTCGATCTGCAGGCGATAAGCGCTTGCCTGCTCCTCGTTGGAAGCGGTTATGACAAACCAATCCCAACGCGGAGCCTTGTTATGGGTCAACACATATTGATATTCATTCCAGCTGTCCAGATAGCTTTGCGCGAGAAACAGATCGTTCATCGCGCCTCGATTGATAGCTATTTCACTCACTCCAATTCCCGCGGGGCGTTAGCGCCCGGCGGCCTTTTGCATCACGTTGTGCACCTTGGCGGTGCCATACGTTCTGGTCAAATTCTGCTCGATGTACCGCCTGCCATTGCATCCCAGGCGCTGGCAGAGCTGACGGTCACCATACAGCCTAAGGATGGCCTGCACAAAGGCTTCGCAGTCATCCGGTGGCACATAAAACCCGCAGTCGGCCTGGGCGATGATGTCACGCAGTTCGCTGTCCATATCGAAAGACGCGATGAGCGGTCGTTCCGCGGCCATGATGTTCCATGTTTTGCTGGGGAAGGAGTTGCGTCCGATGTTCCTTTTGGAGAGAATTACGCCCACATCCCCAATGCTTAACACATGGGAAATATCTCTGACATCCTGAAACGGTACAAAGTCCACGTTGTCCGCGCATTTATCGGCAGCATAGGCCTTGATGGCATCCTCATAGGCGCCATTGCCTATAATCAGAAAGCGGATATCGCGCCGGTCCTTGAGCGCCACGGCAGCGTCCACCATCATCTCCAAGTTCTGTGTGTGGCCAACATTGCCGCTGTAGGTCACATAAAAGGCGTCCGGGTCCAACCCCAGGCGCTCCACAAGGCAGTTCTGCGCGCGGGGCACGGGCTGCACGGCGTTCTCATCCACCCAGTTGTAGATCAGATCCATTTTTTCTGCGTTTACGCCCTTACGAAGCAGGTTGTCGCGGAAATCCCGGCAGATGACGATGATGCGATTGGCGGCGCGATAGGTCACCCGCTCCATCCACTTGCCCAGCACAACAGGCCACCGGCTGGTGGACACGCCGCTGTTGATCATCGAGTCTGGGAAGATATCTTGCAGATAATAGACAACCGGCGTGCGGCGGAACACCCTAAGCGCCGCGCCCAACAGGCCAAAAAGCGGAGGAGCGCTGAACAGAAGCACCACGTCGGCAGGCCGAAGGAGCGCCTGGCCGAAGAGCACCAGCATGACCAGCGCATAGCGCAGCGCTCTGGCCATCAACTTGCGCGGCTCACGAAAGGGCACGTACACGCGGCGGATGCGCAACCGGCCCTCCTCCTGCACTTCCAGAGGCCGTTTGCGGTAAGCCAGCCTCGTCTGCTTGTCCACATCCCGTGTGGGCATCGGGGCAACCACCTGCACTTCGCACCCCTGCCGAGCCAGGTCCTTCACGACCTGCGACACGTAGGTCGCCACAGCCGTGATCTCCGGCTCGTAGTATACGGTAAGCAGCAGCACCCTCAATGGCTTCATCGGTTTCCTTCCACACT
>JAEZSC010000062.1 GCA_023422005.1 Bacillota bacterium | reverse complement strand
ACATCAGCAAAATGACCGCCAACATGGCCGCGCCCATTCTCATCAACATCGAGCGGAACCTGGGCCGCCAGATCGTGCTGGATGACACCCAGCACCCGATGCGCCTGCCCATCTATGAGGCGGTGTGTCTGTATCGGAAGGGGGAAGCCGAACATGCTGGTACTGACCAGAAGGCTTAACGAGGTCATACAGTTGGGAGACGACATCCGCATCACCGTCGTCGCCATCGACTCCGACCGCGTGCGCATCGGTATCGACGCGCCTAGAGATCTCAAGATCTACCGCAAGGAGCTTCTGGAGGAGGTCACCAACCTCAACCGGCAAGCCGCCGCGTCGGTCGGCGCGCTGAACTTGGACTTTTCCGTGCAGACCAAAGAAAATTTGTTAAAAGAAGAAAAAAAAGGGTAATTCATACTTAAGCGACAAAAAAATCGCACGATATATTTTGTGTGAAGCATGGACCAGCGTGAATCGGCATAAGGCGCCAACCGCCGGGATACGAGGGGGCATGAATCATAAAGGCCCGGGGCAAGGATGCTCCGGAGCGTAAAAACTCAAGGAGGAACACCCATGCGCATCAACCACAACATTTCGGCGCTGAACACCTACCGTCAGCTGTCGACCAACAACACCAATGGTTCCAAGTCCCTGGAAAAGCTCTCTTCCGGTTTCCGCATCAACCGCGCCGGTGACGACGCCGCAGGCCTGGCCATCAGCGAAAAGATGCGCGGCCAGATTCGCGGCCTGGATCAGGCCAGCCGCAACGCTCAGGACGGCATCTCGCTGATCCAGACGGCGGAAGGCGCCCTGAACGAGACCCACAGCATCCTGCAGCGCATGCGCGAGCTGGCTGTGCAATCGGCCAACGACACCAACACCAGCACCGACCGCGTTGAGATCCAGAAGGAAATCGACCAGCTGGCCACTGAAATCGATCGTATTTCGTCCACGACCGAGTTCAACACCAAGAAGCTGCTGAACGGCGATTCCGGCAACAAGGTCATCTATGGCAGCAATGCCGATGTTGCCGGCGCTACCGCGACCAATGACAACATCGTTGCCGGCTCGTATGCCATCGCCGTGACCACCGCCGCAGAGCGTGCGAGCACGACGGGCGCAGCCTTCGTTAATGCCGACATCGTCGTTGCCGGTACGCAGACGGTCACGGTGAACGGCCAGGCGATCAGCTTTACCGCTGTGAACAACGATGCTGCAGCCACGGCTTCCAACTTCATTGCCGCTCTGAACAGCTCGTCTCTGGGCATCACGGCATCCGGCGATGCCGCCTCGGGCATTGATCTTGTCACCAACGAGTACGGTGCCTCTCAGACCATCTCCATTTCGGCCAGCGCCTTGACCGAAGCCATGGGCCTGACCGCGGATGACACTACCGCGACCATCGACAGCGGCGTGAACGTTGCGGGCACCATCAATGGCCAAACCGCCACGGGCTCCGGCCGCACCCTGGTTTCCGCCGCAGGCGACTCCATCGGCCTCAGCGTCACCCTGACCGGCGCCGCCGCAGCCACCGTTGCGGCCCATGGTTCCGTGCAGGTGACCAAGAATGCCTTGACGGCCCACATTGGCGCCAACGAAGGCCAGACCATGACGCTGAACATCAGCTCCATGGGCTCGGTCGACCTGGGTGTCAGCGGTATCCGCGTGGATTCTCAGGGCCAGGCCGAATCCGCCATCACCACGATTCAATCGGCCATTGACCGCGTTTCTGCCGAGCGTTCCAAGCTGGGTGCCTATCAGAACCGCCTTGAGCACACCATCAACAACCTGGGTACAACCTCTGAGAACCTGACCGCTTCCGAAAGCCGCATCCGCGACGTGGATATGGCCAAGGAAATGATGGAGTTCACCAAGAACAACATCCTGGCTCAGGCCGCCCAGGCCATGCTGGCTCAGGCCAACCAGGCTCCCCAGGGCGTGCTGCAGCTCCTCAAGTAATTCCGCGCAGCTCTTGGCAGCTTAACCAAGCCATCACGGGGCCGGGGGATAAGTCCCCTGGCCCCGCTTCCTTTTGATGGAGGGAGCCTATGAACCCTATGGATATCGCCGCCCTCTCGGTCGTGACGCGCCAGGCATACGCTCAACAGCAGGCCGGTTTCGCCGTGATGCGTCTGGCCATGGACAATGCCCACACTCAGGCCCAGGGCGTGGTTCAACTGGCCACCGTGGAAGCCCGACAGCTGGCGGCGCTGACCGGTATCGGGCAGCGTCTGGACATCACGCTGTAGAGCCCGCCAAACACACAACAAAGGAAATTCCGAAGCGCGGTACATCCGCGCCTTAACTCATATCAGAGGATCAACATATGCAAGCACAAAGCACGCTGCAAAGCTGCCTCGACATGGTGGATACCCAGATTGAGGCCATGGAATATCTGCACAACCGCCTGCTGGACAGCAGTGAGACGCCGCCGCTTTATCTTGTGGAGGACGTCATAGACGCACAACTGGCGTTGGCCCGCAGCTTAAGCCAGGATCGGCCCCCGCTGCGCCTGCTGGTGGATGAGGAAGGCGCGGCCGTCAGCGCCCGGTTGGTGGCGCTGTATGCCCAAATGGACATGATGGTGGTGCCGGCTCTGCTGGCCGACACTGTGCTCCTGCTGCTGGGCGACCTGCGCGCCATGGGAATGCGCTTGCGCACCCTCGCCGCGTCCTGATTGTGATGAAAGTACTTAATCTCTGTCGAATCCGCACGATATACTTAACATAGGATAGATTTGGGAGGCAGGATGCGGATCCCCAGCGTAAGCGAGTTATATCAGGCAAGGTTGAAGGCCGTGAGGCTGCCACCCCGTTCCCAGCCCGGCTTTGCCGATACGCTGAATGCTGTCACAGCGGCAGGATCGGCACAACTGGCGTCCCAGAGCGCACCGGCGCTCTCGCTGGGCAGCGTTGTGTATTCGCTGGTTCCCGATGTGCACTACACGCTGGAACCGGAAGCGCCTGCCCCGAGCAATCCTCCCGACGCTGAGCCGCCCCAGATTCCGGAAGGGAACTATTCTACGCTGGGCAGCACCATGGCGGCCTATGCCGTGCAGTTCGTCGGCAACCCCTATGTGTGGGGCGGTGAAGACCCGGTGAACGGAGCCGACTGCTCGGGTTTCACCCAGACGATCTACAAGACGTTTCACATGACGCTGCCCCGCACGGCCCACCGCCAGTCGCAGGTAGGCCGGGAGGTAAGCCTGGATGAGCTTCAGCCCGGTGACCTGCTGTGCTTCCAGAACAAGGGGCAGACGCAGGTGGGCCACGTAGGCATCTATCTGGGCGACGGCAAATTTGTGCACGCAGCCAATTCCAAACTGGGTATCATCATATCGGATCTGTCCAAATGGACCGACCGCCTAAAGACAATCCGGCGGCTGCCGGAACTGGAACCGGCCGTCGGCTGACGGCCCGCTGCGAAAGGAGCGATCCCCATGGCGAGTTCACCGCTTTCCCCCTTGCTGACCAGCACGACAATGCGCATGACCGGCCTGGCCACCGGCCTGGACACCACGTCCATGGTCGAACAGCTGATGCGGGCCGAGCGCATCCCGCTGGACAAGCTCAATCAGAAGAAAACCAGACTCGAGTGGCAGAAGGCTGCCAATCTCGAGGTTAACAATCTGCTGCGCACGTTTCGTGACGACTTCCTGAGCATCCTCAAGCGAGACAACTACATGCTCTCGGCGGACAATATCAAGGCCAACAAGGTCACGATGAAAACAACCACCAGTGCCGCGACCATCACCGCCGATAGGAATGCCTACGCCGCCAGCCATGTCATAGATTCCATCACCAGCATCGCCACGGGCGCCAATGCGGCCAGCGCCGCGCAGGTCAGTTCCATGGGCCTCACCGGCAACACGTCGCTGGGCGCGCTGGCGCTCAACACGCCGCTGGATTTCTCCGATGGGGCGCTGAGCTTTACGATCAACGGTTCCACGTTCAGTTTCCAAAGCACCGACACGCTGCAGACGGTGCTCAACCGCGTCAACGGCGACACCGATGCCAACGTGGCGATGACCTACAGCTCGCTGACCGGCAAGTTCACGCTGCGCAGCAAGACCACCGGCAGCGATTCCACCCTGACCATGGCCGATACCGAGGGCAATTTCTTCGCTGCCATCGGCATGAGCACCGGCACCCATACGAACGGCACCAACGCAGTGCTGTCCATCGACGGCATCTCGGTGACGCAGAAGACCAACAACTTCACCATCGACGGCATGAACTTCAGCCTGTCTGAACCGTCGGCCACGCCCATCAACTACTCGGTGGCCCAGGATATCGACGGTGCCGTAACCAGGATCAAGTCCTTCGTGGATTCTTATAACACGCTGATCGGCAAACTCAATGAAAAGATCAACGAGAAGGTCTACCGCGAGTACACGCCGCTGACCGATGAGCAGCGGGACGCCATGGATGATGACCAGATCGCAAAGTGGGAAGAAAAGGCCAAATCCGGCCTTCTGCGCAACGATAGCAGCATCGCGAGCCTTTTGGGCGACATGCGCGCAGCTTTCTTTGACAAGGTCAGCAGCGCCGGCATCAACGCTGCCTCCATCGGCCTGACCACCAGCGCCAACTACAGCGACCGGGGCAAGATCGAACTGAACGAAGCCGTGCTGCGCAAGGCGCTGGCCGATAACCCCGACCAGGTCGCTGATGTGTTCACAGCCTCGTCCACGTCCACGGACAGGGCCACAAAATATACCCAGAGTGGGTTGGCCACCCGGATTCAGACGATGTTCAACAACTACCTCAGCGATTACACGGTTACGCGCTCGGTCAACGCCGATGAAGCCATCGACGATCTGGAGGACAGCATCATCAGTATGACGGATCGCCTCACCCAGAGGGAAGAGCGCTATTGGAAGCAGTTCGACGCGCTGGAGGCAGCCATGCAGAGGATGAACTCCCAGAGCGCCTGGCTGGCCCAGCAGTTCAGCGCCAACAACTCCTCCTATTGATCGTGGCATAAGGAGAAATGAATATGATGACGGCCAATCCCTATGAAGTCTATCGCCAGCAGGAGGTCCTCTCGGCCAACCGGGGGGATCTGTTGCTGCTGCTTTATGACGGTTGTATCAAGCAGCTGAAGCTTGCCCGCCTCTTCCTGGGGGAGCACTCCATCCAGGAGAGCAGCAACGCGCTTATCAAAGCGCAGAACATCATCGGTGAGCTGATGAACGGTCTGGACATGCAGTATGAGGTTGCACCGCAACTGATGGCGCTGTATGAGTTCTTTCAGGACCAGCTGGTAGCGGCCAACATCAGCAAGGATGCCGCGCCGCTGGAGCCCGTGCTGGACATGATGGCCGAACTGCGCGACACGTGGCAGCAGGCCATACAGATACAGAAGGCCGCTGCGGTCGTGAAATGAGGTTAAGTCCATGGCGGGACGCGTGCAACTGCTGACACAGAAGCTGGAATTGCTCAGGAAAATGGCTGAAGAGACAGAGCGTATGGGAAATTTGTTGCAAAACAACGACCTGGACGCTCTTGCTGTGTGTATAGAGCAAAAATCCGGGTATATAGAACGTGTGAACGACATCGATCGACAGATCGAGGACCTAACGGCTCAGGACGGAGAAGAATCTCTGCGTGCCGAAATTGCCCGAACGCTGCAGGCGCTCATGGAGGCCGACCGGCGCAACACCGCGTTGGCCGAGCAGGCCAAAACCGGTTTTACCACGCAGATCCGCGGCGTCAACCGCGAGCGCAGCCTGATGGCCTACGGACCGACGACCGCCGGAAGCAAATTTGTAGACAGGGAAGGGTAGCCGAGCATGAAAGTGACCGACGACCGTCCCAAGATTCCCGATCTGGCGCAATCACCGCCCGGCGTGGCCCGGCGATCTTCCGCGGATGCCCCGTCGCCTTTTCGCGACGCTTTGCAGACCTCGGCCAGAGCGCAAAGCGAGGACAGGCTGCAGGCTATGCTTCAGAAGGTCAATGATCAGGGCGAGCTGCTGGCTTCACGGATGGATGTGTCGGAGCTCAAGAAGTACCGCCAGATGGTGGCGGATTTCCTGAACGAGGCGATGAACAGCACATATGCCAGCGACCGAGACAGCCTGTTCGACGCCAGAGGGCGCTTCAAAGAGTATTCGGTCGTTCGCAAGGTTAACACCGAGCTGGAAAAGCTCACTTCTACAGTGCTCAGCGATCAGAAGGACAACCTGGATATCCTGGCTCAACTGGGTGTCATCAGAGGTTTGCTGGTCGATATGCTGATATAAAACCCAAGGATAGGAACCAGGGTGCAGGAGGATGGACTTGTGAAAACTGTTTTGATCGTAGATGACGCGGCATTTATGCGCCTGTCGATTAAAAACATGTTAGAGAAAAATGGCTACAGCGTTGTCGGCGAAGCGGAGAACGGCTTGGTTGCCATACAGAAATATGCGGAGCTGCGGCCCAACATCGTCACGATGGATATCACGATGCCGGAAATGGACGGGTTGGCGGCGCTCAAGAGCATTCGCACGATGGACCCTGGCGCCAATGTCGTCATGCTCAGCGCCATGGGACAGCAGGCCATGGTAAAGGACGCCGTGCTGCTTGGCGCCAAGGGCTTTGTCGTGAAGCCCTTCAAGGAAGATACCGTGATCGGCGCTCTCTCAAAACTATAACCGTTTTTTGCTCGTACTGCTTGCCGGCGCCGCGATATCGAGGCGTCTTTGTGTGGGCTGTTCCTTCTATGACCGTAAGCGCAACCAACCGGAGGTTTCATCATGGCGGATTCTTTCCGTGAACCCCTTCTGGATATGTTTATATTCGAGACCAGCCAGTTGCTTGAGCAGATTGAGCAGACGATGCTCTCATGCGAAAAGGGAAACGCGCTGAGCGTCGAAAGCATCAACGAAATTTTCCGGGCCATGCACACGATCAAGGGCTCCTCCGCCATGATGATGTATGAGAACATCGCCGGCGTGACCCACGCCGTGGAGGACATGTTCTATTTCATTCGGGAGAACAAGCCCGCTCACCTGAACTTCACCGAGGTAGCCGACATCGTGCTTCAGACATCGGATTTCATCAAGGGTGAGATTGCCAAGATCAACGACAATCAACCCTCCGATGGCAGCACCGATGAGCTGACCGCCCGTATCCGCGCCTACCTGCGGCAGTTGAAAGCTCCCGACGCGCCCGTTGCGGCGGCTGCGCCGGCCCCGGCCGCCTCGGCGCCCGAGCAGAGCCCATCCGCCCAGGTTGCGGCCCAGCCCCAGGCGGCCGCTGAAGCCCACGACGCCATCAGGAGTTATCGTGCCCAGGTGTTCTTCGAGGAAAATTGCCAGATGGAGAACATCCGCGCCTTCGGTCTGGTGCACAACCTGAAAGACATCTGCGTGGAGTTGGCCTATCAGCCTGCCGGCATCCTGGAGGATGAGGATACCTCTCAGATGATCGCCCAGAACGGCTTCGCTCTGCAGTTTACGACAGCCGAGGACAGGCTGCGCATCGAGCGCATGTTTGACGAGACGATGTTCGTTAAGCACTTCACACTGAGTGAAGGCGCCCCGGAAGGACAGCCCGCCGCAGCAACGTTGCCGCCGCAGCCGGTACAGGCAGCCGAGGCCGCGCCGCAGCCGGCGGTGCAGGCGCCGCCTGAGACCGCCGTGGCGAGCGCGCCGGCGGAGGATGCGCCGACCGCCAAGGCCGCCGCTCAGGAGGAGCGCGACACGCTGCTGCGCTCGGTCAAGCAGAGCCAGATCAACGTCAACATCGCCAAGCTTGACAGCCTCATGGATCTGGTGGGTGAGATTGTCATCACCGAGGCCATGGTTACGCGCAACCCGGACCTGAGCGGTCTGCAGTTGGATAACTTCCATAAGGCAGCCAGGCAGTTGCGCACGTTGACCGACGAGTTGCAGGATTTGGTCATGTCGGTGCGCATGGTCCCCGTGGCCAACACGTTCCACAAGATGACGCGCATCGTGCGCGACATGAGCAAGAAGCTGGACAAGGAAGCGGAGTTGACCATCGCCGGTGAGGATACCGAAGTCGACAAGAACATCATAGACAATCTGAGCGATCCGCTGATGCATCTGATCCGCAACGCCATGGATCATGGAATTGAGACCCGCGAGCAGCGCATCGCCGCCGGCAAACCCGAGTGTGGCCGTGTGGCGCTGGAGGCTGTGAATACCGGCGGAGACGTGCTCATCACGATCCGCGACGATGGCCGCGGTCTCAACAAAGATAAGATCATCATTAAGGCCCGCGAAAACGGCTTGCTGACCAAGTCCGAGAGCGAGCTTACCGACCGCGATATCTATGGACTGGTGCTGCTGCCCGGCTTTTCCACCAAGGAGGCAGTCACCGAGTTCTCCGGCCGCGGCGTAGGCATGGATGTCGTCAAGCGCAACATCGAGAAAGTGGGCGGCACCGTGACGCTGGACAGCGTAGAGGGCCACGGCACCACAGTGACGATCAAGATACCGCTGACGCTGGCCATCGTGGACGGCATGCTGTTCTCCGTAGGCAAGACCACCTACACAGTACCCACGGTCTCCATCCGGGAATCTTTCCGTGCCGAGGCCAGCAACGTTGTGCGCGATCCCGACGGCCATGACATGATCCTGGTGCGCGGAAGCGTTGTGCCGGTGCTCCGCCTGCATGAGATCTACCGCGTGGAGAACGCGGTTACCGATTTTGAAAACGGCATCGTGCTGCTGATCGAGAACGACGGCAAGAGCTTCTGCCTGTTTGCCGATAAATTGCTGGGCGAGCAGCAAGTCGTCGTGAAACCGCTGCCCTACTACCTGATGCGCTTTGGCATCAAGGCCAAGGCGGGTATCGCGGGCTGCACAATACTGGGCGACGGCAGCATCAGCCTGATCCTGGATGTCGCTCAGATGCAACGCGTGTTGATTTAGCACAACAACATACTCCCCAACCAAGGAAAGGCAGGCGCGAGCAATGGAACTTCGAGACACGCTCATGGAAGAGGACACTCAACACGGCCGTTTTTTAACCTTTGCGCTGGGCAGCGAGGTGTTCGGCCTGGAGATTCGCCACGTCACGCAGATCGTAGGCGTTTTGCCCATCACGCCGATTCCCGAGACGCCGGAATTCGTCAAGGGCGTCATCAACCTGCGCGGAAAGATACTCCCCGTCATCGACATGCGCCTGAAATTCAAGAAAACACCCATCGCCTATGATGACCGCACGTGCATCATTATCGTAGACATCAAGGATGTATCCGTGGGCCTCATCGTGGACAACGTGGCTGAAGTGCTGACGATCGCCGACGAGGACATCGCACCGCCGCCGCAGTATTCCAGCGGTTCCCAGAACCGTTACATCAAGGGCGTGGGCAAGGTGGGCAGCGATGTGAAGCTGCTGCTGGATTGCGAACGTTTGTTCAATGAGGGTGAGTTTGCGGTGGTGGAGGGAATCGGCTGAACCAGGCAAGAAGGGACTGCTTTTATGGCGTTGATTAACGCCATTTCTTTTGTTTAAGATATGAATAAATGCTTATAAAAATATAACTGAAATAAGTTCGCCAGAGTATTGTGCGGCCAACCATCGCCATGCCGATGCAACGGACAGTGCATAGAGGCGAGATTATGAGAGAACCACAGGGGGACGAGTAGATGATTAAGAGACAGAAGAAGACCAGCATCCGTGCAAAGATACTGGCACTGACGCTGGCCAGCAGCCTGGTGCTGTGTGCAGGTTTGATTGGCATCATGCTTTATGTGATCAGCGGTGTCAGCGCGCAATCGACCACAATCTCCGATGAAGCGCTGCTTAAGCAGGTCAAAAGCCAAGTCCAGTTCAACACGCAGACCATCATCTCGGTGTCCCAGGCCCAGTATGAAAGGGAGAAGGGAGCTGTGCCCGAGGAGGATCTCATTCAAAAAATACTGGACAACATCCGCAAGACGAAATATACAACCGCCGGATACTTTTTTGTTTTTCAGTATGACGGCACCCACCTGGTGGCGCCGGATAACCTGGCACAGGAGGGGCAGAACGTTCTCAACCTGGAGAAAAACGGCTTCAGGCCCATTCAGGAGATCATCAGGCAGGCGAAAAACGGCGGCGGGTTTGTGCAGTATGTGTGGCTGAACCCCGCGTCGCAGAAGGATGAGGAGAAGCTCTCTTACTCGGCGCCGCTCAAGTTGGGCGACACCGAGCTTGTGGTGGGCACCGGCACCTATCTGACGATGGTGGCAGAGGCTGCCGGCCTGCGCCAGCAGCAGATGCTCAAGATGACGCAGAACATCACGTTGATCACGGTGCCGCTGGTGCTGCTGCTTACGGCGCTCATCATGGTCGTGACCTATCGCTTCTATGCCAGGATCATCATCCGGCCAGTAAAGAAGCTCACCGCAGCTTCGGACCGGCTGGCGATGGGGGATATCGACATCAATGTGGCCGTCAGCCAGACTGACGAGATCGGCGATCTGATGCGCTCCTTCCAGATCATGGCGGACAAAATCCGCGCGCAGGCAGACGTTGCGAGCAGCGTCGCCGCCGGCAACATCGACGTGTCTGTGGCCATCAGCTCCGACAAGGATGTGCTGGCCCACAGCATGGCCAGCGTCATCGATACGCTGCACAGCCTGACCGAGGAGTTCAACAAGCTGCTCACAGCCGCGGCTGAGGGCAACTTCCGCCTTCGCGGTGAGGTTGGGCGTTTCCAGGGCCAGTATGCCGTGATGCTGCAGGGAGTCAACACGATACTGGATGAGGTTGAGTACGCTTTCGACCGCGTGAAAGCAGCCGCCGCACTGGAGGAAAAGAAGTCGGCCTATCAGAAGGCCGAGGTTTCCAAACTCATGGTCAGCCTGGAAAAGCTGGCAGGCGGCAGCATGGACAGCGCTGTGGAGGTGGCCGCGCCGGACAAGGATACCGAGGAACTGCACGCGCTGTTCCTTGCCATCAAGGGCAATTTGGATCGCAGTTTCGCGGCTATCCGCAGCGTGCTGCAGGATATCAACGGTCTCTCCCAGGCCGCGGTTGCAGGCCAACTGGACACCCGCGCCAACGCTGAGCGGCACCAGGGTGATTTCCGAAAGGTTGTGGAGGGCGTCAACGCCACGCTGGACGCCGTGGTCGGGCCGCTGAACGTCGCCGCCAATTATGTGGACCGCATCTCCAAGGGCGACATCCCGGCCAAGATCACCGACGACTACCGCGGCGACTTCAACGAGATCAAGAACAACCTGAACACGTGCATCGACGCCGTGAACCGGCTCATCGCCGACGCCAACATGCTCTCGGCAGCCGCGGTGGAGGGCAGGCTTTCCGCCCGTGCCGACGCCAGCCAGCACCAGGGCGACTTCCGCCGCGTGGTCGAGG
>JAEZSC010000016.1 GCA_023422005.1 Bacillota bacterium | reverse complement strand
TGCGCGAAGCCGCATTTGAGTTTTAAGAGGAGAGCATCATGACAAAGAGACTGCATGTGGACCCCTTTGAGGCGCGCCGGAGCGGCTTCATCGAGTTTGACCCGATTCCGGTGAACCAGTACAACCGAACCGTGGAGCAGGAGCGCGCCAATTTCTCCGATGAAGCGCTGCTCGGTATCTATCACGACATGGCCGTGATCCGCGAGTTTGAGACCATGCTCAATTCCATCAAGCGCACCGGCGAATACAATGGCCTCAAGTGCGGCTACGGCGGCCCCGCCCATCTTTCCATCGGGCAGGAGGCCTCGGCCGTGGGCCAGGCTTACAACCTGGACACCAACGATTTCATCTTCGGCAGCCACCGCTCCCACGGCGAGATACTGGCCAAGGGCCTGAGCGCCATCGCGAAGCTGCCCGACGAGCAGCTGCTATCCGTTATGAAGGCCGCCAACCAAGGCAGGATCCTTCGGGTCGTGGAAGCCAACGGCAAGTATGATTCCGTGAAAGAACTGGCCATGGCCTTTCTGGTCTACGGCGCCATCGCCGAGATCTTCGCCAAGGAGACCGGCTTCAACCGCGGCCTTGGCGGCTCCATGCATGCGTTCTTCCTGCCCTTCGGCATTTACCCGAACAACGCGTTGGTGGGCGGCAGCGCCGACATCGCCGCGGGTGCCGCGCTCTATAAGCGTGTGAACGCCCAGAGCGGCATCGTCGTGGCCAACATCGGCGATGGCTCCATTGGCTGCGGCCCTGTGTGGGAGGCGCTCAACTTTGCCGCCATGGACCAGCTGACCCAACTGTGGGAGGAAGGCCACAACGGCGGCCTGCCGGTGCTGTTCAACATCTTCAACAACCACTACGGCATGGGTGGCCAGACCCGCGGCGAAACCATGGCCTATGACATGCTGGCCCGCATCGGCGCGGGCATCAGCCCCACGCAGCTGCACGCCGAGCGCGTGGACGGCTTCAACCCGCTGGCCGTCATAGACGCCGTGGGCCGCAAGAAGGCCATTCTGACTTCGGGCAAAGGCCCGGCGCTGCTGGACGTGGTGACCTACCGTTACAGCGGTCACAGCCCTTCTGACAGCTCCACCTATCGCACCGAGGAGGAGATCAAAGCCTGGCAGGATCAGGACCCGTTGACCGCGTTCCCTGCGGCGCTTAAGAGCGCCGGCGTGCTCAGCGACGACCGGATGGCCGCGATACTGGAAGGCGCCAAGAGCCTCGTGTTCAACAGCGTGCGCCTGGCCGCCGACGACAGTGTTTCGCCCTACATGAGCCTTTCGGCCAACCCCGACGCCATTGCCGACATGATGTACAGCAACGGCCATGTGATGTCCATGGGCAGCGGCACGCCCATCGTGTGCCAGCCCAAGGAGGAGAACTTCCGCGTGGAGGGCCTTAAAAAGAAGGAGCGCTTTGGCCTGGACGCCGCCGGCAAGCCCATCTCCAAGAACAAGATCTTCCAGCTGCGTGATGGCATCTTTGAGGCTATCGTGGACAAGTTTTACACCGATCCGTCGCTGGTCGCCTATGGCGAGGACAACCGCGACTGGGGCGGCGCCTTTGCCGTGTACCGCGGCCTGACCGAAGCGTTGCCGTATCACCGGTTCTTCAACTCACCCATCAGCGAGGCAGCCATCGTGGGCAGCGCCGTGGGCTATGCCATGTGCGGCGGCCGTGCCGTGGTGGAACTGATGTATTGCGACTTCCTGGGTCGCGCCGGCGACGAAGTATTCAACCAGCTGGCCAAGTGGCAGGCCATGAGCGCCGGGGAGCTCAAGATGCCCGTGGTGCTGCGCCTGAGCGTGGGCATGAAGTACGGCGCTCAGCACTCCCAGGATTGGACAGCGCTGGCCGCCCACATGCCCGGTCTCAAGGTCGTCTATCCTTCCACGCCCTATGACGCCAAGGGCCTGATGAACGCCGCTTTGAGCGGTACCGACCCGGTGCTGTTCTTTGAGAGCCAGCGGCTGTACGATGTCGGCGAGCTGTTCCACAAGGAAGGAGTGCCCGAGGGGTACTATGAGATCCCCATCGGCACGCCGGATGTCAAGCGCGTGGGCAGCGATGTGACGATACTGACCGTAGGCGCGGCGCTCTACACCGGCATCGCCGCCGCCGACGAGCTCAGTAAGTACGGCCTGTCCGCCGAGGTCATCGACACTCGCTCTCTGGTTCCCTTCGACTACACGCTGGTGCTGGAGTCCGTGAAGAAGACCGGCCGTGTCGTCATCTTGACCGAAGCCTGCGAGCGCGGCAGCTTTGCGGCCGACCTGGCCCGCAACCTGACCGAGATGGCCTTCGACGATCTGGACGCGCCGCCGGTCGTCGTCGGCTCCAAGAACTGGATCACGCCGGCCACCGAGCTGGACAGCGCCTTTTTCCCGCAGCCGTGGTGGATTCTTGAAGCCATCCACGAGAAGATTCTGCCGCTCAAGGGCTACACGCCCAAAGGCAGCTTCACCACCACCGCCCAATTGGTCAATGCGAAGAAGGGCGTGTAACAAGCATATCAGCTACAGGATTTGACAGGCAGAGACAGACAGCGCATTGCGCTGTCTGTCTCTCTATTCTCCGAACCAAATGCCTGCTATACTGATTGCGGGAGGGAGGGATGGCTGCATCTTGGCTACCTTCGACAAAACCGCCATGCATCCCGTTGATGAAAAGCAGCGATACCTGCAAGCGGTTCTCGCATACATCGAGGCACATATCAACGAAGAGCTGACGCCCGAAGGCATTGCCGGGCGGCACTTTCTTTCGCTCAGCCGGCTTTACCGGGATTTTAACGCGTACACAGGTCATTCCGTGAAGGCATACATCCGCCAGCGCCGGATATCCAACGCCTGTGTTAAGGTCAAGTGCTCGGACTTGCCGCTGGCTGTGATCGCCGATGAGAGCGGATGCCAGACGCAGCAGGCGTTTCACAAGCTGTTCAAGAGCATCGTTGGCATGACACCTCTGGAATACCGTCAAGGTGACGCGTACTTTTTCTTCTATCCCTTTGCCATGGGTGGGATCAGCCTTGCGGTCAAGGTTGGCACAGAGTCCATCCCCGATTGTGCGGTCACCAGGTTTTACGATTCCCGCCTCGTTGGCATTGAAGATAAGGCGATTGCGTCGCTAGGCCGGATCACAGGCCGCGTTTTCGGCCGCAACGGAAAGCAAATCGGCAATCAGTTCTGTTATGAGGTGATGACCGAAAGAGCCGGTGAGGGAAGGGCCGCGCTATACGCCACATGCATCGTGGATTACCACGAGCCGGAAATCAGCAACGGCTGGAATTACCTGTATCACATATGGCTTTCGGGCAGCATGTTCGAAGGTTCCGGCGACGGGTATTTTGAGGAGTATCTGTTTCAGGGCGGAAAGCCGCGGAAATTGAAGCTCTATCTGCCCGTCCGAAAACGAAAAGTGGCGCGATATATCACTATGGAGACCGTCCATGAAGCCTGCTTTCTGATCGCCCGGGAAAAGGGGCCCAATGCCGAGCGCCAGGCATCCGAACGGGTGATGAGCTTTTTGCAGGAGCATCACCCTCTGCTGCTCCGGGGTGCTCAACGGTTCTATGTATGCGTCTGTGACGACATTTACGCGTGTGGAGTGGAATGCGGCGGCGGGTTCAAGCTTCCGGATGGAAGCGGATTGGTGCTGTTGCGTGTCCCCGCTGGTCGGTACGCGGTGCTGACAGACGACAGTTTGGGCGACCTCCGTGTCGGCGGAGCAAAAATGGATGTGTGGCTGCAAAACAACGGCGTTGCCCATGCGGGCGAGCCGGCTTTTGCGGTGTATGAAGCCGTTAACGGCAATTACGACAACGGCAGCATCCGCATGAAACTATATAAGCGCCTGAAGAATGACAAAAACGGATAACACAAATGTCGCATATCGAGGTCAAATAGACTTATCTGAAAGGAGATAAAAGTATGAGCGAACCGATGAAAAAAGTTGAGCATGCCCCGGAGAGTTATGCGCCGAAAACCAAGCCGGAGATTCTGAGCCTGGCACAGCAAGCGGCCTTCGCAACCGACACCATTGCCGATCCATTTGCCGGCGGCGAACCGCCTCGCACGTCCAACCGGATATTGAACTATCGTCGCATCCACCCCTGGGAGAACTACTTTCTCGCATCAGCCATTTGCTCCGTGGCCGTGGCAGTCGGAGCCGATGAGGAAGAGCTGAAAACCATAGGACGCGAAAAGGTGAACGGCGGCTTTCATATCTTTTCTGCCTTCACAGGCGATATGTTCACGGTGCTATATGACACTGATCAGCCCAGTGACAGCGGCGTCACGAACTATTTCTTCGTGCCCCAGGTCGTCAAAAAGGCTTACGCCGCTTTTGGCCGGGACTGTGTTTATCTTTCCAACGCGCAGATCAAAAAGGATTTCCGGGCGGCAATCAACGCCATCAAGGCCTCCGTGGACAAGGGCATTCCCGTTCTGGCGTGGGGCATGGGCAATGTGACGTTGGGTGATGGCAGACGTTATGACCCTCTGCCGGAAGCCTGCCTGATCGGTGGATATGACGAGAACGATCTGCTGTATGTCAATCTTTATCTCAGCCCGGAGCGCGTGACCGCGGATGACGACGGCTACACCGCCATTGCCCATGGGCTGGGCACGACACAGGGCCTGTTCTTTGTGGGGGACCCGGTACCGGTGCCCGACCCGCGCGAGGCTTGCCGCAGGGTGATCGAGAGCATCCCCGCCTTTCTGGCAATGCCCCCGGCCAACGGGTATGTTTTCGGCAAAGCCGCTTTTGAAAAGTGGGCGGATACGCTGCTGGAGGAAAGCCGCTTCGCTGGCAAGACCGACGAAGAGCTAGGCGGAATCTGCTGGGATGTGCACTGTTCGCCCTATTGCTGCGTATGCACCAGCGCGGCGGAAATCTACATGCGGGCCGCTGCGGAGGTGTATGGGCTCGAGCTTGCACAAAAACTTCTGCCGCTCTATCAGAAGTTCACGCGTCTCAGACAGGAGATCTGGTCCTTGCACGGCGACTTTTTCCCGCCGATGGAGAAATTCCGTACCCGTGCGTTCCGGGCGCAGCTCGCGGAAATCCTGCGGGCGATGGGCGGGGTCTGTGATGAAATACTTCAGGCCTTTTTATAAGAAGGACAAAGGGCGTTAAGCATCCTAATTCCACCGCATTCGACAGCCGCCTCGTTTGACACCGGGCGGCTGTCCGTTTATACTGAAATCAACAAGTTTCTGGTATGGTGGGGCAGCAAGGCAAAGGAGCAAACCGTATGGGACGATTGATCAGCGCCGTGAAAAGCTTTCTGGATCATGAACAGTGGCGCTATGACGTTAAGGACGATCACACGCTGCTGACCGGATTCAACGGCAAGAACGGACAGTTCCGCGGCAGCGTCAGCGCCGACAAACAGGACCGGCTGGTGCTGTTCTATTTTGTTTGCCCCTACAACATCCCCGAGAGCAAGCACATGGAGATGGCCGACTTCCTGTGCCGTGCCAACTATGGCATGATCATCAACAACTTTGAAATCGATCTGCGCGATGGCGAGGTGCGCATCAAGGCGGTGCTTGTGTGCGTGGACGGCAAGCCCGACATGGAGACGCTGCGCACGATACTTCGGGTGACGGTCACCGTGATGGATCGCTACTTCGTCGGCATCAACGGCATCGTGTACGGCGGCATGTCGGCGGTAAAGGCTATTGAACTGTGCGAGGGCGAGGCCGTAACACACTAAAAGTGAGTGTATACTAGAAGCTCAGAGACGAGGTTTCGCGCCATCGGGCGCGACCAAAGGGCTTTCCGATCGCCCTTTGGAAACCTTCGGTCGAATCTCTTTGATTGTTAAATATTGATAATAACGCTATAGTCTTTTTTATGAGCTTAGAATATTGCAGGGGATAAGCAGATGACAGCATTTGTTCGCCCTATTGAAACTGTGACCGCAGACAACCGCACGCTTTCGCCCGCCCAGCCCATCGCTTTCTATGACGACGCGCTAGGCAGCGCCGGGCAGGAAGGCAACCTGCTGTGCATCTATGACCAGGTGCAGTATCAGCGCATACTGGGCTTCGGCGGCGCCTTCACCGAGGCTACGGCGCTCAACTACGCGGCGCTGACGCCGGCACAGCGCGAACAGGTGCTCAGCGCCTATTTTAACGCCAAGGAGGGCATCGGCTACAACTTCTGCCGCCTGACCATCAACAGCTGCGATTTCTCCGAAGACTTCTACAGCTACGACGATGTGGCGGATGATTTCGAACTGAGTCACTTCGACATCGGCCACGACCGGCAGCACATCCTGCCCATGGTGCGCGAAGCCCAGCACCGTTCGCCGGGCTTGCTGTGCCTGGCTTCGCCGTGGAGCCCGCCGGCGTGGATGAAGACCAATGGCCGCATGGACAAGGGCGGCGCGCTGCGGGCGGACTGCCAGGATGTGTGGGCGCGCTATGTGGCCCGCTATATACAGGAGTACGACAAGGAAGGCGTGCGCGTCTGGGGCGTCACCGTGCAAAACGAGGCCAAAGCCGAGCAGGGCTGGGAATCCTGCACCTATACGGCGGCCCAGGAGCGCGACTTCATACTGGGCTATCTGCGGCCCGCGCTGGAGCGCAGCGGGCTGGGAGACCGCAAGGTGTTCTTCTGGGACCACAACAAGGAGCGCGCGGTGGAGCGCGCGCTGGAAACCATGGGCAGCGACCGAGCCCGCGCCGCCGTGGATGGCATTGCCGTGCACTGGTATTCCGGCGACCATTTCACGGCGCTGGATGTGTTTCATGAGCTGTTCCCCGACAAATTGATCCTTTCCACCGAGCACTGCGTGGGCAAGACGCCGGGAATTCCGTGGGCCTCCGGCGAGCGCTATGCCCATGACATCATCGGCGACCTGAACCACTGGGCCAGTGCCTGGCAGGATTGGAACATGCTGCTGCACGAGGATGGCGGCCCCGACCACTGGCTGCAGGAACAACGCGACAACAATCAGGACCCCGCGAGCATTTGGATAGGCGAATCACCGATCCTGCTGAACCGCCAGAACGGACAACTGGAGTTTGCGTCGTCCTATGCCTACATCGGGCATTTCAGCAAGTACATTCGCCGCGGGGCCCGGCGCATCGGATACAGCCTGTTCACCGACAAGCTGGAGGCTTGCGCCATGCGCAACCCCGACGGCCAGATCGTCGTGGTGCTGATGAACGCCGGCGAGACAGATCAACCGGTGCGATTGCGCCTGCACGGCCGTTTGGTGGATTACAGGAGTCGCGCCCACAGCATTACGACCTTTCTCGTGGACACCGGCATCTGACCAGTTTTTGGTCTGCTCAACAAGAGCCGCGCGCAGATTGCCTGCGCGCGGCTCTTTGGTTTGTACTGCGATGTTGCCGTTGGCCTTCGAATCCCGTTACTTTCTGGCCTTGGCGCGCTCGTAGGCCGTTCTGCGGATCTCCAGAATCTTCTCGACGCCCATCTGCTTGAGTGTGTCCTGGAAGGTCTGCCAACTGGTGTCGTCGATGGGCAGGTCACCGGTCAGGAACTTCGTTACGGTCTCGTCCTTGTAGGTCTTAAGGTCGCTCTCGATCGCGGCAAGCTGGGATGATTCATCACTCTTAAAGTAGATCCTGGGCAGCAACTGGCCTTTGAAGTCGGAGGACTTGACCCATGTGTCCACCGTCGACAGAGAATCGCTGTAGGGCAGGAACTGCACGAAATAGCCGGCGTCCTGCGCGAAGGGGCCGCCCATGTGGGAGCGGACGAAGCGGGTCAAGCTGACCGCCAGAGGGAACCCTGCGGCGGTGCCGGTGGGGGAGGGGTTGTAGACCTCATCGATCCACCGCGGGAACTTGTCTCCCCACTCGCTCAGATCCACCACGCTCGGGAAATCGGTGTACGGCACGTACTTGAAGGATTCGCCTTCCTTGCCGAAGTTGTATACGATGTCGCCTTCCGGGCCATAACCATAATCCAGCAGGCGACACGCGGCCTGAACATTCTTGCAGTCGGTGGAGATGAAGCAATTCATGCCGGCAACCGCCAGGGCGGAACCGCCGAAGTGGCTCTTCTCACCCTCGTTGAGCACAGGCTGAGGTATGCCGTGGGATCGGAAGTTTGCCGGATGGTTCGGCGCGCTCTTTGTGCCGTTTGTCGCGTTGGTCGTATCATACAGGTAGCCGATGCCGCCGCCGACATTGGTGAAGTACATCGCAACCTTGTTGCCCAGTATTTTGGAGCGCAGCTGCTCGGTGTTTACGCCCGATACCCAGTCGGGGTCCACAAGGCCGTCCTTATACCATGTGCGCATCTGGGTCAGGTAATCCCGGAACGCCGGCTGCGCCGGGCCATACTGCAATGTGCTGCTGGTATCGGCGTACCATTCCCAGCCCACACCATAAGCGCCAGGCAGTGTGCCGTTGTCGCCCCAGCCGTCCAGGTTCACGATGAGCAGAGGGTATTCCGCCGGGCCTTTGGCTTTGAAGGCGCGCAGGATCTGATCCCACTCCGCGATGGTGTTGGGCAGATTCTTCTCGCCGAAGCCCAGGTTCAACTGCTCCAGCCAGTCCAGGCGGACCTGCGGGCCCCAGGAGCTCCACAGAATGGGGTGCTCGCGGATGAACGGGAAGCACACATAGTTACCGCTGTCGGACACCCACTGGGAATACCATTCGGGGTGCTTGTCGAAATAGGCAACGAGGTTCGGCGTCCAGCCCTTTTCCATGGCGTCGTTCAGGGCGATGATGACGCCGTCCTCCACGGCCTTGTCGGCGCCGCCGGGATAGTTGTTCGTGTTGGTGAAGTCGTACTCGATGATATCGGGGAAATCACCGGACGAGATCATGAGGCTGAAATTTTCCTTTTCCTGACCGGCCGGGGGATGTACGAAGTTGATCTTGGTGTTGGTGGCCTCCATGATCCACTGGAACATGGGCGCTTGTGCATAGTTCGTGTAGATCGGCGTGACCTTGTCGGTGGCCAGGGGCAGCCAGTAGCTCAACTCATCGGCCGGGCCCTTGGTTGTGGGAGCAGCCACAGAGGGTGCGGCTGACGCGCCTTTGGTCGTCGCAGTGGCCGCAGCGGACGTTGTGGTGGTTCCGGGCGGCGTGGTGCAGCTCGCCAGCATCACAGCCAGCATAACGACTGCCAGCGGCAGCGTCAGGACTCTGGAGATGCGCTTCATGTGCTACAGTCCTCCTTTTTATTTATCCTGGCAGCTTTCGTTGCCATATCCTTTGCCATTGACATATCGTACTCATCCCTTGATCGCGCCGATCATCACGCCCTTTACGAAGTAGCGCTGAACGAAGGGGTACACCAGCAGGATCGGCACCGTGGCGACCATGATCGTCGCGTACTTGACAGTCTCGGCGAGGGGGATCTTGTCGCCGCCGCCGGTTTCCACCATGGTCTCCCCGGAAGCGGTGTTGGCCAGAAGGATCTCGCGCAAAATCAGCTGCAAGGGGAATTTTTCGCGGGTCTTCAGGTAGATCATGGCGTTAAACCAACTGTTCCAGTGGCCGACGCTGTAGTACAGAATCAGCACGGCGATGGTGGGCAGGCAAAGAGGCACGAGGATGCGGAACAGCACGACCATGTCGTTGGCGCCATCCAGCTTTGCCGATTCCTCCATGCTGTCGGGCACGGTTGCGAACGCGGTGCGCATGATGATCATGTTGATCGTGTTGATGGCGCCCGGCAGCACCAGCGCCCACAACGTGTCATACATGCCCAAGCTCTTGACCAAGAGGAAGCTGGGTATCATGCCGCCGGAGAAGTACATCGTGAAGATGATCAGGTACATCACGGGCACGCGCAGCATCAGGTTCCTGCGGCTGAGCGCGTAGCCGCAAAACATCGTCATAATGATGTTGATGCCCGTACCGAGCACAACATAGATCAAGGTGTTGCGATAACTGATGGGGATCATAGGATTTTTGAAAACGAGCAAGTAGTTCCCGAACTCAAGGTTTCCCAAGGGGTAAAAGATCGGGCCGGAGTGGGCCATCAGCACCCCGGGGTTGGACATGGAGGCCATGGCCACATGCCAGAACGGATACAGCGTGATGAACACCAGAACCGTCATGAAAGAGTAATTGCATATATCAAACAGCATGGAGGCCGGCGTCTTCCTGATCCTGTTCCTTGCCATCGGTTATCCCTCCTTTCCTACCACAGACTGGTCTCGGAAACCCTGCGGCTGACCGCATTGGCCAGGTTCACCAATATAAAGTTGACGACGTTGTTGAACAGGCCGACCGCGGAGGAAAACGAGTAACTGAACTCCAACAAGCCGCGGCGGTACACATAGGACGATATCACGTCGGCGGTTTCGTATGTGTTCGTGTTATAAAGAAGGATAATCTTTTCAAAGCCCACGCTCATGAGGCTGCCCATACGCAGCAGCAGCAGTATGATGATCGTGGGCAGGATGGATGGGATGGAAACATGCCAAACACGATGAAAGCGGTTTCCGCCGTCGATGACGATCGCTTCGTATAACTGCGGATCGACGCCCGACAGCGCGGCCAGATAGATGATGGACCCCCAGCCGACTTCCTGCCAGATACCGCTGCCAACATAGATGCTGCGGAACAATTCCGGTCTGGACAGAAGGCCGACTTTTGTATAATCGGGGTTGATGGACTGTATGATCGTGTTGAAAAGGCCGTTGGTGGAGCAAAAATCCGTAATCATGCCGGCGATGACGACCAGAGAGATGAAATGGGGGAGGTAGGTGATCGTCTGCACCAGCTTTTTATAGTACATCTTTTTGATTTCATCCAGTAAAAGGGCGAGCAGGATGGGCGCCGGGAAACCAAAAGCCATTGTATACAGGCTGATGGTGATGGTATTCCGTATCGTGCGTTCGGCATACACACCTTTGAAAAAGCTGATGAAATGATCCAGCCCAATCCACTTGCTGCCCCATATGCCAAGGCCGGGAGCGAAATTCTTGAAAGCGATCTGGACACCGTACAAGGGACCGTAATGGAAAAGCATATAATATGCCAGGACGGGGATCAACATCAGATAGACCCAGCGATACTGTACGATGTTGTTCATCAGTCGTTGGAGATACGGCTTTTTTCTGCGGTGGACTGTTGTAGCTACGGTAAGAGACGACTGCGCCATCGAAACACCTCGTGTCATAGACAATATAGTGGAACATATTCTGTATTTCAGCGATGGCAAATGGGTCTGTATATGAATTCTATGAACATTTAGCACAGTAAATATCTGGTATTTATCATACGCAATGCTCAAATAGTTGTCAATTAAAAATAGATGAATATTTATGTCTTATTATGTCGGAATACATAAGGGAACGTTCCTTTATCCCATCGAATGAAGATCGTGTTTTTGCTGAATACTAATGCATCCCCATTTAGGATGTGATTTGCTTGAAAGCCGTCATCATGGCCGGCGGAGAAGGCACGCGCCTGCGCCCCATCACCACCGACATCCCCAAGCCCATGGCTCCCATTCTGGGCAAGCCCGTCATGGAATATGCGATAGACCTGCTCAAAAAACATGGTGTAGCCGAAACCGCCGTCACGCTTCACTATCTGCCCGACTGCATCAAAAGTTACTTCGGCAAAACCTACAAGGGCATGACGCTCAAATACTTTGTGGAGGAGACACCGTTGGGTACCGCCGGCAGTGTGCGCTCGGCGAGGGCCTTTCTGGATGATACCTTCGTCGTGATATCCGGTGACGCGCTGACCGATATCGATCTGTCCGCCGCCTATGCCTTCCACAAAGCCAAAGGCGCCGACGTGACCATTGTACTCAAGAACGTGGAAACCCCGGTGGATTACGGCGTCGTCATCGTCGACGGGGAGGGGCGCATCCAGCGCTTCCTGGAGAAGCCGCCGTGGAGCGATGTGTTCAGCGACACCGTGAACACCGGCATCTATCTGATCGAGCCTCAGGTGATGGATCGTATCCCTGAGAACACCAAGGCCGACTTCTCCAAAGACCTTTTCCCGGCGCTGATGGATTCCGGCGCAAATCTCTATGGTTGGCTCTCCAATGGCTATTGGTGCGACATAGGCAACCCCGAGCAATACCGCCACGCCCAGTTCCACATACTGAGCGGCGCGGTGCAGGCTGATTGCGGCCTGCCCCAGCGGGAGCCCGGCGTGTTTCTGGACCCTTCGGCGGAGGTGTCGCCAGATGCGCTGCTGCGGGCGCCCTGCGCTGTGCTCTATGGCGCACGGGTGCGCGCGGGAGCCGCCGTGGGGCCGGATGCCGTGATCGGCCGCGGCGCGCTGCTGGAGTCCGGAGCCTCGGTGGAGCGCTCTGTGCTGCTGGATAACGTTCTGTTGGGCAAGGCAGCCCATGTGGAGGGCGCGGTGCTATGCGGCGATGTGGTGCTGGAGGAGCGTGTGCGCGTGGAGGATGGCACTGCGCTGGGGCCTGGCGTGCGCGTGGGCGCTGACGCGGTAGTCGCCCGGGAGGTGAGCCTGTGGCCGGGCATCCGCATAGAGCGCCACGCCCGTGTAACCCATAGCCAGCGCAAGGCCAGCCGGTTCAGCCAGTCGCTGTTCGATGACGACGGCATCGGCGGCACCTTCAACGACGACATGACCGCCGAGAGCGTGGCCCGCATTGCCATGGCGTTGGGCAGCGCGCTGCGCCGCGGCAGCCGCGTGGCCGTGGCCACCTGGGGGGACAGCGCCGCTGTGCTGCTGCGGGAGAGCTTCGACGCGGGGCTGCTGTCCACCGGTGTATATGTGGTGGACGTGGGCCGTCTCACGGTGCCGGCGGCGCGCTTTGCCGCCCGGCGGTTGCGGCTGGACGGCGCGGTGCACCTGCAGGCTGCCCAGGGCCGTGTTCACCTTACGTTGATCGACGGCCGGGGTGCCAACATCGATGTGGCGTTGGAACGAAAGATCGAGGACACGCTGGCCAAAGAGGATTTCCGCCGCGTGGGCCACGACGAGATTGCCGACATCATCGACATTACCGGCATCGCGATGTTCTATGAGCAGGAGCTCTTCGGCGGCCACACTTCTGGCCCGCAGGACAGGCTCATAGGCATCTACGGGCCCGACGAGGAGCTCAACAACCAGGCTGAGGCCCTGTTGGAGGCCACAGGCTGCGTGTGCAAGCGGTGCGGCGAGGACGACAGCCTGGAGCAGGCCTGCCGCCACGCGGCCCAGGACGGCGCGAAAATCGGCCTGTTCCAGCGCCGCGCCGGCGACGAGTTCGCGCTGCTGGACGGCGCGGGCAACACGTGGCAGGGAGACCAGCTTTCGGTGCTGCTGGCCATGGTGGCCATGGACAGAGGTTTTGCCGCCGACACGGTGCCGCTGCCGGTGATGGCCGCACCGGGCATCGACGCGCTGGCCAAGGCCAGGGGCGTGGCCGTGGAGCGCATCGGCGGCAGCCGCTCGGGCTGGCTGCGCCGCGCCTGCCATTGCGCCGACGAGCGCATGTGCCATCTGTTCTACGACGGCCCCTTCGCGGTGCTGCACCTGGCACTGGCGCTGGCCGGCGCCAAGATGGAACTGGCATCCTATGGTGAGCGCATCCCCGAACCCATCCGCCGGGAGCAATACGTGGATTGCCCGCTGGAGCGCCGCGGCGCGGCCATGAAGGCGCTGCATGGGCTGGCAGGCAGCTCCGGAGCCTACGGCGGCGCGCTGCTGACCCACGATCAGGGACGCGTATTCGTGTCGCCGGACAAGCAAACCTCCCGTTTGCGGGTCGTGGCCCAGGCATACCGTGAGGAGGCCGCCGACGAGCTGCTGGGGCGCTATCGGGAGATGCTGGATAAGATCGCCAGCAAGTCGGGTGGGGAGGCGGAAGAATAGGGCTTCACATCGGTTGCTTTTTTTTGCGGCACAGTATATATTGTTTATGCATGAAAAAGTATAAACTTTCAACCTGGAGGCATAGATGAGCAAGATACCGATGACGACGCCGCTGGTGGAGATGGACGGCGACGAAATGACCCGCATCCTGTGGCAGATGATCAAGGACGAGCTGCTGACGCCGTTCATCGATCTGAAGACAGAGTATTATGACCTGGGCCTGCCTTATCGCGACCAGACCGACGACGAGGTGACCACACAGGCGGCACTGGCCACAAAGAAATACGGCGTGGGCGTCAAGTGCGCCACGATCACACCCAACGCCCAGCGTGTGGAGGAATACAAGCTCAAAAAGATGTGGAAGAGCCCCAACGCCACGATCCGCGCCATTTTAGATGGCACAGTGTTCCGAGCTCCGGTCATCGTGCGCAACATCTCGCCCATCGTGACCGGTTGGAAGCAGCCAATCACGATCGCGCGCCACGCATATGGCGACATCTACCGCGACGTGGAGGCCCAGGTGGCAGCCGGCTCCAAGGCTGAGCTGGTGGTGACCGGTCCCGACGGCGCGGTGACCCGCCAAGTGATACACGATTTCAAGGACGGCGCCGGCATAGCGCTGGGCATGCACAACACCGAGGCCAGCATCTTCAGCTTCGCCCGCTCGTGCTTCAACTACGCGCTGGACAGCAAGCAGGATCTGTGGTTCGCCACCAAGGACACGATCTCCAAGGTGTACGACCACCGCTTCAAGGACATCTTTGCCGATGTGTTCGCAGCCGAATACAAAGACCGCTTCCAGGCTGCCGGCATCGAATACTTCTACACGCTGATTGACGACGCCGTGGCCCGCGTCATGCGCAGCGCCGGAGGTTTCATCTGGGCGTGCAAGAACTACGACGGCGACGTGATGAGCGACATGCTGGCCACGGCTTTCGGGTCGCTGGCTATGATGACCAGCGTGCTGGTGTCGCCGGACGGCGCTTATGCTTATGAGGCCGCCCACGGCACCGTGACGCGCCATTACTACCGCCATCTGGAAGGCCAGGAGACCTCCACCAATTCCGTGGCCACACTGTTCGCCTGGACCGGTGCGCTGCGCAAGCGCGGAGAGCTGGATGGCAACACCGAGCTCGCGGCCTTCGCTCAGAAGCTGGAAAGCACGACCATCGCCATGATCGAAGAAGGCGTCATGACCAAGGAACTGGCGTTGCTGGCCACAGGGCCCAAGACCGTCGTCAATACACAGAACTTCATCAAGGAAATTGCCAGGAGGCTGTAGGCCTTTCTGCCCAAAGGGGCTGTCCTGCCAGACGCATGTCGTCGCATCAGAGGATGCGGGTATGCCAGGTGGGCAGATCCTTTTTTTGTACGTCGCTGCGCTCTCATTCATGGAAACACCGCAAATGCTTATCCTATGGGAAGGTACGCCAATGTTTGCGTGCGGGAAGGCGGGAGCGAACATGAATGAATTCCTGCTTACGATCATTCGAGGTGCCTTTGCGTATCTGGTGCTGCTGACCGTATCCAGAATCATCGGCCGTAAGGCGATTGGGCAGATGACGTTCTTCGACTATACGGTCACCATCACATTCGGCTCTTTAACCGCACACTTCGGCATCGGCAGCAACAAAACGCCGCTCAACTCGCTGACCGTACTGCTGGTATTTGGGGCGCTCTATCTGCTGACCTCGGCAATCGTAGCAAAGAACATACGGATACGAAAATTGGTGGATTCGGAACCGGTCGTGGTGATTGCCAAAGGTGAGTTCGTCAAGGCCAACATGAAGAGGACCCATATGACTGTCGGTCTGCTCAATAAGCTTCTGCGGGAGAAGAATGTATTCAACATCATCGATGTCGAGTATGCGATCTTTGAAAGCAACGGTCAGCTTTCCGTATTGCCAAAGGCCAACCGGCAACCGTTGACACCGGCGGATATGAACATACCGGCAGCCTATCGGGGGTTGACGACAGAGCTGATAATCGATGGGCTTGTGTTATACGAAAACATGGCGCAGATCGGCAAGGATGAGAGCTGGTTAAGGACGGAACTTGCTTCCAAAGGGATCCCCCGCCCGGAGGATGTGTTCTTTGCCGCTCTGGATACGGCGGGAAATTTCTATGTCACCCTGGGGAACAACGGCCCGGAAGAGCAGGGAAAATACCGGATCGAATAGATTGCAGGAAAGCTAGAACCGTAATTGCGGCAATCTTTCCGTCCACCGTTCCCAAACCGCTTCCCATATCGCGTCGCTGAAGAACCCTTCGTCGGGCAGGCCTCGGCGGTGGCGCTCAGCCTGGGCGTCCAGTAAAAAAGGCATGCAATATTCACATCCGTCGCGCACGCTCATGAAAGTCAGCATCGTCCAGTGAGGCGCGCAATCCAGCAGGCCGCTGCCCCGGATGTCCTGCCACAGCGCGTCCATATCGTAGGCCACGGAACGTGGCTGCGCCCGCACACAGCCGTCCTCGATGTGCAGCAGCGCGTACTTGGCGGCGCCATCCGCCGTGTCGAAGTGGACACCCACGGAGCCGGGGTTCAACAACAGCTTTCCCTGCACGTTCCCCGACCACGGCAGGTGTGTGTGGGCGCAGATTAACACGTCCTCGATGGTCTCTCGCGCCGCGCGGTCGATTTCTTCATCGTTTTCGCCGGGTACCAGCCTGCCTCTGGAGTGCCACGGCGAGCCGTGCACAACACGTATGGATATGCCTTCGAAGTGCAATGACAGGTGGGCGGGTAACCCTTCGATGTATGCCCACTGTGCAGGACCCATGCGCTCATAGGTCCACTGCATCGACGCCGTCTGGTGGTGGTGCTCCCAACCGGGGCCTTTCCCGGCCCGACGGTCCAGCTGGTATTGCTCATGGTTTCCCTGTATCACATGGGGTGTGAGTTCCGCCAAGCGGTTCAGCACTTCCACCGGCGATGGGCCGCCGATGACATAATCGCCGGCGACGACAAACTGCCGCGCCCCCTGAGACCGCGCATCGGCGATCACCGCGTCCAGCGCCTGCAGATTGGCATGGATGTCCGCAAGTACAGCTATAATCATATATACCTGAAATACATTTTCTTTGAGTATAGCATTTTGCGCTGGACAAACGCAAACGCATATGATAGGATACATCGAACGAAAACCGCAGCCTTTAAATCGGTACGAGAGACCGGCAAGGGTGGGGGAACAAAGTGAAATTTTGTTTCATCATGCCTTGCCATACCCGGCAAGGCATTTTTTATGCGGAAAGGAGTGCACCGATGGGTAAATTACGGGAAAAGACGCAACTGATGGATGCCACCGCCGTGGACAGGGCGCTGACGCGCATCGCCCATGAAATCATCGAGCGCAACAAAGGTGTGCAGGGCGTCGTGCTGCTGGGCATCCAGCGCCGGGGCGTGCCGCTGGCCCGCCGCCTGGCAGAAAAACTGGCCAAGTTCGAGGGTAAGGTGCCCGTGGGTGTGCTGGACATCACGTTCTATCGCGACGACCTTTCGCTGCTGGCCGAACACCCGGTCATCAATGGCACCGACGTGCCCTTCCTGATCGCCGGAACGTCGGTTGTGCTGGTGGATGACGTGCTGTATACCGGGCGCACCGCCCGTGCCGCCATGGATGCCGTGATGGACCTGGGACGTGCCAGCTCCATACAGCTGGCCGTGCTCGTGGACCGGGGACACCGGGAGCTGCCCATCCGCGCCGATTATGTGGGCAAGAACGTACCCACGGCCCGCAATGAGGTCATCGGCGTTCATGTGCATCCCATCGACACCGAGGAAAACGTCATACTTTACGAGATGGAAAACTAGACCGCGTCGCCGGTCTTTTCTTATGTTGCAACGGCAGTTTGTTGTTGAACATTCTGTCAATCCCATACAAGCTTTTGCAGCGGCAAATAAATATTAGGATGTCAAATATTTATTTGCCGCTGCTATGCCAAGGAGGAGCAGGGAATATGCCATTGACCAAGAAAGACCTGCTGGGCCTGCGGAGCATGCCCGCCGCGGAAATCCACGAGGTGCTGACGACCGCCGCGCAAATGAAGCGCTTTCTGCTGGGCAACCAGAAGAAGACGCCGCATCTGCAGGGCAAGTCCATCGTGACGCTGTTCTATGAGAACAGCACCCGCACGCGCATGAGCTTCGAGCTGGCCAGCAAATACATGAGCGCCGCCAGCGCCAACATCGCCGCATCGTCCAGCTCGGTCAGCAAGGGCGAAACGCTGATCGACACCGGCTGCTCGCTGGACCGCATGGGCACCGACATCATCATCATGCGCCACCCGATGAGCGGCGCTCCACACCTGCTGGCCAAACACGTAAACGCCGCGGTTATCAACGCCGGCGACGGAATGAATGAGCACCCGACGCAAGGGTTGCTGGACCTGTTCACGATGCAGGAGCGCTTCGGCCGGCTGGACGGCCTCAAGGTCGCCATCATAGGCGATGTGGCCCACAGCCGTGTGGCCCGCAGCAACCTGTGGGGCCTGACCACGCTGGGCAGCGAGGTCGTGCTGTGCGCGCCGCAAACGCTGCTGCCCGAGGGCATCGAGCAGACCGGTGCTCGGGTCACCACGGACATAGAAGACGCGTTGAAGGGCGCGGACGTCGTCATGGCGCTGCGCATCCAGCTGGAGCGCCAGCAGGCGGGGCTATTCCCCAGCGTGCGCGAATATGCCCGCTACTGGGGCGTCAACGACCAACGCCTGCGCTTGGCGAAACCCAACGCTTTATTGATGCACCCAGGCCCTGTGAACCGCGGCGTTGAGCTGACCAGCCAACTGGCCGACGGCGACCAATCGGTGATCCGCGAGCAGGTGACCAACGGCGTGGCGGTGCGCATGGCGCTGCTTTTCTTGCTGAGCAGGAGGAATGAAAAGGTGTGAAAAACCGGAGTTTTTTCGCACCCACGCTGGCAGCTTTGAAAGGAGTACCCAAATATGAAGATACTGGTTAAGAACGGCACTGTTGTAAATCCTCTGGGTAAGGGAGGACGCCTGGACATCCTGATCGAAGACGGAAAGATCGCCTCCATCGGCGAATCCTTGAGCGCGACGTGCGCCACGATCGTGGATGCCGCGGGCAAACATGTGTTCCCCGGCTTTGTGGATATGCACGCCCACCTGCGGGAGCCTGGCTTTGAGTTCAAGGAGACCATCGCCTCGGGCACCCGCGCAGCCGCCGCCGGCGGCTTCATCGCGGTGGCCTGCATGCCCAACACCAAGCCTGTGACCGACAACGAGGCTGTCGTGAAGTTCATCTTGGACAAAGCCCGGGCGGAGGGCGCCGTGCGTGTGCTGCCCATCGCCGCCATCACCAAGGGTTCACTTGGCAAGGAACTAACCGAGATGGGCATGCTGCGGGAGGCGGGGGCCGTGGCCTTCAGCGACGACGGCAAACCGGTGGACAACCCCCGCACCATGGAACTGGCGCTGCGCTACGCCAAAAACTTCGGTGCTCTGCTGATCTCCCACTGTGAGGACAAGGCGCTGGCCGAGGGCGGCGCCATGAACGAAGGGCCTGTGGCCACGCGGCTGGGCCTGCCGGGCATCCCCGCCACGGCGGAGAGCCTGATGGTTGCCAGGGAAATCCTGCTGGCCGAGGAGCTGCACACCCGCGTGCACATCGCCCATGTGAGCGCTGCGGCGTCGGTGGAGCTGATCCGCCAAGCCAAGGCCCGCGGCGTGGCCGTGAGCGCCGAGACCTGCCCGCATTACTTCGCCGCCACCGATGAGCTCGTGGAAGGTTATAGTACAGCCACCAAGGTGAACCCGCCGCTGCGCAGCGAGGCTGACCGGCTGGCCATAATCCAAGGCCTGCGCGATGGCACGATAGACGCCATCGCCACCGATCACGCGCCTCACCACATAGACGACAAGGATGTGGAGTACAACCTGGCAGCTTTCGGCATCAGCGGCTTTGAGACGGCCTTCGCTCTGGCCTATACATATCTCGTGCAACCCGGCCTGCTTACGCTGGAGGAAGTTGTGCGCAGGATGTCGGCAGTACCGGCTGCGCTGCTGGGAGTGCCGTGCGGTACACTGGCCGAAGGCGCGCCGGCGGACCTGTGCGTGGCCGATCTGAACGAGGAATGGACGGTGGACGCGATGAAATTCGTGTCCAAAGGCCGCAATACGCCCTTCGACGGATGGAAGCTGACCGGCCGCATCACCGACACCGTAGCCGCTGGAAAACTGGTGTACAACGGCTGCATGATCGTGGTATAATATGCAAACGGATTTATAATTATACGATAAGCAAAAGACGTGAGGGAAGCAATGATATTTGACCGCTTGACCGAGGAGATACGCAAAAAGGGCAACCCGACCTGTGCCGGGCTGGACACCCACCTGGGCTGCCTGCCGGCGGCTTTCGCCGCAAGCTATGATACCGGCACCTTTGCCGGTGCGGCGGAAGCGATACTGGCCTACAACCGCGACCTGCTGGACGCGCTGGCCGACGTGGTGCCCGCCGTCAAGGTGCAGGTGGCCTATTACGAGCAGTATGGCACGCCGGGCATGGAGGCCTTCGCCCGGACACTGCGGCTGGCACGGCAGGCGGGCCTCATCGTCATCGCCGACGCCAAGCGCAATGACATCGCCTCCACCGCAGCCGCATATGCGGCTGCCTTCCTTGGCCAGACCCAACTAAAGGACACGAAGTGTCCTGCTTTCGACGCCGACATCGTGACTGTGAATCCCTACTTGGGCACCGACGGCATAAAGCCATTCCTGCAGGCCAATCCGGAGCGCGGCATCTTCGCACTGGTAAAGACCAGCAACCCCAGCTCATCCGAACTGCAGGACTTGGCGCTGGCCGACGGCCGCACGGTCTTTGAGGCCGTGGGCGATCTCGTGGAGCAGTGGGGCAGGGGAACCGAAGGCTCTGCCGGCTATAGCAGAGTGGGCGCTGTGGTAGGCGCCACGCACCCGGCCCAGGGCGCTGCGCTGCGCCAGAGGCTCCAGCACACGTTCTTTTTGCTGCCGGGCTACGGAGCCCAGGGGGCCACGGGTGCTGACATCGCCGGCATGTTCGATGCCCAGGGCGGCGGCGCCGTGGTCAACGCGTCGCGCTCGCTGCTGCAGGCGTGGGAGGTCGGCAAGGACCACAAGACCGCCGCGAGGGACGCGGCCCTCTCAATGAGAAACGATATTAACGCGGCGCTGTACAGCAAATAGGAGGCTTTCATGGCGTATTTGGTACTTGACGACGGCACGGTATACGAGGGCAAGGCCTTTGGGCGCACCGGCAGCGTCGTCGGCGAGGTCGTGTTCAACACCGGCATGACCGGCTATCAGGAGGTGCTGACCGACCCAAGCTATTGCGGGCAGATCGTCATGATGACCTATCCGCTGATCGGCAACTACGGCGTGAACTGGGAGGATCCGGAGAGCCGCCGGCCGCAGGTCAAGGGCTTCGTCGTGCGGGAGCTGTGCCAGGTGCCCAGCAACTGGTACAGCGAGTGCAGCCTCAATGAATATTTGGATCGCTACGGCATCATGGGCATCGAGGGAATCGACACGCGCTCCATCACCCGCAAGCTGCGGGATCACGGCACCATGCGCGGCATCATCTCCTCAGAACTGCCGGACAGCGCCATGCTGGATAAGATGCGCGCCTACCGCATCACCGACCCGGTGGAGCAGGTCACCTGCGAGGAGAGCTTCGAGCTGCCCGGCCCCGGCCCCCGCGTGGCCGTGCTGGACTACGGCCTCAAGGCCAGCATATTGAAATCTCTGCGCCTGCGGGGCTGCCACCTGTTTGTGCACCGAAGCTCCGACAGCGCCGAGGACGTGCTGCGCAACAACCCCGATGGCATCATGCTGACCAACGGCCCCGGTGACCCCAAGGACAACGTGGCTGTGATACAGGAGCTGAAAAAGCTCGTGGGCAAGGCGCCGATCTTTGGCATATGTCTGGGCCACCAGCTGATGGCGCTGGCCTGCGGCGCCGATACGCATAAGCTGCGCTATGGCCACCGCGGCGGCAACCACCCGGTAAAGGACCTGGAGATGGACCGCGTGTTCATCACCAGCCAGAACCACGGTTACACGGTGACCGATGAGAGCTTAAGCCCCGGCATGATCGTGAGCCACCGCAACTGGAACGATATGACGATAGAGGGCATCCGTTACACACAGCACCCGACCTTCACCGTGCAGTTCCACCCCGAGGCCAGCCCCGGCCCCCGGGACACCGCCTATCTCTTCGACCGCTTCATGAAGCTGATGAAGGAGGCCTGAAATGGACGCCGAACAACGCAGGCAGAGCATGGACGCGCTGATCGGGCGCACACCGTTGGTATATTTGGGTACGCTGGACCGCGAGGGCGCGCCGCGCATCAAGGTCGTGTCGACCAACCGCCGCGAGGGCCTCACAAGCTTCTGGTTTGTGACACAGACCGAGCGCCGTACGACCGCCGACATACAGATGGACAACCGCGCCAGCCTGTACTTTGCCGATAACGTGGCCTTCGAGACGCTGCTGCTGACCGGCCGTGCCCGCGTGAGCCGGGAGCCGGCGCTGCTGCAGGCCATGTGGGTGGAGCCCATGCGCGGCATGTTCCCCGGCGGCCCGGAAGACCCAAACTTCTGCGCCATCGCCTTCACCGCCGAGGGCGGCAAGTATTACCGCTGGCCTTTTACCGGCGATTTCGCGCTGGCCGAGGAGCAGCCTCTGTGGCTCAACTGGGTCAACCACGAAGCCTGATGGGCCTGTTGCACTGAAAGTATACAATTTCATCGTCGAATAGGAGAAGCCCATGCCCCGCAATCCAGACATCAAAAAAGTGCTCGTCATAGGCTCAGGGCCCATCATCATAGGCCAGGCGGCGGAGTTCGATTACGCCGGCACCCAGGCCTGCCGCGCCCTCAAGGAAGAGGGCATCGAGGTCGTGCTGGTCAACAGCAACCCGGCCACGATCATGACCGACCGCAACATCGCCGATCGCGTCTATCTGGAGCCGCTGACGCCCGAGGTCATCAAATCCATCATCCGCCGGGAGCGCCCGGATTCCATGCTGCCCACGCTGGGCGGCCAGACCGGCCTGAACCTGGCCGTGGAGCTGGCCGAGAGCGGCTTTTTGGATGAGGCGGGCGTACGCCTGCTGGGCACGCCGGTGGATTCCATCCACCGCGCTGAGGACCGTGAGCTCTTCAAGGAGACCATGGAGAGCATCGGCGAGCCGTGCATTGAGAGCGTCATCGTAACCGATGTGGACGCGGCGCTGGAGTTCGGCGACCGCGTGGGCTATCCCTTGATCGTGCGCCCGGCCTACACGCTGGGTGGCAGCGGCGGCGGCATCGCCGCCGACGGCCCGGAACTGGCCCGCATTACCGCCGACGGCCTGCGTTACTCCCGCGTGCACCAGTGCCTCATTGAGAAATCAGTGGCCGGCTGGAAAGAGATCGAATACGAGGTCATGCGCGACGGCAAGGGCAACTGCATCATCGTGTGCAACATGGAGAACATCGACCCCGTGGGCATCCACACCGGCGACAGCATCGTGGTGGCCCCCAGCCAGACGCTGCGCGACGCCGAATACCAAATGCTGCGCTCCGCAGCCATCAACATCATAAGCGCCTTGAAGATCGAAGGCGGCTGCAACGTGCAATACGCGCTGAACCCCGAGAGCATGGAATACGCCGTCATCGAGGTAAACCCCCGTGTGAGCCGCAGCTCGGCGCTGGCCAGCAAGGCCACGGGGTACCCGATTGCCAAGGTCGCCACGAAGATCGCCATCGGCTACGGACTGGACGAAATCCGCAACGCCGTGACCGGCAAAACCTTCGCGGCCTTCGAACCCACGCTGGATTACGTCGTCGTAAAGTTCCCCCGCTGGCCCTTCGACAAGTTCACCAAGGCCGAGAAGACGCTGGGAACCCGCATGAAGGCCACCGGCGAGGTCATGGCCATCGGCGCGACCTTCGAGCAGGCCTTTCTGAAGGCTCTGCGCTCGCTGGAGCTTGGCCAGTACAGCTGCGAGTTCAAGGGCGCCTCCGCCTATAGCGACGAGGACATCGAGCGTCTGCTGCACTGGCAGAGCGACGAGCGCATCTACATCGTCACCGAATCGCTGCGCCGAGGCGTCAGCGAGCAGCACATCTTCGACATCACGAAGATCGACCAATGGTATCTGCACAAGCTGCACAACATCGTGTCCGAAGAGGAACGCGTCAAGCGGGAGGGGGCCGCATGCCTGACCGCCGCCCACTTGCGCAGGCTCAAGAAGATGGGTTTCTCCGACCAGGCGCTGGCCCGCTGGACCGGCAAAACCGAGCAGGATATCCGTGCCCTGCGCAAGTCCATGAACATCCTGCCGACCTACAAGATGGTGGACACCTGCGGCGCGGAGTTCGACGCCGTGAGCCCTTACTACTACAGCACCTATGACGACGAGAACGAGGCCCGCCGCGGCGCCCGGCCATCGGTGGTCGTGCTGGGCAGCGGCCCCATCCGCATCGGCCAGGGCGTGGAGTTCGACTACTGCTCGGTGCACAGCATCTGGGCGCTCAAGGACGCCGGATACGACACCGTCATCATCAACAACAACCCCGAGACCGTGTCCACGGATTTTGACACCAGCGACCGGCTGTACTTTGAACCGCTGACCGCCGAGGACATGTGGAACGTGCTGGAGATCGAGCGGCCCGCCGGCGTCGTCGTGCAATTCGGCGGCCAGACGGCCATCAAGCTGGCCAAGTTCGTCGTGGAGGCCGGGTATCCGATCCTGGGCACCCAGCTTAAGGACATCAACGCCGCCGAGGACCGCGAGGAGTTCGACGCGCTGCTGGAGCGCACGGGCATTGCCCGGCCCAAGGGCGAGACGGTGTATACCGCCGAGCAGGCGCTGGCCACCGCCCGCCGCCTGGGCTACCCGGTGCTGGTGCGGCCCAGCTATGTGCTGGGCGGCCAGGGCATGGAGATCGCCTGGAACGACGAGAACATCACCGAGTATATGGCCATCATCAACCGCGACGAGCAGGAGCATCCGATCCTCGTGGACAAGTATCTGCTGGGCAAGGAAATCGAGGTGGACGCGATCTACGACGGCCAGGAGATGCTGATTCCCGGCATCATGGAGCACGTGGAACGCGCCGGCGTGCATTCCGGCGACAGCATCTCGGTGTACCCGGCCTATTCGCTCAGCGACGGCATACAGCGAAAGATCATCGAGACAACGGCTACGCTGTGTCGTGAGCTCAACGTGATCGGCATGATCAACATACAGTTCATCGTGTACTATGACGACTTGTACATCATTGAAGTGAACCCCCGATCCAGCCGCACGGTGCCCTACATCTCCAAGGTGACCGGCGTACCGCTCATAGAGCTGGCCACCCGGGCCTCGCTGGGCCACAAGCTCAAGGACATGGGCTGGGGCACCGGGCTCGTGCCCAGCCGGGTCATCTACGCCGTCAAAGTGCCGGTATTCAGCTTCGAAAAGCTGCCCAAACTGGAAACCAGCCTTGGACCGGAGATGAAGTCCACCGGCGAGGTGCTGGGCATTGCGCCGGACCTCTCGCTGGCGCTGCTCAAAGGCCTCATCGCCGCCGGGCTCAACGTGCCAAAACGCGGCAACGTGCTGATCTCCGTGGCCGACAGCGACAAGCCCCAGGTGGCGCGCCTGGGAGAGGAGCTGGCGCATCTGGGTTACACGCTGTACGCCACCGCCGGCACCGCCCACGTGCTGAACAGCAACTTTGTGCCCGCCAGTCTGGCGGCGCGCTTCGGTGAGGAATCGCCCAACATGGCCGATCTCATCCGCGGCGGCCAGGTGCAGTTCATCGTGAACACCGCGACCCGCGGCCGCGACCCGGAGCGCGACGGCTTCAAGCTGCGGCGCATGGCCGTGGAGTACAAGGTGCCGTGCCTAACCTCCATGGACACCGCCGAGGCGCTGGTGCGCGGTCTGAAGCTGGGCATGAGCGACATAGACCTGGTGCCCATGGGCCTGCACGACCTATCGCTGCCCCAAGCCAACCCCACGCCGAGGACATTGCCATGAGCCGCGCCGTCATACTGCGCAACGCCCAGATCGCAGCGGACATTTATGAGCTCAGCGTGCAGTTCGAAGGCACGCTGCCGCCGGTGAAGCCGGGGCAGTTCGCCCACGTGAAGCTACCCGGACCCACGCCCATGCTGCTGCGCCGCCCGCTGGGCATCAACCATGTGCTGGCCGAGCTGGACGTGCTCACGCTGGTCTATCAGCTGCGCGGGCAGGGCACGAGGGCGCTGAGCGCGTTGGAAAAGGGTTATTTTTTAGACATCCTGGCGCCGCTGGGCCGGGGCTTTACGCTGCCGGATGGAGCAAAGACCGCCGCCGTGGTGGGCGGGGGCATCGGTGCGGCGCCGCTGCGGGCCGTGCTGGAAGCCTGGCCCCAGGTGCCCATGGATAGCTTTCTGGGCTTTCGCTGCGGTGCGGCCAGCTATCAGCTCTCGTCCTTCGCCCGGGCCAGCCGCGAGCTGCGCCTGTGCACCGACGACGGCTCGCTGGGCCGGCAGGGGTATGTGACCGACCTGCTGGCCGAAGCGATGGAGCACAACGCCTATGATGTCGTGTTTGCCTGCGGCCCCACACCCATGCTCAAGGCGCTGCAGCGGTTGATGCGGGGGAGGGGTATCCCGGTGCAGGTCAGCCTGGAGGAACGCATGGGCTGCGGCATCGGTGGCTGCCTGGTGTGCAACTGCAAGGTGAAATACGGGGAGGATTGGCGCTACCGCCGCGTGTGCGCCGACGGCCCGGTGTTCGACCTTATGGAGGTGGAGCTGGATGGCTGATTTGCGCGTGAACCTCTGCGGCGTGGAATTCGCCAACCCGGTCATCGCGGCCAGCGGCTGCTTCGGCTTCGGCGCGGAATACGCGGCCTACTATCCTTTGAACAAACTTGGCGGGATCTCGCTCAAGGGCCTGACGCCGGAGCGCCGCGAGGGCAACCCTGCGCCGCGCATCGCTGAGACGCCCAGCGGCATGCTCAACGCCGTGGGCCTGCAAAACCCCGGCATCGACGTTTTCCTAAGCGATGTGCTACCCGGGCTTGCAGGCGCGGGTACCCGGCTCATCGCCAACATCGCCGGGCGCACGGTGGAGGACTACTGCCTGATGGCCACCCGCCTGCAAGGCGCTCCCATCGACATGATCGAGATGAACATCTCCTGCCCCAACGTGCGGGAGGGCGGCGTGGCCTTCGGCGCGCGGCCCGAGAGCATCCGCGCTGTGGTGGCCGCGGTGAAGCCGCTGTGCACCCAACCGCTTATGGTGAAGCTGACGCCCAACACCGCCGACATCGCCGAGGCGGCTCTGGCCTCCCAGGAAGCGGGAGCTGATGCCGTGTCGCTGATCAACACGCTGACCGGCATGGCTATAGACGTACACCGCCGCCAGCCCATACTGGGCAATGTGACCGGCGGGTTATCCGGCCCGGCGGTGATGCCCGTGGCTCTGCGCATGGTGTGGCAGGCCGCCCAAGCGGTTAGGATACCCGTGGTGGGCATGGGCGGCATCACGACCGGCGAGGACGCCGTGGCCTTCCTGTTGGCAGGCGCAGCCGCCGTGCAGGTGGGCACGGCCAACCTGATAGACCCCACTGCTTGCGTGGATGTGCTTGCGGGCATTGAACGGTATATGAAGCTTTATGGCATCGAGCATGTGACCGAACTGATCGGCGCGTTGAATATGGATGGAGGGACAACATGCAGCTGAATGAGGCAATCGAGATCTTCAAGGAGACCGGCGTGATGCTGGAAGGGCACTTCCTGCTGACTAGCGGGCGGCACAGTGACCGCTACATGCAGTGTGCGCGGCTGTTCGAGCACCCGGTGCGCAGCGCTCAGATGTGCACAGACCTGGCGGCGCGCTTCGGCGCGGGCGAGGTGGACGCTGTGATCGGCCCGGCGCTGGGCGGTGTGATCATGAGCTATGAGGTGGCCCGCCAGCTGGGCGTGCGCAACTTCTTCGCCGAGCGCGATGCCCAAGGCAAGATGGTGCTGCGCCGAGGCTTCGCCGTGACGCCGGGCATGCGTTTGCTGGTCGTGGAGGATGTGGTGACCACCGGAGGATCCGTGCGCGAGGTCATCGACCTGGTGCGCGCCGCCGGTGCAGAGGTTGTGGCGGTGTGCTGCATCGTGGACCGCTCCGCCGGCAAGGTGGACTTCGGCTGCCGCTTTGAATCCATCGCCAGCATGGAGGTGCTCAGCTGGGACGCGTCGGACTGCCCGCTGTGTAAAACCGGCAGCGTGGCCGTGAAGCCGGGTAGCCGGAAATAAGCCGATACATACGAAGCGTCCACAAATGGGTGGCTTATGGAGGCTCACCCATTTTGCTTGTTCTTTGTTTATTTGCGTAATATAATTTACAGCAAATAAATCGGATGTGTATTGCTATGGATGAGGGAGCGCTGCGGTTATTTGAACAGTGGAAGGCAGAGATGGAAGCCGACCCCGGCGTACCGCTGTGGCCCAAGGGCTGCACACCAAAATTTATCGTAGAGTTCGAACAGCCGGAACCATCCATAGTACCCTTCCTGCTGCCAGTGGATGGGCAACCGCGCGCGGCGGTGATCGTATGCCCTGGCGGCGGATATGAGTTCAAGGCTCCTCACGAGGGCCGGCCGATTGCCAAATGGTTCAACAGCATAGGCATACACGCCTTCGTGCTGGACTATCGCGTCGCGCCATATACCATAGACTGCCCGCTGCTGGATGCCAAGCGCGCCATACGCCTAGTCAGGCACCGCAGCGCGGAGTGGGGCATTGATCCGGATAAAATCGGCATTATGGGCTTTTCCGCCGGCGGGCACCTTACAATAATGGCCTCCGAATGGTTCGATAGCGGGGACCCTGCCTCAGAAGATCTGGTGGAGCAGGTTTCCTCCCGGCCCAATGCGCAGATACCCTGCTATCCGTTGGTTTCCTTCCGGCCTTTTGCCCGCTCCAAACACGCGGAAAAGTGGCTGCCTCGTGTATTGGGCGAGGGCTATGACAGTTCAGACGTGGAACGTGCCGCCGGAGAACTAAATGTCCGCGATGACACGCCTCCGGCTTTCATCTGGGGCACGTTCGAAGACTTCCTGATCAAACAATGGCCGCCTTTCCTAAAGGCATTGGAGAAGCGCAAGGTTCCCTACGCCTACCACATCTTCTCGAAGGGCAAACACGGATTGGGAATGGCGCAGGATATTCCGGAAACATCACAGTGGACGGCGATTTGCGCCGTATGGCTCAAAGAGCTTGGGTTTATCCTCTGATACATCAGCGTGGCATCCTAGAAACACATCATTGAGGGGCGCCAGACCATGACGGATAGGGCGGACAAGAATCATATTGGGAACCTGGACGGGGTGCTGCGGGGAGTTGTGAGCAACGGACCGAAGGAGTATTCGTGGTTGTCGGGCCGATGGGTAGACCATAGCCAATGGCAGACGACCGCCAGAGCAAAGGCCCATGAGTTGCTGCATTACTTTCCCACCCCGGCCCCGCTGGACCCGGCAGTGTTGTCCGTCATCGATCGGGGCGATCACACACAGCAGGAAGTGGCATTCAACACAGCCCACGGCATCCGCGTGCACGGCACGGTGCTTGTGCCAAAGGGCAAAGGACCCTTCCCGGCTGTGGTGGCTTTGCACGATCACGGTGGTTTTTATTACTTTGGACGTGAGAAAATCGTCGCACAGGACTGGGAGCCTGAGGAACTAAGGCAGTTCAAGAACAGGGCCTATGGCGGCCGGTCGTGGGCCAGCGAGCTCGTAAAGCTGGAGTTTCTGGTGCTGGCCATCGACGCATTCTATTTCGGTAGCCGAAAGCTCAACCTCAGCGAAGTATCGGAAGAGGCGTTGGCACAATGCCGGGTTGGCCTGGACCCATCGTCACCTGCCGGCGAAGCCGATATTGAAACATACAACGCCATCTGCAACGATATGGAGCGCCTGGTGGTCAAGCATATTTACACCGCAGGCACCACCTGGGCCGGGATGCTGTTCCATGACGACAGGCGTTCCATCGATTATCTGCTCACCCGGCCCGATGTGGATCGGGCAAGAATCGGCTGCTGCGGCCTGTCGGTTGGTGGCCTGCGCAGCGCGTGGCTTGCCGGAATGGATTCTCGAATCTCCTGCGCTGTTGTAGCCGGATGGATGCCCACCTTCAATTCTTTGCTGGACAATCGTCTGTTGCACCACACCTATATGCTGTATGTGCCCGGCTTGAACCTCTTCATGGATCTTCCGGACATCGCTTCTATGACCGCCCCAGGAGCGCTGCTGGTGCAGCAATGCAGCCGCGACCCGCTGTACACGCTGGAAGGTATGCAGCGGGCCGGCGAGCACATCGGGCAGGTATATAACAGCCTGGGAATCCCCGAACGATACCAAGCCAGCTTCTATGACACGCACCACGAGTTCAATATCCAGATGCAGCAGGACGCCTTCGCATGGCTGTGCCGGTGGCTGAAACCGTCGATAGATAAATGAAAGCAGGTGCCGAAATGTCCCATATCGTCGATTATACAAACGTATCTACGATTGGTTTGGGGGCTTCTCCAGTCGCAGAAGCGCTTGCCGGTCTGCGTGCCAACGAAGCCCGTTACTATATGAATAAATACAAACATGCGTTTACGGTCGTACCGGCCGGCGAAAGTCAGGAGACCCTCGACTATGTCAGCCGGATATTGAAGGAAGAACGGAAAATTGAGCTTGCAGCCAAGCCCTTGGAGACATCAAGCTTTCAGGTGGAAAATATCAGGATGGCCTACGTCTTTTATGAGGATGGTCTTGTGGTCAACGTCATGTATACGGTGGATGACCCGAAGAAGCGGGCTGTTGGGTTTAAGCTTTCCGAGGGGATGGAGATACCAAAGGAGCTTGAGAAATTCAAGTTTGCCCGGCAGAAGTCCAAACTGGCCGGAACCATCCGGGGCTCGTTCTTCGTAATTAAAGGGGAATATTAAAGTAAGTAAAAGCCCTGTATGGCAGTGATGCCGGGGAGTCTGAACCATCTGTTATAACCAATGAGAAAGACTTCTGAGAAAAACAGAAGTCTTTTTATATGATATATTTTCTGAACAAATGAGAATTTCTCACCTCGTGTTATACCTATGGAGTCAGTGCTGTATAAATCTTTCTCCTGAACCAACATATAAATAAGCATAAATTATTGTTACAAAGGATAACGCAAGACCTACATTAGAAAGCCATCCTAGTTTCATTATGTCACTAGCAATTAGCAAAGCCGCGCAGAAGGCGAGAGAAAACATAAATTTACCCATGCATTTTCCGAATGCTTTTATATCAATTCTGTCACGGACTTTTTTTGGCATTGCAGTGAACCAATTAAAGTGCTTTACACCCTTTCCGTTAACCAATAATATTCCCATAATAATACACCCAACAGTTAAAGACACAGATACTAATAACATACGTATCCCTCAACTACTATATTATGTAGCTCAGAGCTACTTGGCAAATTCCCGCATTCTATCAGCCATCCTTTGGCGGCCTCTTCTGTATTGCTTGCTACAGAAACTCGATTTTATCCGCCGGTACCACTTCTGCAAACCGCCCCCGCCAGATGCGCTGGTGGTGCAGTATGATCTCCGAAGCCCTAAGCGGCTGATTGTCATAGGTGCTGTGGGCGTCCTGCGCCACGATCTGCTCATAGCCCAACACGCTGCCGTGGCGCACCGTCGTGTCCACGCAGTATTCGGTCTGCAGGCCGCACAGCACCAGCCGGTCACAGGCCAACTCGGCCAGCACGCGCTTGAGAGCTGTACGGTGGAAGGCGCTGGGGGTCTTCTTGACGACCACGGGGTCGCCCTCCAACGGCGCGATGGCCGGATGAACGGCAAAGCCGGGCTTGCCCCGGGCCATGGGGCTGCCGTCGCTCTCCGCGTGCTGCACATAGACGACCGGCGCGCCGGCTTCCCGCGCCCGGGCGATCAAACCCGCGATGCGCTCCAGCACGCGCTCCCCGCGGTATATCGGGCTCTCCGGGTAAGCGAATAAATCCACCTGCACATCGATGACGACCAGCGCTGTCCTCATACTGCACCTTCTTTAAACGTCAATATCGTATCAAAAGTCCCGCTTGCGGATAACCACCGGGTCGATGTGGGCGATGTCCGGAGAACACGTGCGCGCCATGGCGCCGGCCAGCTCCGCCGTCATACCGGCGATCTTCACGTGTACGCCCTTGGGGCCGCCCTCGGTCAGCGGCGGCATCAGCGCGCGGCCCACGGAGACCGCGGAGGCGCCCAGCGCCAATGCCTTGAACACGTCGATGCCGCTCGACACGCCGCAATCCAGGAAGACCGGCATGGTGCCGCCGACTGCCCGGACGATGTCCGGCAGCACCATCAGCGGCGGCACAGCGTAGTTCAGTATGCCGTGATGGTGGGACACGACAATGCCCCTAACGCCGGCTTGGGCGCACTTCATGGCGTCCTGCACGCTGAGCACGCCCTTGATGATGAAGGGCAGATCGGTAGCCTGGACGAAGGACTTGATCTCATCCAGCGTTTTGGGCGACATGGGCAGGCCCAGCACGGTGTCGCGCTCACCTCTGCCGTTGAAGGAATGGTCGATATCCATGCCCACCGCCATCACGCCGCAGCGTTGCGCGTGCTCAATCCTGCGGAAGATTTCGGCGTTGTCCGCGTGAGGCTTGATGATTTTGACCGTCCGTGCTCCCGTGGCGGTGATGGCCTCCAGCTCCTCATCCTCACCCATGCCGATCCACATGACCGCGCCTGCGGCAAAGGCGCCCTTGGCCAGCTCCACCGTGCCTTGGGGGCGGCAGCTGTCCAAGTGGGAGAGGGCGGCGGTCATGACCGGGGTGGAGAAGGTTTCGCCGTACAGTTCCAACCTGGTGGAGGGAACCACGGCGTCGATGTGCCGCATCTCGATCAGCAGGGAATCAAAATAATCGCGGGTGATCTGATTGGCGTCGCCGGGCCTTTCGTTCTGTGCCATTTCGTCCTCCGTCAAGTTGTCATTGTGTATCCAATGATTGTCAGTATCAAAGCTCATTTTCATTATAGCATATTCACATGACGCCAGATTTGCTTGTTTTATGCGTATCAGTACTAACCACGCCCCAAAGGGCATAGGTATGAATAGCAAACAAGAAGGGGCGAAGCGCGATGAAGATAGGTACACGCATCAAGGGCATAACCGATAACGTGGGCAATCCCCCCACCATCGTAAAGGATACTCTTCTGGGCGCGATCGGCGCGCTGCTGATGGCCATCGTCTACGTGGGGCTGTATGCGTTGGCGATGTACCTTTTCCGCGTGGGCGATAACACAATGCCCGTCGTCAACGTGATCGCCAAGGCCATTTGCATGCTGGTCGCGGCTGTCATCTCCGTGTGGCGGCGGCCCCTGAAGGGCTGGCTCAAGGGCGGTATTGCCGGCGGTTTGTATGTGATACTGGCCTTCGTGCTCTTCTCGCTGATCGATGGAGACTGGTCCGTGGGCTGGCCTTTCCTGGCGGATCTGGTCATGGGCATCGTTGTGGGCGCCATCGGCGGCATTCTGTTTGTGAACCTGCGTAAGGCGCACTAGGCTTTGCCTAGTACACCTGGGCGATAATGCACTTCAAATAATTGGTCTCCGGCGCGGCCAACAGGTAAGGGTGATCCTTTGCCTGGCCGCGCTTTTCCACGATGCGGACCTGCCGCCCGGCGTCCAGCGCGGCGCTTTGCAGCATGTCCAGGAACATCGCCTCGGCCATGTGCTGTGAACATGAGCACGTGATCAGTGTGCCGCCGGGGCGCAGAATCTTCATGGCCCGCAGGTTGATGTCCTTATAGCCGCGTATGGCGCTGTGTATCGTGTCGCGGCTCTTGGTGAAGGCCGGCGGGTCCAGTATGATCGCGTCAAAAACTTCGCCGGCGCTCTGCAGCTCCCGCAGGCGGTCAAAGGCGTTGGCCGCCGCGAAGCGGCAGCGGCTGTCCAGCTTGTTGAGCTGGGCCAATATCGTCGCGCGGTTCACCGCCTCTTCGGAGATGTCCACACCGGTGACGTCGGCTGCCCCATAACGTGCCGCGTGCAGCGCGAAGGAGCCGATGTGGCAGAAGCAATCCAGCACACGGCCGCCCTTCACGAAGGGCGCGATGGCCGCGCGGTTCTCCCGCTGGTCCAGGAAGTAGCCGGTCTTCTGGCCGTTCTCAAAGTCTATGGCCAGGCGAATGCCGTTTTCCTCTATGACGGCCTGGGTATCACCGCCGCCGCGCAGCCAGCCCTTGTTCCGGGGCAGGCCTTCCAGGTCGCGCACGTGCACGTCGTTGCGCTCGTAAATGCCCCGCACGCCGGGCACGGCCATCAGCGCGTCGGCGGCCCAATCCTTCAGGCGTTCCATGCCCATAGACAGCGTCTGCATCACCAGCACGTCGTTGAACTTGTCCACGACCAGCGCCGGCAGCAGATCGCTCTCGGCGTGCACCAGGCGGCACGCGGGCAACACGCCCAGCCGGGTGCGGTGCTCTACGGCGGCGCGCACCCGCCGCGCCACGAAATCGGCGTCTATGGGTTCTTCCTTCGTCGTGAGCATGCGCAGGGAGATCTGGGATTTTGGGTTGTAATAGCCGCGGCCCAGAAAGCGCTTACCGTCCTCGGTGCGCACATCCACGATTTCGCCTGGCTCCATGCCCGTGTCCGCAAGGGTGATGTCGCTGGCGAACACCCACGGGTGGCCGCCCTCCACGCGTCGGCGGCCTTTATGTGAAATGCGCATGTTACCCATCGTTACCCATCCGTTTTTTCGTTCATTATACCATAGGGTTTGCAGTATTATCAGCAAGCCCGTATCAAAATGCGAATCAGCCCCTCTAAACCATCGACAAGTACAAGAAAAAGCGTATCTTGAGGGGTGGATGAGCATTTTGAAGGCTGGCCGCGGCTTCCAGCCGCTGCTCGCCCATGCAACCGGGGTTCTGCGGTGCCTAATACCGACAGCCATGTGCAAGGATTTTGAAGCAGAATGTAAAAAATCCTTGCACATAGATCAAGTGTACGCCATGAAAAGTCGAGGAAATATGTGAATTTCCTCGACTTTCTAGGTAGTATAGCAGAACCTATCATACAAAACACCTGGATAGACATAAGGGCGATTGTAAAGCACATAGCAAGCGGGTAAAATATTCCATAGTTAACCAAAGCAACCCGAAGGAGGAATAGACATGGACAAGGAACTGGTGCTGAGCAAAATCCAGAAAGCCGGCCTTGTGGCTGTGGTGCGCACGGAGAACGCCGAGCAGGCCAAGCGCGTGGCTGCCGCGTGCCTGGAGGGTGGCGTGGCCGCGCTGGAGATCACCTTCACGGTGCCCGGCGCCCACAAGGCAATAGAGGACCTGGCGAAAGAGTATTCCAAGGGGGAACTGATTCTGGGCGCGGGCACCGTGCTGGACCCGGAAACGGCGCGCATCGCCATACTGTCCGGCGCGCAGTACATCATCAGCCCCTATTTTGACGAGGCAACGGTGCGCCTGTGCAACCGCTACCGCGTGGCATGCATGCCCGGCGTCATGACGCCCAAGGAAGCGGTGCAGGCCATGGAGGCCGGTGCGGACATCCTCAAGGTGTTCCCGGCCAACCTGTTCGGGCCCAGCATCCTCAAGAGCTTCCTGGGGCCTTTGCCGCAGGCCAAGCTGATGCCCACCGGCGGTGTATCGGCGGAGAACGCCGCCGAATGGATCAAGGCCGGCGCGGTGGCGCTAGGCGCGGGCAGCGAGCTGACCCGCGGCGCCAAGACCGGCGACTATGCCCAGATCACCGAGACCGCCAGAGCCTACATTCGCGCCATCGAAGCCGCCAGAGCCAAGTAAACATAGAACACAGGAGGGGAACCATGTCCAAGGTCGTTTGTTTTGGAGAGGTCATGCTCCGTCTTTCGCCGCCGGGGTACGAGCGCATCGTGCAGGCGCGCCAATTTGAGATCATCTTTGGCGGGGCCGAGGCCAATGTGGCCGTATCGCTGGCCAACTATGGCCTCAAGAGCCACTATGTGACCAAGCTGCCCGACAACCCCGTGGGTGACGCCTGCCGCAACGAGATCCGCAAATACGGCGTGGATGTGAGCGCCGTCGCCCGCGGCGGGGACCGACTGGGTATCTTCTACTGCGAGAAGGGCGCCTCCATGCGGCCCAGCAACGTCATCTATGACCGGGCCGGCAGCGCCATCGCCCAGGCCAAGGCATCGGACTTCAACTGGCCCAAGATACTGGAAGGCGCCAATTGGTTCCACTTCACCGGCATCACGCCGGCGCTGGGCGACAATGTGGCCAACATCTGCCGCGAGGCCTGCGAGACCGCCAAGTCCATGGGCATCATGGTCAGCTGTGACGTCAACTACCGCAAGAAGCTGTGGAGCCGCGAGAAGGCCGGCCAGGTAATGGGCGAGCTCATGAAGTATGTGGACGTGCTGATCGCCAACGAGGAGGACGCCGCCGACGTGTTCGGCATCCACGCCGAGGGCACGGACATCACCGGCGGCCAGATCTCCGAGTTCGGCTACCGCAGCGTGGCTGAGCAGCTGGCGGCGCGTTTCGGCGTCAAATATGTGGCCTTCACGCTGCGCGAGAGCCGCTCGGCTTCGGACAACGGCTGGTCCGGTCTGCTCTATGACGGCTCGTCGTTCTACAAATCCCGCCATTATGACATCCACATCGTGGACCGCGTGGGCGGCGGCGATTCCTTTGGCGCGGGGCTGATCTACGGTTTCCTGAGCGGCATGGGTCCACAGGGCTCGCTGGAATTCGCCGTGGCGGCTTCGGCGCTCAAGCAGACCGTGGAAGGCGACTTCAACATGGTCAGCGCCAAAGAAGTCAAGACGCTGCTGGGTGGCGACGCTTCCGGCCGCGTGCAGCGCTAGGCCGGCGGGGAGAAGAAATATGCAGGAAATACTGGATTTTCTGCTGGAGTGCGGCACATTTTACTTCGCCACGGTGGAAGGCGACAAGCCCCGGGTAAGACCCTTTGGGCTGGCCTTCCTCCACCAGGGGCGGCTGTACTTCGGCATCGGCACCCATAAGGCCGCGTGGAGCCAGCTAAAGGCCAACCCGAATGTGGAAATCAGCACGACCAATGCCAACGGGCAGTGGCTGCGGTTGCGCGGCGTCGCCGTGATGGATGATTCCGCCGACGTGCAGGCCAGGGCCTTTGAGGTAATGCCCGGCCTGCGCCGCATGTACAACGAGCAAAGCGGCTGGACGCTGGGCTTGTTATATTTGAAGGAGGGAGAGGCGGAATTCTGCAGCTTCCAAGGTGAGTTCCGCACGGTCCGTTTCTAGCATCTCTGAGCAGCCCGCGCCAACCGGCGCGGGTTGCTCTTTAGTATGGAGGTTTCCAGATGGCGAAATCACCAGGCGGCTCCACCTTTCCTTATTACTACAAGGGCGGAGAGCTTCACGCGCTCAAATATGGCAGTCACTTCGCCGACGAGGCGCGGCTGCTGGCGCTGATGGACGCCGAAGAGGCCTTCCTGCAGGAGCGGCCCGCCCGCCGTTTTCCAATGTGGGTGGATTTCAATGAGACCGCGCTGAGCGACGCCATCGTGGCCCGCTTCGCCGCGCAGGCGCGGGCATTGCGGCCCCAACTGCTCCGGCTGGCCGTGGTAGGGTGCTCCCAGCGGGACTGCCGGCGCTTGGAGAAAGCACTGCGTGCCGCAGCCCCCGACCTTCCGTTGGCCTTCCGCAGTGACCCTAAAGAGGCCAAAACGTGGCTGATCAGTGACGGCAACGGCTGATGAGCAGAGAAAAAGTATTTTAGTCGGCTTTGGATTGGCCGCAAACAGCTTGGCTGTGAACATAAAAGAGGTGCGACATGCTCGAAGCGGCAGGGGAGACCCTGCCGCTTCCTGTTCAAAATGTTCTCGTTCAGACCGTCCGCTCCTTGCCCAGGAAGCACACGGCCAGCACATCCGGACCGGCGTGGGTGCCGATGACCGGCCCCACGAACTGCACAAAGCACTCGGCAAAGGGCGCGGCGGCCAGCACCTGTGCCTTCAAATCATCAGCGTCCGCCAGGCTGTCGGCGTGCATGATGATGCAGGCGTTGTTCTGAGGATCCTCCGCCAGTTCGCCGGCGCGCTCCGCCAGATAACGGATGGCCTTGCGGCGGCCGGTTACCTTGTCGTGTGCAACCACCTTGCCTTCGCGGTTGACTACCAATATGGGCTTGATGTTGAGCACCGAGCCCACAATGGCCGTCGCGGCGCTCAACCGCCCGCCGCGGCGCAGGTGGTTCAGGTCGTTCACCGTGAACCAGTGATGGGCGCGCAGCGCGTTGTGACGAACCCAGTCGGCCACATCGTCCAGGCTTTGGCCCTCGGCACGGCGCTTGATCGCCCCGTACACCAGCAGCGCCGCCCCGCCGGAAATGCTCAAGGTGTCCACGGCCGCCACGCGCCGGTCAGGGTACAGGGTTTTGAGCTCTTCCACGGCCTCCTGTATGTAGCTGAAGGTCGCGGACATGCCCGAGGAAAAGCTCACGTGCAGCACATCCTGCCCGGCTTCCAGGAAGGGTCGGAAGTACTCCACATAATATAGCGGCGAATAGGCCGACGTCGTGGGCAGGTGGCCGGCGCGCACGTTGTTGAAGAACCATTTGAAGTCGGTGTTTTCACCAAGATCGTAGAAGTATTCCTTGTCGTCCAGCAGATAGTTCATAGGCACGAAGGGAACTTCATAAGCTTTGGCCAGCGAAAGCGGCAGTTCGCTGTTGGAATCGGTGGTCAGAACATAGCTATTTTGCGGCATGGTCGTCTCCTTTGGTCGAAAATGGATGAATGATGACATAACCATCGTACATTAGAAGCGGACGTTATACAAGATATATAAAAACCGCTATCAAGAAAAATGCCCGCCGGATGGCGGGCAACGTTATGATATGTACCGTTAGGTTGATTTATCAGGAAGCGGAAGGGGCAGGAGTAGCCGTGGCGGCCGGCGCTGCCGGTGTCGGCGTAGCGGCGGCCTTGGAGGCCAGGTATTTCTCCAGATCCTTCAGATCCATCTTCTTTTCGAAGATGTAGCTCGCCGGCGTATCGTCCGGGTAGATCGTCAGGTTGGGATATTCCAGCTTGAAGCTGCCGGTGGACTTGAACTTGCCATCCTCGCTTACGAAGGTGTAGGTGTCACGATCGCGGGTGTAGGTGCCGAAGAAGGAATCCAACATGTCCACACGGCCGTCGGGGTAGATGTCCACGACCACGGGCAGCGGGTATTGCTGGGGATTTTGGCCAGCCTCATCGCCGATGCCGGTCATGCTCCAACGGCCGGAGAGCATGGTCTGGGTGCCGCTGCAGCTGGTAAAGATCAGCAGCGCGACAAACAGTGTCACGGCCACGATGGCCACAATGCGTCCTTTGTTCATGGGTAACCCTCCAGTGAAACGTAAGATTAATTAATACCCTTCATGGTGCCCACAAAATGGGCAAAGGCGATGCCGGGCTCCTCCAGTGTCATGTCCCAGCGGCGCACCCACTCCAGAGTATACCACCCGTTGTAGCCGATGTCACGCAGTGCCGCCACGCAGGCACGCACCGGCAGGTCACCCTGGCCCAGCATTCGGTAGTGCAGCTTGCCGTCCTCCAGCAGGGAGTCCTTCACATGGACATAGCGTATCCAGCTTCCCAGGCGCTCAACAGTGAGCGCCGGCGCCTCGCCGAAGAAGCGGAACGGGTGGTGAATGTCCCAGAGCACGCCCAGGCCCGGAGCGTCCACCCGCTGCATCAGCGCAGCCAGCCGCGCGCTGTCGGCATATATACCGTTGGTCTCCAGCAGCACCTGAACCCCTCTGGCCGCCGCATAGGGAGCCAGGGTGGCAAGCCCGCCGGCCACCAGCGCCTCATCCACGGCAGTGGAGGGCTGCGCGGTGCTCTCGGCCATCACGCGGATGAACTGCGCGCCCAGCGCCGCGGCGCAATCGATGTAGGCGCGGGCTTCGGCCAGGGCCGAGCCGTGCCCGGCGGCGTCGCCCAGCACGCAACCGCTGGTGAGGCAGGGGATCGACAGGTTCAGCCGCTGCAGCTGTACGCGGGTGCCGGGCAGCTTTTCAGCCGAAAACTGTGGGATGCGCGGGGCACTCAACTCGTTTTTAACGCCGCGCACTTCCACGCCGTCATAGCCTAGGTCCGCGGCGGCGCTCACGATATCCTCCCAGCTCCATTCCGGGCAGCCGATGGTGGAAAAGGCCAGTTTCATCGTTTCCTCCCAGTCCGCGCTCAAAGAAGCGCTTCCATCTCCTCCAGCATCGCGGCGAACCGCGCAAAGCACGCCTCCACAGCGTCGGGCTTCAACAGGTCCACGCCGGCCTCACGCAGCAGGTTCAGCGGATAATCGGTACCGCCGGAGCCCAGGAACTTCAAATACCGCTGGCGAGCCGGCTCGCCACCGGTCAGCACGCCGTCTGCCAGTGCCACGGCGCTGGCGAAGCCGGTGGCGTATTTGTAGACATAGAACGCGCCGTAGAAATGGGGGATCCGCGCCCATTCCATGTCGATCTCGCTGTCCAGCACCATGTCCTGGCCGTAATAATCGGCGTTGAGCTGGCGGTAGACTGCGCTTAAGCTCTCGCCGGTCAACGCCTCGCCCCGCTCGGCCATCTCATGGGTGATCTTCTCAAACTCGGCAAACATGACCTGCCGTATCACCGTGGTGCGCACTTGCTCCAGGAAATGGTTCAGCAGGTACAGGCGGTTGTCCTTGTCCTGGGTGCGCTTGAGCATATAGTCCAGGAACAGGCACTCGTTGAACGTGGACGCGACCTCAGCCAGCAGGATTGGGTACTGGGCCTGCATATAGGGCAGCCGGTCGGACAGGTAGCTGTGCATGGCGTGGCCCAGCTCGTGGGCCAGCGTGTAGGCGTTGTCCAGCGTGTCGTTCCAGTTCATCAGCACATAGGGGTGGGTGCCCCACACGCCCCAGGAATAGGCGCCGGAAGACTTGCCTTCGTTCTCCAGCACATCCACCCAACCGGTGTTTAAGCCTTCGCTCATGGCAGCGATGTAATCCGGGCCCAGCGGCGAAAGACCCTCGCGCAGCATGTCACAGGCCTGCGCATAGGTCATCTTCATGTCCACCTCGGCCACGATTGGCACGTAGAGGTCGTACATGTGCAGCTCATCCACGCCCAGCGCGCGCTTGCGCAGCGCCATATAGCGGTGCAGCAGCGGAAGGTTGGCGCGCACTGTGGCGATCAGGTTGTCATATACCTCCACGGGCACAGCGTCACCGTGCAGCGAGGCCGCCAATGAAGAGGGGAAGTTGCGGGCCTGGGCGCCGAACACATCGCCCTTCACGCTGGAGCCATAGGTCGTGGCCAATGTGTTGCGATATGCCAAATACGTCGCGTAAAGGGCTTGAAAAGCCCCTTTGCGCACGTCGCGGTTGCGGCTCTCCATCATCGGGATGTAGCGCCCGTGGGTCAGCTGCACCGGTTCATCGTCTTCTCCGGTCACGGTCGGGAATTTCATATCGGCGTTGTTGAGCATTACGAAGATGTTGTGGGGGCTTTCCAGCACCTCGCCGGCCATGGCCAGCAGGCGCTCCTCGCTCTGGCTCAGCGTGTGGGCGCGGCGGCGGGCCAGGCGGTCCAGGAACTGCCGGTAGACGGCCAGCCGCGGTTCACTCTGTATGAAACCCTGGAGCATGGCCTCGTCCATAGCCAGGATCTCCGGGTCCAGATAGCTCAGCGCGCTTTCCAGCTTCACGTTGATGGCGGCGGCGCGATCGGCCATGCCCTGATAAAGCGTGTTGGCGTTGTTCTCATCGCGGCGCATGCGGGCATACACGAACAGCCGCTCCACCGCAAGTGACGCTTCGGCCATGGCGTCCAGCGCGTCGGCCAGCGTCCCGGCGCCGGCGCTCAATTTGCCTGCAAAGCTCTCGGCTCGCTGGATTAGCGCGCCAGCTTGGGCGTATTCGGCCTCCCAGGCATCGTTGCTGGGGAACATATCCTCCATGCGCCATTTGTATTGTGGGTTCACCTCTTCCCGCAGCGGGAGCTTCTTTTCAGCCATGTCAGCCATCCTTTCCTGCCGGGGCGTTCCCGGCATGGGTCCCTATGACGCGTGCCATCAGCGGCAACAAAACCAATATGACCACCAGCCGCAGAAAACCCGCGCCGGTGAACAGCACCTTGTAGCGGTCGATGACCAATCCCGCCAGAGGGAAGCGCAGGTCGCCCATCCAATCCAGCAGCGCGCCGCCGCACAGATAACCCAGAGATGTGCCCAGCACGCTGGTCAGCACCATGTACAGCGCGATGAAGATGGAGCGGTTGCGCTGCGGAGTCACCGTGACCAGCATCTGTACGCTGGTCACATCCACGCCGCACACGAACATGCCGTTGAGCAGCGAAAAGACCAGCAGCGGCCAAAACTGCCCGGGTGCTGCGAACAGCCACACCAGCGGCGTCAGGGAGCCCACCAGCCCGCAGCGCAGCAGCACCCAGCGGTAGCCGTGGCTGTCCAGCAGGCGGCCCCAGCGCTGTATGGCCAGAAACGTCATCACGCTTGCGGCGACCTGCCCGGCCAAAGTCGTCGCGGTCAGGCTCAGGCTCAACTGGTCCAGGCAGTATTTCGCAAAGAACGAACCTGACAGGTTCCAAGTGAAGATCCAAGCCGTCCAGAACAGAAGGTATACCAGAAAGGCCCGATCCCTCAGGGCCGTGCGCAGCGAGCGCAGGAAGCCCTCGTGGTGATCGGCCTGGGCCATAGCAGGGTCTCGAATCCGTAGGAACAGCGCGATATCGGCAATGCCAAACAGCGCGCCTGCACCAAAAACGATCACATAACCGGTCAGGCCGCTGATGGCGTCCAATATCAGGCTGGCGGCAAAGGCGGCGGCCAGGCCCAGCACCGTGGAAATAGAACTGCGCAGGCCCAAATAGCGCCCTCGGACTGCCAGCGGTACCACGTCGGCCAGCCAGGAGAAGAACGTCACATTCATGAACGAACCGGCCAGCGACGACAGCGTCAGCAGACCGATCAGCGCCCACAGGCGCAGTTGGCCGTCGTCCATGGGCACGAACACCGGCACCAGCGCCACGGGTATCCACATCGCGCGCTGCACCAGCCCCGAAACGATGAAGATGGCCTTGCGGCGGCGCGTGCGCTCCATAAGCCATGAGGCGAAGAACTGCAGCACGCTGGTGGAGATCGGTATCGCGAACAGCAGGCTGTAGAACAAATCGTTGGCGCCCAGCGCCACGGCCAACCCCGTAAAGGGTGTACCGGTGGAGATCGCAAAGAAAACCGTCCCCAGAGAGACGGAGAAGATGAACAGGCTCAGGTCGCGGCGCAGCGCTTTGTCGGTAATGCCATTTTGGTCGCAAAGGTTCTTCAGCGGATGGATGTTCAGCTTCACGTTCATTCCCTCTGGGAGGATTCCTCCTCATGGTATTTCATCGCCGATGGCCTGTCAACTGGCCTTTGAAAACGTTCAAATATTCTTTACCTTTCACAGATGACGCTGCGGCGTCATCTGTGATTTAGACGACTTGTCACAGATGCTGTCTATCGCCCGCCGCACATGTCGCCGGGCGATATCTTAATTTTAAACTCATACTTGTTCCATATAGACCCAGAGGCTTTTTCGCCTGTTGGCGGTTTTTGAACGTCCTCTCACCCGTTATCTGTTTCCTCCCGCCGGATAAACCGTCGGTCGGCTTCTTGATATTCCTCACATATGGGCCTTTTTAAAGCTGGTGCGTTTGTTGATGGGACGCGGTGCATTTTTGTGCTATCATAGTGCGAAAGAATTGAAGTGGAGGCAGACATGGGCCTTTATGATCAGCCGGTCAAGCTTAAACCGGCATATTTCTCTTACATCTGGGGCGGCACGCTGCTGCGCGACTGCTTGGGCAAGGATATCCCCGCCGACGACACCGGCGAGAGTTGGGAAGTCAGCGCTCATCCGCGGGGCCAGAGCATCATTGACGGAGGACCGGCCGACGGCATGCCTTTTGGTCAATATACAGTTGGTCAGGATTTTTACGGTGAAACCCCAACGGAGCGTTTTCCGCTGCTCATAAAACTCCTGGGCGCAAAAACACATTTGAGCGTGCAGGTGCACCCCAGCGACAGCAACTGCCGTGCCGGCGAGGCCGGCAAGGCCGAAGCCTGGGTTGTGTTGGCCTGCGAGCCCGGCGCGCAGATCATTTATGACATCGGCTGCAGCCGCGAGCAGTTCGCCCAGGCCTTGTCCGAAGGTCGCATGACCGAGCATCTGCGCTGGCTTAATGTGCATCCCGGCGACGTGCTGGACATCCCCGCGGGCATGGTGCACGCGCTGACCGCCGGTGTGGTCGTTTATGAGGTGCAGCAGAATTCCGACACGACCTATCGCCTGTATGACTGGGATCGCGTGGATGCCGCCACAGGCAAGCCCCGGGAGCTGCACATCGAAGCAGCGCTGCGCGTGATAGAGCCCAAGCCCGGCAGCGGCGCAGTGGCCGGCCGCGCCGTAACCGAGCCCGGCGGCGTGCGCACCGTCTACATTCACAACCCTCAATACACGCTGGAGCGCTTGGATGTGCACGGAGAGCTGACCGACGCGTGGCCGCGCAGCTTCGCGGCCTACACGGTGATCGCCGGAAGCGGTGCTGTGAAACGGGCAGGGAAGAAGTGCTTTGAGGTCAAGCTGGGCGACTCCTTCGTGAACCCCGCCGCTGCCGGCGCACTGACGCTCTCGGGGCAGCTCACTGTGCTCAAATCCCACGTGCCGCCGGAGCACCCGCTGGCCGCGCTGGACCACGCGGTGGGTGAGATGTTGTTCTGTTGATCACAAATCAAGAGCAGCCGCCGGTTCAAACCGACGGCTGCTTTTCAATATGAAGTTTTAAATCAATGCTGTGCCCTGGGGCGCTTGATCAAACGGATGATCCATAACAGGATAACCGCGCCCAAGGTCGCGACGATCAGGCTCCAGAAGTTGAAGCCTGTAAAGCCTACGCCTACGAGCATATTCAGTACAAATCCGCCGACGAATGCTCCAATAATACCTATGATGATGTTGGCAAAGGCGCCCATTTCAGAGTTTTTGCCCATAATCATGCTGGCGATCCACCCGGCCAGCGCTCCAATAACGATCCATGCAATCCACGACAAGTTCATTCACCCCTTTACACTTGGTATTGCTTTTGATCGCGTCCTTTCCTAGTATGGTCGCGATGGCGGGACTTATGTATCGGGAGAAAGTCTTGCTTGCACTTCCAGACGTTGGACACTATAATGAGCGAAATACCCGTACGAATAACCGAAAAGGAGTGATCTCGCGATGGAACTGAAAAGGGAACTGCTGGAAATTTTGGCTCATAACGCCCGAGCTACCGTGGCCGATATGGCCGTGATGACCGGAGCAGACGAGGCCGCCGTAGCCGTTGCCATCGCCGAGATGGAGGCCGACCGCGTCATCGTGACCTATCACACGCTGATCGACTGGGACAAAATGGGCGTGGAAACCGTACAGGCACTCATCGAAGTGCGCGTGACGCCGCAGCGCGATCGCGGTTTTGACGAAATTGCCCGGCGCATCTATGGTTTTTCCGAGGTTTCCTCGGTTTATCTGATGTCCGGCGCTTATGACCTTATGGTGCTCATCGAGGGCTCTACCATGCGCAATGTGGCCTTCTTCGTGGCCGAAAAGCTCAGCACCATCGACGGTGTGCTCAGCACCGCCACGCATTTTGTGCTCAAAAAATACAAGGATCGCGGCGTGATGCTGGATGAAGACAGCGGCCCCGACGGACGCCTGGCGGTGTCGCCATGAGCATACGATGGGTCAACAACACTGTGGAGCAGGTGCCGCCATCGGGCATTCGCAAGTTCTTTGATATCGTGACGGAGATTGAGGGCGCCATCTCGCTGGGCGTGGGCGAGCCGGATTTCGACACGCCCTGGAACATCCGCGAGGCAGCCATCTACGCTGTGGAGCGCGGCGCGACCCACTACACGTCCAACTGGGGCACCATCGAGCTTCGAACCGCCATCGCTGACTACATGCATGGGCGCTTCGGCCTGCGCTATAACCCCAAAAACGAGATCCTCGTGACCGTAGGCGCCAGCGAGGGCATCGACCTGGCCTTGCGCGCCATACTGGAGCCCGGCGACGAGGTGTTGATTCCTGAACCCAGCTATGTCAGCTATGCGCCGTGCGTGTCGCTGGCGCTGGGCGTGCCCGTGGGCATCCCGACCAGCGCTGAGGCGGATTTCCGTGTGGAGCCGGCGGCGCTGCTCAGCAAGGTCACCCCGCGCACCCGAGCCGTGATCCTGCCTTACCCCAACAACCCCACCGGCGGCATCATGGAGCGCCACCACCTGGAAGAGCTGGCTGCCGTGTTGCGAGGGCTGGACATCGCGGTCTTAAGCGACGAAATTTACGCGGAATTGACCTATAACGGACGCCATGTGTCCATCGCCGAGCTGGACGGCATGGCAGAGCGCACACTGGTTATCAGCGGCTTCTCCAAGAGTTTCGCGATGACCGGCTGGCGGCTTGGCTATCTTTGCGGGCCGGCGCAGGCACTGGCCGGCATGGTCAAGATTCATCAGTACACGATGCTGTGCGCGCCCATCATGGCCCAGGCGGCGGCGCTGGAAGGCCTTCGCTCGGGCATGGCCGACGGCTTTGCCGAGGTGGGCAAGATGCAGCGGGAATACAACCGCCGCCGGCGCTTTGTCGTGAGCTCTCTCAACGAGATGGGCCTTTCGTGCTTTGAACCCAAGGGCGCCTTTTATGCTTTCCCGTCCATCGCCGCCACCGGCATGACCAGTGAGGATTTCTGCAACGCGCTGCTGCGGGAGGAAAAGGTCGCCGTTGTGCCGGGCACGGCTTTCGGCCCCTCGGGCGAAGGCTTCGTACGCATCAGCTATGCTTATTCGGTAGAGAAACTGCGTACGGCGCTGGAGCGCATCGCGAAGTTTGTTGAAAGGCATAGGGCAGGGTAGAGGAACGAACAAAAGCCGGGCATCGTTTGGATGCCCGGCTTTTCTGTCGGTTTGATTTATGCCGGTTTGGATTCTTCGTGCTTTTTCTGGTAGTCCAGCAGCGCCTGATGGATGGCCTCCTCGGCCAGCACGCTGCAGTGAATTTTGACCGGCGGCAGCCCGCCCAGCTCTTCGATGACCTGCTTGTTGGTCAGCTTCAGCGCCTCTTCCACGGTCTTGCCCTTGATCATCTCAGTGGCCACGCTGGAGGACGCGATGGCCGCGCCGCAGCCGAAGGTTTTGAACTTGGCGTCCACGATGACGCCGTTCTCCACCTTGACGAACAACTTCATGATGTCGCCGCAGGCCTCGCTGCCAACCAGACCCACGCCGTCGGCATTCTCGATCTCGCCCACGTTACGGGGATTGGAAAAGTGTTCGATCACTTTGTCATTGTACATGGTTCTCTCTCCTTCTTTATGCGGTGCAGCTTATGCCAGCGGGGACATGGCGCGCAGCCGTGCGATAATCTCCGCCGTTTTATCTATGGTGTAGTCGATTTCCTCTTCGGTGTTGTCGCGGTCCAGCGTCAGCCGCAGCGACGAATGGGCCGCGCCGATGGGAATGCCCAGCGCCATGAGCACATGGCTGGGCTCCAGAGAGCCGCTGGAGCAAGCCGAGCCGGAGCTTGCGGCAATGCCGGCCAGGTCCAGGCTGAGCACCAGCGCCTCGCCCTCCATGGCCGAGAAGCTGAAGTTGGCGTTGCCGGGCAGACGCAGGGAAGGGTGGCCGTTGAGCCGCGCGTTGGGAATCTGCAGCACACCCTTGATCAGCCGGTCACGCAGCGCCTCGATGCGGGGCGTGACCTCGGGCAGCTCGGCTACGGCCAGCTCCAGCGCCTTTGCCATGCCGATGATGCCGGGGTGGTTGGAGGTGCCTGCGCGCCGGCCCCGTTCGTGGGCGCCGCCATCTATCAGGTTGGTCAGGCTCACACCCCGGCGGATGTACAGAGCGCCGATGCCCTTGGGCCCATGGAACTTGTGGGCGGAGAACGTCAGCATGTCCACGCCCAAGTCCTTCACGTTGACGGGGATGTGCCCCATGGCCTGCACCGCATCGGTGTGAAAAGCCGCGCAGGCGGCCTTTGCGATGCGGGCTAGCTCGGCAATGGGCTGTATCGTGCCAATTTCGTTGTTGGCCATCATCACGCTTACCAACGTCGTGTCCGGACGCAGCGCAGCCCTAAGGGATTCCGGATCCACGATACCCTGGCTGTCCACCGGCAGCAGCGTCACTTCGAATCCCTTCTTCTTGAGCACGTCGAACGTATGCAGGACGGCATGGTGCTCGATGGAGCTGGTGATGATGTGCTTGCCTTTGTCGGCGTGCTTGAGGGCATAGCCCTTGATGGCCCAGTTGTCCGCCTCGGTGCCGCCGGAGGTGAAATAGATCTCGTTGGCATTGGCGCCAATCGATTTGGCGATGCTGTCGCGGGCCGCGTCCACGGCGCGCTGTGACTTGCGGCCGAAGCTGTGCACGCTGGAGGCGTTGCCAAAGTCCTCAGTAAACCACGGCAGCATATCCGCCAGCACTTCGGGACGCACCGAGGTCGTGGCAGCGTTGTCCAGATAAATCCGTTTGGCGTCCATCGTCATTTGTCCCCCTTGATCCGTGAATCATATTCCATTAGGATGTCCTGCAAAGTCAGCCTGTCAATCACATTGGTGATGCTGGAATAGAGCTTCTCCCAGATGATCCTGCCGGCGCAGGTGCTGCCCCGCTCACAGCAGCTGCCCTCATCCTCCAAGCATTCCACCGGGAACAGCGAGCCTTCCAGCGTGCGAATGACCGTGCCGATGGAGATATCCGCAGGGCTCTTGGCCAATGTATACCCCCCCTGAGCACCACGTATGCTCACGATAAGGCCGGCCTTCTTCAGCGGTATGAAGAGCTGCTCCAGGTAGGCTTCTGGAATGCTCTGCGCTTCAGAAATGTCTTTGATGGACGCCGGTCCGCCGCCATGGCGCAGGGCCAGCTCGAACATGGCGTTCATGCCGTATTTGCTGCGCGTTGAAAGCTTCATCGTCGTCCCCTCTCAATTCCAAGTAGTTTCATCGGATATAATATAGCATTCAATTCCGACCTTGTAAATAGACTTTCACGTTTTTCTCGTCTTATTCTTTCAACAATCTTATGCCGGCCATTCTGTATCCTTTGAACGGCGGCAATGCCAGTGCATAACTGTATCCATTGCCGCCGCAATCAATGGTATTTTTTTCTCCCGCAAATGAGCCGTACATTTCGCACCCCGGCGAGAAAACCTATCAAAGGGTGATAAAACGATGCTGCTGCACAGCCAACTGGTCCATTTGCCCGTCATCGAGAAAAATACCGGCGCGGTGCTGGGCCATGTGCGCAACGTGCGCTGCCGGGCGGGCAGCGCACGTGCCGAGGGTATCGTATATGAAGACTTAAGCCTGCTGCGCCGTTGCCGTTTTCTGCCATGGGAAGCCATCGCCGACATTGGGGCGGGGGGTGTGATGGTGAACAGCGCCGAGGGCAAAGCCGTAAAGCCTGCCGCCGTGAAGAGCTCTCCTGGCAAGCTCTACAACGCCGCCGGCGACTATTTGGGATCTATCAGCAATTATCTGCTGGACGAAAAGACCGGCGCTGTGTTGGGCATGGAGCTTTCCGAGAGCATCAGCGACGACCTAAAAAATGGCAGAAAGATAATCCGTAACAGGGGCAACATAAGGCAAGGAGAAAACCATCTGGTTTTAATGGACACGAACGAGGAAAGGAGGGCGGGGGACGATGGGTTATATTAAAGGAGCCATGATTGGAGGCATCATCGGCGCGGCCGGTGCAATGATGCTGCTCAACTATTACGAGCCGCGGTCGGCTCGAGCCTTGATGCGCAAAGGGAAAGGCGCGTTGCGCCATGCATCCAGGCGTGTGATTGGCCACCACTGGTAGAAGGATTTAGGCGCGG
>JAEZSC010000193.1 GCA_023422005.1 Bacillota bacterium | reverse complement strand
AAAGCGCCTGAGAACGGCATTCCGATCGCCGTTCTGACGAGGTCGGGGTTTATCGAAAATTCGGCGGATGCCCCGCGGAGGACTCGCCAACCGTAAAAGCGCTCAAAAAGCCCGTCGGCAACGGCGGGGACAGAGGAGCGTGGGCGGGGATTTCATCCCTTTTTACTTCAACCATAAGCCTGTGCACGAAAGCTGGCCCAGCCGCAACGATGCGGCGCGTGGCCGGCCTTGCTGCTGCATACAATAAGAACAAGAATCGGAGGAAAATCATATGTGTGGGATCATCGGATATATCGGAACCAGGGAAGCTGCACCCATCCTTATAGATGGCCTTAGCAAGCTGGAATATCGCGGCTATGACAGCGCCGGCGTGGCGACTTTTGACGGCAAGGCGCTGGACATCCGCAAGAAGAAGGGCCGCCTGGCCGTGCTGGAGGCGGAAATCGCCGAACACCCCGTCCAGGGAACCGTTGGCATCGGGCACACCCGTTGGGCCACCCATGGCGAGCCCAGCGACGTGAACTCCCATCCCCACCACAACCGAGCCGGCGACATCGCCGTGGCCCACAACGGCATCATTGAGAACTATCTGCGCATCAAAGAGTGGCTGGGCTACAAGGGTTACCAGTTCCAGACCCAGACCGACACCGAGGTGCTGGCCCACCTGATCGACCTATATTATATGGGAGATCTTTATAAGGCCGTGCGCGACGCGCTGCGACATGTGGAGGGCTCCTACGCCATCGCCGTCATCAGCTCCCGGCACCCCGGCGAGCTCATTGCTGCCCGCAAGGACAGCCCTTTGGTGCTGGGTCTGGGCGAGGGAGAGAACTTCATCGCCAGTGACATCCCGGCAATCCTCGCTTACACCCGCGATGTCTACCTGCTGGAGGACCGTGAGGTCGCCCGCGTCACCAACCGGTCCATCGAGATCTTCGATGCTTACGACATGCCGGTCAAGAGAGACATCTTTCACGTGGATTGGGACGTGGCTGCTGCGGAGAAAGGCGGTTACCCGCACTTCATGCTCAAGGAGATCCATGAAGAGCCCAAAGCGCTGCGCGACACGCTCTCGCCCAGGCTCACCGCTCAGAACACTGTGGACCTCTCCGAGGCCGGCTTCACCGACAAGCTGGCCAGGAGCATACAGCGTGTTGTCATGGTGGCCTGCGGCACCGCATATCACGCGGCGCTGGTGGGCAAGTTCGCCTTTGAGAAGACGCTGCGCCTGAGCGTGGAGGTGGACATGGCCTCGGAGTTCCGCTACCGCGAACCCATCGTAGGCTCTGGCGATCTGGTCATCGTGATCAGCCAGAGCGGCGAAACAGCGGACACGCTGGCGGCGCTGCGTTTAGCCAAAGAGAAGGGCGCCCGGGTGCTGGCCATCACCAATGTCGTGGGCAGCACCGTCAGCCGCGAAGCCGATCACGTCATGTATACGTGGGCGGGGCCGGAGATTGCCGTGGCGTCCACCAAGGCATACACGACGCAGCTGCTGAGCCTGTACCTGCTGATGCTGGAGTTGGGACGCGTCCGCGGCTCCCTGGACGCCGCAGAATATGAACGCCTGGTGGAAGCGCTGCGCCACCTGCCCGACCAGGCAGCCCAGATTCTTGCCCAGGAGGAGGCCATCGCCCACAGCGCCCATCTGCACTACGCCATGTCCGACACCTACTTCCTTGGCCGCAACCTGGACTATGCCGTGGCGCTGGAGGGCTCGCTCAAGCTCAAGGAGATCTCCTATATCCATTCCGAGGCCTTCGCCGCCGGCGAGCTCAAGCACGGGCCCATTGCCTTGATTGAGCAGAACACACTGGTCATCGCGCTGGCCACCCAGCAGCGCTTGTTCGACAAATTGGTCAGCAACATCAAGGAGGTCAAGGCCCGGGGCGCGCGGGTGCTGAGCATCTGCCCCGAAGGCACTGATGTAATTGCCAGCCAGAGCGACGAGGTCATCTCTGTGCCGGCCACCGAGGAACTGCTCCTGCCCATACTGGCCGTCATCCCGACACAGCTGTTTGCATACTATTGCTCGGTGGAGCGCGGCTTTGATGTGGACAAGCCCCGCAACCTGGCTAAGAGCGTGACTGTGGAGTAAGGGTGCTTGAACGTATTGTCTGTTAGCGGCGGGCGAAAAGCCCGCCGCCACTTTTTCAGAGCTGCTTTGAATTTCCAAATTGCGTATTGACAGCCTGGGTGCCGTTGGATATAATAACAATCACGCGCCACGTTCCTCAGTAGCTCAATGGCAGAGCACTCGGCTGTTAACCGAGGGGTTGTAGGTTCGAGTCCTACCTGGGGAGCCATAGCAAAAGCCCTCACCACACGGTGGGGGCTTTTGCCATGGCTCCGTAGATAGCGAAGAACCTACCGCAAAAGCCAGAGCGAGACGAGCATGACCTGCGAAGCAAGGAAACACAACAGCCAGAAAGGAATGGCGCAGGCCAGTTGCGCGCAAGCGCATTGAACCTTCGAGTCCTACCTGGGGAGCCATAGCAAAAGCCCTCACCACACGGTGGGGGCTTTTGCCATGGCTCCGTAGATAGCGAAGAACCTACCGCCAAAGCAAAACACCCGCTCCGAAGAGCGGGTGAAGTAAAATGTACCTTATTAGGTGAACCCTGTTCTGTGTGTGATCCATAGAGCCTCGTTCTGACTTTGATATAAAGCTCTACCAACGAACGATACCGGCGTAGATATGCCAACTTCCAAGTCTCATAGAAGCGCTCCGGCATCTCCCGTTGCAGTGAGGTAGCTGATCGAATGAGGCAACAGACGCACACTTCCGTCGGTTTCCATCGCTGCATCCACATATTGTACGGATTCCTTGTTGCAGTCGTTATGAGCCAGTAGCTCATCGGCATATTGTATATAACCACTGGTTATCCTCGCCCCGCCAACTCGCAACTGAATTGGTTCATCGCTGAGGTTAATCACAAACAGCCGGAAAACATCGTCCTTCACCACGCCTGCAGCGCAGATCGCAGGCATATCCTTGCATATCTCCTGTACCAGTGACGGTCCATTGACCTCGAGCTCCAATTGTTTGCCGGATGCCAGTGCAGTATAGTGCCGCAGGGGGTGATAGGTTGTTTGGCACCAGCTCCCCTGCGCATCGGCCATGATAGGCGCGATGACGTTAACCATCTGTGCCAAATTGGCACAGCCAATGTAGCTGGCCCGATTGATCATCCCATTGAGGAATACTGCCGTCCACAGGGCGTCCCGCCACAGGTAGGTTGCCTGCAGGCCATGGGGATTTTCCTGGGGCGCGTCTCCATCCGGCGTCATCCAGATGTTCCACTCATCCATGGCCACAGTAATCGGCCCCTGCCGGCAGGGGAACCGATACCAACGGTTCCAGTCTGTTGGCTGCGGGGGGTATGTATCCAGCAGCGCTTTTACGCGTTCCACCTTTTGGAAACACTCCTGCGCACCCACAAAGGGACCGTAGACCCCCTTTCCGTTTTCCCCGGCATAATAATGAAGGGACAGAAAGTCACATACGGCATGCATGCTGTCAAGTACAGACTTATTCCAGTCCATGCTCTCAAGATTGCCGACCAGAACGATGCGGATCGATGGGTCGACCAGTTTCATGTACTTCACAAATTCCCAAGCATCGGTGATGTAGCGTTGCACATCGTGGTGCCTTCCCAGATCGGGCAACGCATAGCTTTCGTTGCCAATGCACCAGTATTTCACCGCAAAGGGCTCGGGGTAGCCATGGCTGCGGCGCAAATTTGCCCAGTAGGAATCTCCCGTTCCGTTGCAGTACTCGACCCAGTCAGCCGCCTCCTGCTCCGTACCCGTCGGCATATTGACGCAGATCATGGGCTCAGCACCGATTTCTCGGCAATACTGTACAAACTCAGCCGTGCCAAAGCCGCTGTCGATATAGCCACCCCACACCACGTTGCGGTGGGTGCGCCTCTCGTGTTTTGGACCGATGCTGTCTTGCCAGTGATAGGTGCCGATCACCGTACCGCCAGGAAAGCGTAGCAGCTTTGGCCCCCAAGCTTTGGCCTTCTCCAGCACATCCGTACGAAACCCCCGATTGTCCGACAGGGGGCTATGGGGTTCGTATACCCCGCCGACGATGCAGTTTTCGATAAACTCAACGAATGTGCCAAAAAGCAAGGGAGAAACGGTTGCTTCTCCTACACCCTTGATGCGGATAGCGGCATTTCTCATGTTCTGATTCATCCTCACTTCCCCAATGTCTCAATGGGTATTATATCAAATATAGTGCAGTGAGAGCGCATTTTCCCGTTTGGCGCGGTTGCCCAACACGTCCCTTATCGTGTAAATATCAAAATCACCCGCTCCGAAGAGCGGGCAGTTTATTCGTGGCTCACGCCTTTATCTCCCTGTCGAGGATGGTCAGCCAGAGGCTCTCGTCAGACTCCATGAGGATGCGCGGGCGGTTTTGAAATGGCGGCGATCAGATGCCGAACGAAGCCATAAGCGTCTGTATAGAATCAAAGTCGTCGTGCGTATTTTATTGCGTTTGTCTTGCAGGCCGCAGAACACTTCATACAGACCAGGCATTCACTTGCTTTTATTTGGCGGGCTTCCGTGCCCCTCTCAATTGCTTTTGCGGGGCAAACGCGCTCACAGGAGCCGCAATTGTTGCACTGTGGGGGATTTATAGACAGGCCGTTCTTTGACCTGGATGCGGGAACGCTAAAGAGCGCGCCATATGGGCATAAATGCCGGTGCCACAGCTCTTCGGGATAAAATATCGTAAATACAGCGCCTGCTGCAAGCAATGCAGGCAATACAGGCAACTTCTTGCCGGACACCATTGTGAAAGCGAAGAGCAGGAAGAAAATTCCCAATGCCAAATAACGAACCCAAGGCTTTGTAAGGAAAACCGGGATTTGAAGACTTTTGATGTGCAGCTTTTTTTTGACCCATGCAATACCGCTCATTATGGTTTGGATAGGACATATCCAGCCGCAATACACACGTCCAAACTGGAATGCCGCAAGAACGGATAACATAAACACTCCCAGCCAAAGCTGTACTTTTCCCGCCGCTATCAATAGGATAAAGCTTGCCAAAGATATCAGCTGAATGATGCGCTGCAGAGACTTACTCACTTCTGTTCCTCTACATAGATTCTGGGGTTGGGTGATTTGACGACGAAAAATTCGAGCACGGCATCATCTTGGTTCGATACATTCATTTTTATTTGGTACGGAATGTTGATGATATGGCCGCTGGCATACACATGAGCCTCTTGATCGTCGAGACGCAGGGTCATGTGACCTCTGACGATGAGCATATACACGTTCGAATTCGAAAAGTGTTCAGGGAGACCTGTTCCTTTGGGCAAAACCATATGATTGATTTGTGCTGGATCGTCATCGATCAACTTTTCAATGACCTTTTTGTCTTCTACAGAATAATCATAAACCTTTTCCAACATGAAATTGCCTCCTGCCATGATTCATACTGTTAATATACTTGTATCCAGAGAAAAAAGAAGTTACCATGGTAACTAATTTGAGGGGAGAACGATGATTAATGGAAAGCTCCTATCTCAGGGCCTTGTTGGGGCATAGCCTTTTCAATGGCTTTTCAGAGAGCGAAATAGCCAGAATGTTCGAACTCCCAAAATACAAAGTCAGCACCTATGGCAAAGGCCATGTCATTCATATGCAAAATGAGATCTGTGCTGCGATGGACATCATTTTGATTGGACGTGCATCCGTACAGAAGATAGACTCAGATGGGGATGTGCTGAAGATTGCGAGCTTTACAAGTGGAGATATTCTTGGGGCAAACCTCCTGTTTTCAAAGAGGAACCAGTACCCGTATACGGTGGTCGCAGAAACTGAAACTTTGATCATTCATATCAAAAGGGAGCTTATCCTTGAAATCAGCCAAATGAGCACCCTATTCCTTTCTAAACTCTTGGGAATAGTGTCCGACCGTGTGCTTGTTCTCACGGATAAAATAGAAGCTATATCAATGAAGACCATACGGCAGCGAGTAATCGATGTGCTGAAATATGAATACTATTTACAAGGTCATAACCCCATACGGCTTAGTACCTCGAAAAAGGATCTCGCCGAAAGACTGGGGATTCAACGCACATCCCTGAGCAGGGAGTTGAATAAAATGAGGCAAGACGGACTGTTGGAATATGACGCAAAAACCATACGACTGAACAAACCATTATTATAAAAATCGAGCCATGGCTACTGCCTTGGCTCGATTTTTTGCTGTTCTTCCTGAGACAGCCCTGTTTGTGTTCAGAAGAAGTCAACTGCCTTAAGGTTTGGAATATACCACCTTCGACCAAGGCCCATACACCTTCGTGCTACCCTCCAGATGGTAGGCACGTACTTTGTAGTAATAAATCTTGCCGGTGGTCAAGCTGCCATTGGTTTGATAAAGCGAAGCGGTTGTCTTGACCAGTACGTAGGTGCCGCCGGAGGATGTGCTGCGCCATACCTCATACTGTGTCGCTCCCGTGACCGCGCTCCAGTTCACCCTGATGCTGGTGGAACTGGCCCGCACGGCCTTGACCGTAGCCGGTGCGCCGATGGCTGTCTTGGCGGTTGCTACGGCGGAATATGGTCCATACACCTTCGTACTGCCCACTGTGCGGTAAGCGCGTATCTTGTAGTAATAGGTGATGCCGGTGCCCGTGCTCCTGTTGGTGAAGCTGGCGGTTGTTGTGGTACTCAGATACGTATATGTTCCTGTTTTCGATGTTGCCCGGTACACCACATACCCCGACGCGCCGGTTACGGCACTCCATTTCACCTGAATGCTGTTATAGGTCACCGGCGTTGCTGTCATGGAGCCGGGGGCGCCAAGTGCAGCCTTGGCAGATACGACGGGGGAGAACGGTCCATACACCTTCGCGCTGCCCACCAGCCGGTAGGACCGCACCTTGTAGTAGTAGGTTGTGCCCATTGTCAGACCGGTGTTGGTATAGCCGGCAGTGGTCAACTCCGCCAGCCTGGAATAGGTTCCATTGCTTGCCGTAGCGCGGTACACCTCATACTTTGTCGCGCCCGCCACTGCGCCCCAGGTCAGCTTTACGCTGTTATAGGAGGCGGAAACCGCCTTGGGGGAAGTCGGTGTGCCGAGCGCAGGTTTGGCCGACATGACGGACGAATAACCGCCATACACCTTGGTGCTGCCCACCAGCCGGTAGGACCGCACCTTGTAGTAGTAGGTTGTGCCCATTGTCAGACCGGTGTTGGTATAGCCGGCAGTGGTCAACTCCGCCAGCCTGGAATAGGTTCCATTGCTTGCCGCAGCACGGTACACCTCATACTTCGTCGCGCCCGCCACTGCACCCCAGGTCAGCTTGACGCTGTTATAGGAGGCGGAAACCGCCTTGGGGGAAGTCGGTGTGCCGAGCGCAGGTTTGGCCGACACGACGGACGAATAACCGCCATACACCTTGGTGCTACCCACCAGCCGGTAGGACCGCACCTTGTAGTAGTAGGTTGTGCCCGTTGTCAGCCCGGTGTTGGTATAGCCGGCAGTGGTCAACTCCGCCAGCCTGGAATAGGTTCCATTGCTTGCCGCAGCGCGGTATACCTCATACTTCGTCGCGCCTGCCACTGCGCCCCAGGTCAGCTTTACGCTGTTATAGGAGGCGGAAACCGCCTTGGGAGAAGTCGGTGTGCTGAGCGCAGGCTTGGCCGACACGACGGACGAATAACCGCCATACACCTTGGTGCTGCCCACCAGCCGGTAGGACCGCACCTTGTAGTAGTAGGTTGTGCCCGTTGTCAGCCCGGTGTTGATATAGCCGGTAGTGGTCAACTCCGCCAACTTGGTATAGGTCCCATTGCTTGCCGCAGCGCGGTACACCTCATACTTCGTCGCGCCTGCCACTGTGCCCCAGGCCAGCATGATGCTGTCGTAGCCGATGGATGACGCTTTGAACGAAGCGGGCGCCGACGGGGCAGTCTGAACAGAAATGACAGTTGAGTATCCGCTATAGGTTGTGGCGCCGCCCGACACATAGACAGACCGCAGTTTGTAATAGTAGACCGTGTTAACGGCAAGGCCGCTGTCTGTATACCCGGCTGCAGCAATCGTAGCGATCTTTGCATAGGTACCGGCAGAAGTGGTCGCCCGGTATACCTCATAGTTCTGCGCTCCGGCAACGGCAGCCCATGTCAGTTTTGCCCCGTTGCTGCCGCTTGGCGTTGCCGCAACCGACGGCGCAATGTTTTTGGCAAACTCCGCCTTCAATGTACGGCTTGCACTGGCCGTAAAGGTATAGCTGGCATTGGTTGATACGTGGGTGCTGCCTTCCAACCACCGAACGAAGTGATAACCTGCTTTCGGTACGGCCTTTAGGTTGACCGACGTGCCTTTGGTGTAGCTGCCTCCGCCCGTCACCGTGCCGTATGCCGCGTTGTTGGCCGACGCTGCAATCGTAAAAGTATCCGAAGGGGCGATCAACAACTCATAAAAGCCTACGCCGTAAACATTGTATTCCAGCAGATCGGCGTTTGAAGCATATACGACAACCCCAAAGGTACCGGACTCTGTCGGTGTGCCGGAGACGACACCAGTTGATGCATCTAATGCCAAACCGGCTGGCAGCGGATAATCGTCATCCACCCTCCACATCGGGCTTTCGAGGTTGCCTGTCACGGTCAGCTTTTGGCTGTAGGGGGTTCCGACTTTTCCTGAGGGTATCGTCTCTGGAGATATTGTCGGAATGACAACGATCCAAAACTCACCGGTCGCTGTTTCCGTGCCGTTGGTTGCCTGCAGCGTAACGAGAAATACCCCCGCCGTTGTAGGCGTGCCGGTCAATGAACCAAAGCTGTTGAGTGTGACGCCCTGCGGCAGGCTGCCACTGGCAAGGCTCCAGGTAATGACCGGAAGCCCTTCTGCCTCCAGCACGTAGTTCATCGACTTCCCTGCATAAACAAAAGTCGAGTTGTCAGTTATAACCAATGGCGGCCGTGACACCGCCAGGGTCAATGGCTTGGTCGCTTCACCGACAATGTTTACAGCCTTTACAGTGAACGAAGCGGTACCATGCTCCGTGGGTGTACCGGAAATGACGCCGGTCTGCGCATTCAATGTGAGCCCCTTGGGCAGGCTGCCCTCCGCAATGCTCCAGGTTATGGGTTCTGTGCCGGTACGGCTAATGGTTTGGCTATATGCCTGGCCTGCGATGGCATCCGGCAAATTGGTGTCATCGATTTGCGGCGCAGACTCCACCAGGAGCTTGCCTGAAGCGCCGTCAGCAGCAGTTATAATCGACCCGTGGTACTTGAGTGCCGCAGCTGTCTGCACCAACGTCGTAGCGGTACCAGCCGGCAGGTAAAGATATAGCTTGCCACTGGCATCGGTGCTCATGTCCGAGGCGCCATAGGGATAGCTGGCAGAATCGATGCTAGCCGTCACCGAGGATATTGCCTGAATACTGGCAGAGGCGTTGCCCTGCGCATCCGCCAATGTAACTTCGGTCAGATAGACCGGTGCGCTTCCGTTGGTCAGCGTACCTGTGCTGGATGATCTATCGCCGCGCCCGATCGGCATTGCGCCAGAGTTGGTGCCTTTCGCGATCGCTTTTACGGAGCCGCCGGTTATCTTTACCTTGCCGCCAGCGCCGCCACCGGCGCCGCCGTTACCCGTATATCCCGTGGCCGAAACGGTACCGCCGCTGATGTTCACTTCGCAGCCGGTTTTGTTGCCAGACCAATTGTACGCCCCGATGCCCGAACCCCAGTTATTCCCGGAGGCAACCACCGTACCGCCGCTGATATTGACGACACAGCTTTCTATGCCGCCGATACCTGCCCCTTCATTGGTGCCGTTAGCCTCGACCTCACCACCTTGTATGGTGATCGTGCCACCGGCGCCGTACTCGCCACTGCCGATTGCTGCGCCTCCGCCACTGGTTGCCTTTATGCGACCACCGGTAATTTTAATTGTATAACCGGATACGCCATATACGCCAGTGCCCAGCCCCGCGCCATCTCCTGCGCCACCGGTAGCGAACACCGTGCCGCCGTTGATGGTAATCGAGCCCGCGTGACCGCCATACCCGCCGCCGATTCCTGCGCTGCCGTACGAACTTTCGTCCGAACCGTTTCCGGTGACTGTACCGCCATTGATGATGATGGACCCGCCGGTGCTTTCCCTTCCTCCGCCAATGCCCGCACCGCATATGGTGCCGTTAGCTGTGATCACCCCGCCGTTGATGATGATCGTGCCGTAAGATTCCTGCTTCTTACCGCCGATACCCGCACTGGTATTATAGAAATCGTTTTCCACGGTGCCGGCCGTGGCCGTAAGCGCACCGCTGCCCTCAATTGTCAGCGTACCGCCGCCGGTGTATAGGCCCGGATTGACCCCTCCGGCATTCAACGTGTTCGTCGTGCCTTCTTCCAGCACCAGTGTGACATTGGCCCCGGCCATCATTGTGAACGGGCAGCCGTCGCTCAGGTTGATGTTCACACCAGCCAGCGTTATGGTTACAGTGGCACCAGCGTCTATGACAATCCTGTCCTTCGTCGTTGTACCGCTGATGGTCATGCTTCCATCAAAAATCGTGAGCACATTATCCTGATACATGAGGGACCCGCCGCCCGCGCCCGGTGCCACACTGAAATCACCCTTCGCTTCGGCAAAAGCTACCGGGGGAAATAACGTGACGACAAGTAAAATACTTAGTAAACATGCTAGCAGCCGCTTCATATCAGTCTTTTCCTTTCATGTGTCATCTTTTTTTGATCTAGGCCTGCAGAGGCGGAAAATTTGTAATGTTCATTATACAGATCTGATTCTCTAAGGCATAAAAATGGCGAAAACGACCCCGGTTTTCGCCGAAATTGGTTTTAAATTTATTCGACATGTGCGCCTAGACTTCTTCCGCCTTGTGGGTATCAGAGAATGCAGCCTGCAGGGTAAAGACAGCTCCATCATGCTCTGTCTTTACAAAACCACCATAAGCTTCTACGATCTTTTTCATGTTTCGGATACCCATGCCGTGGAACTCTTCGTTCTTGGTGGAAAGATAGCCGTCGGCTCCGACATTAACCCGGCCATCATAGGAATTCTCAATTCTGACCAACAGCTGCCCATTCATAATTCTGGCCTCCGCCAGAATGAACCTCGCCTCAGCCTGATCCAGCTTTTCACATGCCTCGATCGCATTTTCCAGCGCGTTGCCCAGCACCACGCACAGGTCGCTGTCGCTGATGGAAAGCCGTTTGGGTATGCTGCAGGTGCAGTGATAGGGGATAGCAGCATTCCGAGCCTTGATCGCATAATACCCCAAAATGGAGTTTGCCACGACATTGTCGCAGAATACCGGCAGTGGATCGGTATCGGCGCTCTGCTCATATTCGTTTATAAACCGGTTGAGTTCCTCCAACCGTCCTTCTCCAGCCAGCCTCTGCAATGCGCCGATAAAATGCCGGATGTCATGCCGGATGGCGCGGACCTCGTTCACCTGGCCGCTCAAAGCGTCAAAATACTCCCTCTGCATTTCGATCTGGGCTCTGGCCATCGTCAGGCGGGAGGAGGACACCGCAAGATCGTTGTGCACATTGGCGATGCGCAGAGCATAAGCCACACTGATGGTCATCAGGCAAACCGAGAGCGAAGTCAGCAGTGCCAAAGACAGGTTGGCGTAGATGTTGCCGTTGAGATAGTAGCAATCGATAATCAGCCCGGTAATGGCCATAACAATGCTCCAAAAAACCAGCCAGTCATACTTTTTGAGCCGTTCCCGGCTGAAATAGATCCTGAAAAAGGCGTGGAATTCCAGTGCAAAGGTGGAGACGGGCAGGATCAGCGTCAGATCGCGATTATATACATCCTGCGGGACATGCAAATACACAAGATAGATCGCAGCATAATAGGCTAAAAAGCCGTACTTTTCCAGTCGGGTTATGCGCAGACCAAACTGCTCCTGCAGCAGGAAAATCAACAGAAATTTGAGTACAAAGGTAGCCAGATACATCAGCTCGTTGGTGGCTTCATACGAGAGATTGATGACAACGGTGCTTTGCCAGAAGCTGTAAAACTCCGTGGTCAGCATGATGCGCAGTAGCACGCATACGATCATCGATGGCAGCCATACCGAGTGGACTCTGTTTCGTACGGAAAGGAAATGGATTACGATCAGAACGAAACAGGAGAATAAAACCGTGCCAAACAAAAGGAAGCGCAGGTTGCTCCTGTAGCCGGCCTCCCGAACGGCGTAGTCATATTCCTGTATAACGGGAGCCATGTACAGCCCAGAGAACCGCGTGCTCGCTACTTCGACAACCACCTCGTGCGTTTCCGCAACCGAAAGCATCGCAGGATAGAGCTTTGCCCGTGGTACTGTGAATATCTGGCCGGCATCCTCTGAAATATTGCCGCTTTCAGACACAAGAGCGCCATCCACGTAAATACGGTAGGCACTGCCGAAATCCGGTATGTAGACTGTAACCGGGCGGGTTGAACTCAATCCACGCAGTGCGAGTCTATAACTGGCATAGCCGCCTGCAGGCAGCCAGTTTCCATCGATTTTGTACTTCGACCAATAATCCGGTACGCGGATGAAGAAATCTGGCCGAGCAGTCTGCCCCTGCGAGCCGATCAGCTGCTTCCAGCAAAACTCCCACTCCCCATCCAATGCAACCGTACCCGCCAGGGGAAGCACCGACACATCGACGACTCCTCCCGCAGCCGAGGGCACCCCGGTTAGATCATGATATAAATGTGTATAAACAACCGGCAGATGGGCAAACAGGATCACGAAGACCAGACCGGCAATCAGCATCGCTTTTTTGCGTCCTGGCTCCCGCTTCATCATTGCATTCTACCCATATGCGCAAACAAGTATGCGTAATACCGATCCTTGGCAATACGCAGATGCCTTCGCGATATGCCAACCGACGTCTGACCCAATGAGATGTGTTTTTCCCCCATCTGTGTGATGTGCACAGCGTTCACAACATAGCTCTTGTGGCAGCGAATGAACGTCCGCTGCGGAAGATCGCTTTCCAGCTCATCGAGCTTTCCGTAGCATTGAAGGCAGCGCCCATTGGTTAAATGAAACAGCAGCAGCTTGTCGCGGCTTTCGATATACCGAATGTCTTGATGGTTTATGGCATACGTTGTGGATTTATAGCTGAAACAGATTTTTTGGCTGCGGTCTGCCGAGAGCTCATCGACGGCGCGATCCAAGATACGGCGCAGCCGTTCCTGGTCAAGGGGTTTCACCAGGTAATTGAATGCAAAAACATCATACGCTTGCGGCAAATGATCTTGGCTGGAAGATACGAAAATAATCTTGAGGTCCCTGTTCCGGTCTCGAATGCTCTGTGCTGTCTGAATGCCATCGAGGCCCGGCAGATAGATATCCAAAAAAAGCAAATCGACGATTTGGTCGGCGTTCAGCAAATCGTCCAGAAACTCGTTTCCGCTTGTGTATGTGACGATCTCAAAGGTTGGGTCATATGCTCGGAGAGCGTCGGACAACCGAATGATGTCTTCAGCGGTGTCGTCGCATATGGCAATTCGTATCGGCATAAACTCCCTCACAGATACTGGTCGCAACTTCGGCGCGATATAAACGATCTATTTAGCCGCTGCCAATATTCAAGTATCACGAGCTTATTATGGCTATCTATGGAATAAATTGTATAATAAACTGAAAATATTGTCCAGAATAAACCTACATTTTGACCGAGTAGAAGCGAAAAAGGGCTATGGCCAACGCGGATACTGTTAAAGTTTCAAGATCATCTCCCCCTCCAGAGGTGCAAAACCCAGGGATTCATAGAGAGGACGACCGTCTTCTGTGGCGTTCAGGTGAACCTTGGTTACACCCAAGTTGCGGGCCTGCTCCAGTATCCTGGTGAGGAGCTCCCTGGCCAGGCCCTGGCGGCGATACTCCTTCAGGGTGTAGACGTTGAGCAGCAGGCCGCATTTGCCATTGGGCGTGCTGGGCGAGGGGATGGTTTGATACAGGCACATCAGGCAGGAAGAGCGGATTTTGCCGTCCTCGGTGCACAGCCAGCACAGCAGGGTGCCATCCTCCAGATGCTCCTGCAGATAGCATCTGGTGCTTTGACGGAGCGCCCCCGGATCGGGTATGGCCCGCAGGGATGTGATGAAGTCAATGCGATTCTCTACCAGCGCGTCCAGATCGGCTCTGATCGCCTTGCGAAACTCCATGGTGTAAGCCTCCATACTACTGTTAAAAGGCATCATACCATAGACATAGAAAGATACATAGTATGGATGCCTAGCAGGGTAGAGAAAGGATTTCCACGCCTGCAGGCGTGGCCATAGGGCTTTCCGGTCGCCCTTTGGAAACCTTCGGCCCCTTTTTTTATTACTGTATGGCAGGCAAGCATATCGGGCGCAAGCAAAGCAGGAAGGCGAACCGCGCATTGGTTCGCCTTCTTATCCAAAGGCAACAGTGTTGCCGTGTTTTTTATCGCCCGCCTGAGTATTGTCGCACACGATCATACAGATAGCGCGTGTTCTGGCGCTTGACCGAATCCAGCAGATAGGCTGAGCGGTTGGAGCCTCTGCGTCGTGTGCGGTTGAGTGTGCTGATGATCGTCTCGGCGTCGGCGATGCCGATGCCGTGGCCGTAGAATTTGCCGCCGCCCAGATAGAAAGCGTTTTCGCCCTGCCATTCCGGGTTCGCCGGGTTTACGTCTGGGTTTATGAAGTATTTGGCGTCGCCGGGCAGCAGATCGGCAGCGGAGGAGATGTCCTGTATGGCCAGGTCGCGGTCGATGTGCTGCCAGTTCATCAGATAGATGTCGGAATACAACCGGTTGAACAGCCCCTCGGGCATCACGTCCAGCATGGCCTTGTAATAGACGATGATCATCGCCGTGGCGCATTCGGTTCCGTACAGGCTGCCCTGGCGGTAAATGTCGGCAATGGCCGCGGAGGGCGTAACGCCGCTGCGCAGTTGGAAGCCGCCGTTGCTCAGGCGTCGCCAGTATTCCGGGTTGGCGAAGGATTTGCGGAATACCCGGAATTGAAAGCCGCTGCGGCTCAACGCCCGGGCGGCCTCCACGGTGGCGCTGCGCACCTGCAGCTCGAAGGCCAGCTGGCCTGCGCTGTCGTAGCGATAGATGTAGGAGCTCTTGACCATTGTTTCAAAGATGCCCTGCTGCAGCGCGTTGGGCGTGAAGCCCTCCACGGTGGGCAATGTGTCGATGGCCTTGTTGCCGATGCGTATCACGGGCGCACCTCCAGACCGGCGCACTGGCGCGCCGTGTGGATTTGAACGCTCAGGTCGCTTTGCAGCCAACGCCGCCACTTTTCCGGGCTATGCCGGCGCAGCCGCTGGGAGTGGTCGGCCAGCAGCACACGGGTATCCGGGTCCAGCGCGTGGAAGCGGCAGCCCAGCTCATAGTCGTCGGCTGAAAGTGTTGCCGGCCCCATGCGGGACACCTCGCTGTTCTGCAGATACTTGGCCTCCAGCGACACCTCGAAGCGATAGGGATTGCCGCCTTTCTGGTTGCTCTCACCGGTGTAGCGCAGCCATTGCCGGTTGGCGTGGATCCATTTCACGGCGCAGCGGTGCTGCACGGCAGGGGTGGACAGGTTGTTCTGGAAACACGGCACAAAGGAGAGTAGATTGCGGGCCAGCTCCACGTCATGGCGGTCGTTGGAGCGCAGATGGTCAGCCACCAGAAGCAGGGCGTCCACCTCTTGAGATTCGAACAGCGCCCACACCGCGTCGTATATGTACAGGCCATGGCGATTCCTCATGAAGATCATGTCGCACAGCGGTTTCAGGCATGTGTTGTCATGATGCTCGCGCACCAGCAGGATGGCCGTGTTGTCCATGATCTCATCGTAGGTTTCGCCCATATCGTCCTCGTCGTAACCGGTCAGCATCATCCAGCGCAGCGTGGGCTTGTCCTGCGGCCCAAACTCGTGATTGTACATGTTTTCTTTGTCGCACAGGCAGCCGCACATGGATAGTGCGCTGTGGTTTCGGTCGTTGAGCCCTTGGTGCAGCCCGAACTTGTCGACTTCCGGCTGCAGCACGAAGAGTGTGGGGAATTTCAGGTTGTCATCGTTGAGCAGCCGTGTGGCATTTTCGTTATCCTGGGCACACATCTCATAAAAAGCGCCTCTGGCAGCCTCGTTGCCATGCCGGCGGCGGAGCAGGTCCAGCGTGCTCAGCGGCTGCGCTTTGATACGCGCCATATCCATTGGCTCCTTTCCATTGTCTGCTCCATCCTATGAACCAAGGGATCAAAAGGTTTTTTTGCGGCGCCTGCTTGACATCATCGCAATCATGCGATACAATTACATCGCAAACAGACGATGGAGGGGATGGCCATGGAAGATAATCTTGCGAAGATCTGTAACGCTTTGGGAAATGAGACCCGACTGCGGTTGGTCATGGAGATGAGTACGGGATGCATGGGCACCTGTTGCGACAAGATCTCTTGCGAGGAGCAGGGCATCAGCGTAGCCGATGCGGTGGCCTTCACTGGCCTGGCGCAGTCCACGGTGTCGCAGCATCTGATCGTGTTGGAGCATGCGGGCATCCTGCGGCGGGAGAAGCGCAGCCAGTGGACTGTCTTTCAGCTGAATCGTGACCTGCTGGACAGATTCTGCGTACAGATTTCTCAGGCGCTTCAAAGCGCGCAGGGTTCGGCCTGAGCCTTCTTTGATCTGCGATCATAGGAAGGAGGTACCACCGATGATCGAATGGATTATTTTGGGACTGGTCGTGGCAGTGGTTGTCGTTGCGATCGCTTTACGGCCACGGGGCGATGACCGCACGCTGCCAAAGGAGTATTGCGATGTGGAGTGCAAAGACTGTGAGGGGTGCCGATAGAACGGCAAACAGATGTGCATGACAAAAGGCCGATCGGTGCATCGATCGGCCTTTCGCCGATGACGCGGTGCGTCGTCGGCGATTCTGGTTTCTTGTCAGGGCTACAGCCAATCGCCCGACGATAACTGTCGTCGGGCGATGTCTTATTAATCTACCTCATAATTGCTTTTTGGGGACAGGGTACGCCTGTTGGCGGGTTCTGTGCGCGGTTCTTATTTGCTGTTCGTTTGCCTCGGCCGGATGAACCGTCCTTCGGCGATTGAGCCTCTTTTCTTCCTCAATAAATTGATGAACGCTAAGCTACATGACAAACGCACCGACGACGCCCGCTCCGATGATGATCAGGATGGGGTCCACCTTGAAGCGGTCGCTGAGCAAATAGGCCACTGCGGCGATGCCCAATGCCGGCAGGCTAAGGATGCTGCCCAGGCTGGCCCACAGCGACGCGCGGCTGCCCAACATGGTCATAAAGGCTTCGCTGCTGAAGATTGTCGTATCGGCAAAGAACACGAAGGCCGAGCCGATGAGCCCTACGGTGGCCGGGCGAATGCCGCTCAGCGCCGCCTGCAAAGGCTGGTTGGACTTGAATCGGTTCATGAAGTGAACCACGGCGATGATCAGGAAGAAGGCCGGCAGCGACACCGCGACGGTGGCGGCGATCGAACCCCATATGCCAGCGGCCTTGAACCCCACATATGTGGCGGCGTTGATGGCGATGGGCCCAGGCGTCATCTGCGAGATGCCCACCAGGTTGGAAAACTCTGTAGGGTCCATGATGCCGATCTTCTGAATGTCCTGATAGATCAGAGGCAGCATGGCGTAGCCCCCGCCGAAGCTGAACAAGCCCAGCTTAAAAAACACAAAGAACAGCTGCCAAATTTTAAACATGACGCTGGGCCCTCCTTATGCCATAGGCAGACAAGCCGGCCACGGCACCCAACGCGATGGCGTAGACGACGTTCAGGTCGACAAACACGATGAGTATAAAGGCTGCCGCGGCGATGGCAATGTCCAGCGGCTTCTTCAGTGTTTTTTTAATCAGATTCACCGTGGAGCGCAGAATCAGCGCCGCTGATGCCGCGCGGATACCGGCCATCACACGGTCCACATAGGGGTTGCCCTGCAGGAAGCTCAGCGCCAGAAGCACCAGCAGGATGCTGCAGAAGGAGGGCAGCACCTGCGCCAGCGTGGCCACGATGGCGCCGGGCACGCCCTGCAGCCGGTAGCCGATAAAGATGGACGCGTTGAGCGCGATGACGCCGGGCATGGATTGTGACACGGCGAAGACGTCTAGCATCTCCTCTTCGCTGATCCAGCGGTGCTTGTCCACGAACTCCTTGTGGATGACCGGCAGCATGGCCATGCCGCCGCCAAAGGTGAAGGCGCCGATTTTGAAGAAGATCCGAAACATCTGCCACAGTTTTTTTGCTCGTTCCATGGTTCTCCCAACAAAACAATGATCTGTTGCGCCGGAGGTTTAAGAGGGCCAAAGGCCTCCGACGGCTTAATGTGGAGCTGAAAGCTCCTCCCCAGGGGGCACTTTACGGGATGCGGCGGGTGTTGTCAAGCGCCGGCCCTGCAAATGCCTGCCTGGAGATGCCGCCTCTATCGCTTTTTGCATCCAAACCGGACATACTGTCGTCATCTTTTTGTGCTACAATCGTCATATAGCAACTCTAGGATTTGGTTATCAAGCAATAATGCCTTGATTGCATTGGAGGATACGCCCATGATCGAGCTTTCCGAATCCATCGTGCTGGCCCGGCAGATTCAGCAGTCGCTCGCCGGCCGTGAAATCGTACGGGCGCAGGCCGACCAGACGCACCACGGCTTCGCTTGGTATACCGGCGATCCTGCCGCCTATGACGGCCTGCTTCGAGGCAAGCGCATCACCGGCACGGAGGTTGTCAGCGGCACACTGCGGGTGCACGCGCAGGACATGCTGCTGGTGATTTCCACGCCGGTCAAGCTGCACCCTCCCGGCGCCAAACGCCCGGCCAGCCACCAGCTGCTGCTGGAGTTTGATGATGGCAGCGCCATTACGTGCACGGTGCAGATGTGGGGCTGCATGTTCTGCTGCCGCGAGGACGATCCCGACGGCATACCCCAAGGCCACGTTGTCAACAAGCAGCCGGCGCCCACCGAGGACGCATTTGATTGGGAGCTGTTCAACGGCCTGCTGGCCCAGCCCCAGGCGCCGGAGCTTTCGGCCAAGGCCTTCCTGGCCACAGCGCAGCGCATCCCCGGTCTGGGCAATGGCATGCTTCAGGACATCCTGTGGACCGCCCGCATTCACCCCCGGCGGACCATGGGCAGTCTATCCGCCCAGGAGAAGCAGGACCTGTTCCGCGCCGTCAAGGACGTGTCGGCCGCCATGGCGGACCAGGGTGGGCGCGACACCGAGCGAGACCTCTACGGGCAACCCGGTGGCTACCGCACCGTGCTCAGCAAGAAGACCGTTGGCCAGCCCTGCCCGGCCTGCGGCGAGACCATCGTCAAGGAAGCCTACTTGGGCGGCAGTATTTATTATTGTCCGGGGTGTCAAAAAAGATAGATATATGCTTTTGCATAAAGCTATGCAGGAATGATTTCGTGCCTGCAGGCACGACCAAAGGGCTTTCCGATCGCCCTTTGGAAACCTTCGGACCCATCTACTGGGTGAGTAAGAGAAGTGTGCCCTGTTGCCGACGACGGTTCATCCGGCGGAGGCAAATGGAACCTGCGAGAGACACGTTGGTATACCCGCCAACAGGCGCCCCCGCACCAAGAAACCCAATATGAACCTATAAAGTAAAGATGCCTCCCGGCGACCGTTCTCGCCGGGAGGTTTACCAATGCCAGTTACAAGGCTACAGATCGCGGGCAACGCGGCAGCGTTGCCCGCGAAAGCGAAGCGGCTATGCGAGCACCACTCCATATCCCTCCTGGTTGCGCTGCCCGGTCAGGCGTCGGGCCCTGGTTATCATGTTGCGCTTGATCTCATCGGGCGTGATGGAGGGATTCTGCTCGTAGTAGAGAGCGGCGATGCCGGCCACAATGGGCGTGGAGACCGAGGTACCCTTCATGGCCGTATAGTAGGTGCTCATGCGGGCCATCTTGCGCCCAGGCAGATAGGTTGTGTCGGCCAGCGGCCCGTGGATGTCCACGCCGGGGGCGAGGATGTCAGGCTTAGGACGGCTTCCCACCGGACCGCGGGAGGAGAAGTCCGCCACGATGTCGTCTTCCAGCGATATTGTGCGCCGATCGTCGTTGGATCCCACGGTAACGATCATGGGGCTGGTGCCCGGCACGGTGATCGTACGGGAATGGGGCCCGCTGTTGCCGGCGGCGGCTATGATCGTGATGCCTTGGCGCCAGAGCTGCTCCACGCCGCGCTCCATGGCGTCGTCGCGGTTGGTGATGCCCACGTCTGAACCCAGCGACATGGACACAACCTTGATGTTGTAACGTTTGTGGTTGTAGGCGATCCACTGCAGCGCGCCCAGCACGTCGGAGGCACGCCCGCCGCCGTTGGCATCCATGACCTTGAGAGCGATGATGTTGGCTTCCGGAGCGATGCCCCGATATTTTCCCGAAGAAGCCGAACCGTTTCCTGCCGCCACTCCCGCCACGAAGGTGCCGTGGCCGTTGTCGTCATAGTACGCTGTCCGGGAATTCACGATGTCCACAAAGGCGGCTATTCGGTTCTTGGGCATCGTGAAATCAGGGTGGGGGTAAATCCCCGTATCGATGAAGGCGATGCCTACTCCGCGGCCGGTGATGCCGGCGTTTTGCAGGGCGTCGGCGCCCACGACCTTTGTGGCAATATCCATTTGCGCCTGTACGTCCAGATCGGCGGTGATGTAGCGCACATTCTTTTGGCCTGCAATGCGGGCCAGCTGATTGTACGGCACTTCCACCACGTAGCCGTCGATCAGCGGCAGTTCGGAATAAATCGTAATGCCCAGCTTATCCAGCGTGGGGCGGCAGCGCTCATACTCCTTTGCGTACAATATAACCCTGACCGGATCGGCCCCCCCGTTGGCATGGGAGTTGATTTTGACCATGCTGCGCACCAACGGGTCAATCTTATGAACGATGTTCCTTTTCACAGAACTCACCTCTCGCATGAGGCACGCCGGCGTCTGATGCGCGGCTAATGGCGCGCCTATGTACCGCGAGGGTGGGGGGAGAGCTCAGCCCTAGCGAAGGTGGCGGACGATGTCGTCCAGGCGGCTTTGCTGCTCTGGGCTGAGCATGGGCTTGAGCGTGGTCGCGAAGCGGTCCAGGTCCTGCGTGTTGAGCTTGGGGCCGCCTTTGCCATTCTTTAAGCGTTCCAGTTCGCCCATCAGTTGCGTCGGGTTTTTGTCCTGATACTGGCTCACCGTGTCGCGAAAGCGCTTGAACTGGTCCTTCTGCTCGCTGGTCAGGTTTTCCTGAGACAGGTTGTTTTTGCGTATCATGTCCCTGAGACTTTTGCCGGCGTTGTCCTTCATCGTTGCCCTCCCTCCAATGGCTTTCACCCTATATGATATGGCTGGTCAAGCTCGCCGGTGACCGCAGGATCTCCCGGCAGACGGGTGTAAGCCGCTTTATTCAGCATATGCTCAAAGGGGGGCTCTTGTGTCCGTTCCCTCCGGAACAACTGAGCATTGCCGGGCATAGGATGCATGCAGGGATCATTTGAGGAGGAGACGTTCATGGTCAATAAGCAGTTTGAGGCCATACCGGCCACGCAGGCAGACGATATGCCCGCGACGGAGGCGCAAACGGTGGAAATTACCTCGGCGCGGCCCGACCGCAAGCCGGTGCGCAGCCAGGCGGCTGGCGGCCTGGGCGCGGTCATGGGATCCATGGGGCCGCTGCCTCTGGTGCTGGCCATTGGAGCGCTCAGCCGCGGCGGCGGCCTGGGCAGCGTGCTGGGCATGGGCAGCCAGCGCCGGCCCCGCGGGGCAATACCGGCATTGCCAGCGCCCCGCGTTCAGAGCGAAGATGCCGAGGCGACCGCGCCGTCACCCAGGGTACAGCCCAATCGCCCCGCCATGCCGCCGGTGGATATGAAAAGCCTGTTGGGCGACATCGCCGGCTACCTGCCGGGCAACAGCGGCATGTCCGCCACAAAGGTGTCCAAGGTGCTTGGCATGGTGGATGAGCTGCGCAATGTGAACAACCCCGCGGCTTATATAGCTTCACCGACTACCGCCAACCCCATGGACCGCAATATCGGTTTGCTGAGCGCCTTGGGGCGCAACCTGCCCTTCGCCGGAGCCGGCAATCTGACCATGATCGGCCAGATGATGGGAATGGTCAACAACTTCCGCGGCAACACGGTGCAAAGTACATCCGCCGGCGGCCCGTTGGGCGCTCTGGGCCAGCTGAGCAATCTGGGCAATATGGCCAACATGGCCAACATAATGCGCACCGCCATGGCGCAGCCGCCGCAGCCGCAACCCCAGGAGGTCAAGGCCACCGTCGTTCCCAACCCGGCCAACGACAATCTCAAGGACACCGTGAACCGGCTGTTGGGCGGCATGGACGACCGCCAGAGGAGCGAGCTCATGGCCAAGGCGCGGCAGTTTTTGGGGCAGAGGTAACGGCATGGCATATGTCAAAGGCGGCCTGCCAAGGTAGCAGGCCGCTTGCTATGTCCACCGATGGATGGTTTGGTCGTAACCGTTGGGGTCAGTGTCAGCCTTTCGCCGATGCCTGCGCTGCCAGCGGCTCCTCATGGCGCAGCAGCTGGTTGTAATAGGCGCACAGGTGATGCTCCAGATAGCGCCCCTGGGCGATGAGCTCGGGGATCTTGACCCGCAGCCCGTGCAGCAGCGCCGCCTCGGGGCTGCGCTGCGCCAGCGCCCGCAGGGTCTCCGCCGTTCCGCCAGAGCGCCCTGGCTCTATCATATCGGCCAGCCGGACCAGATTGTCCAAAGGGGTCATGTCCGCCGCGCCGCTCTGGTGGCGGGCAATGGCCTGCAGAACTGCCTCGACGGTGACGCCATACAGCGTGCGGGCCAGCACCGCGCCCACCGGCCCATGCAGAAGAACCCGTGGCACCGCGGCCTGGGCCAGGTCGGGCCGGATGCCCGCTTGCGCGGCCAGGCGCAGCGTTTCCTCGTCGCTTAGGTGCTTGGCGCAGTCGTGCAGCAGCCCGGCCAGATACGCGCGCTCGCCGTCCTGCCCGAAGCGTTGGGCCAGTGCCCTGGCGGTCTCAGCCACCCGCAGGCTGTGCTCATAGCGCTGGGGATTTGTGTTCTGACGCAGCTTCCCGGCGATGCGTTCGATGTCCATAGTTGCTCCGTCCGGTTCATTGTTTTTTCATTATAACGCCGGTGGCGGATGCGGTGCCAGCGGATTTGCATGAACGGCAAAGTTCCTTGCAAAAAATGCGCAATTGAGAGGCGGTTCCCGCTGTATAATGGAAGAAATCGGCACGGACCGATTGACTGGCCATCACAAGTGCGACAGGAGGAATTGCGGTATGAACTTTGCCATTGTCGGCTGCGGCGTGATTGCCCATACCCACGCGGAGGCGCTTCGTCAGCTCCCCGAACACAGGCTGTACGCCGTGTGCGACATCATCCCCGAGAAGGCCGATGCCTTCGCCCGCGAGTACGGCGCCAACACCGTCTATTATGATGCCGGCGACGTGGCGCGCGACCCGGCCGTGGACATCGTGTGTGTATGCGTGCCCAGCGGCGCCCACGGCGAAGTCTCCATCGCCATGGCCAGGGCCGGCAAGCACATCGTCTGCGAAAAGCCGATGGAGATCACCACGGAACGCATTGCCGCCGTGCAGCGGGCCGTGGCCGATGCGGGCGTCAAGATGCAGTGCATCTTTCAGCGGCGCTTCATGCCGGCGGCCATTGCCGCCCGGCAGGCCATTGCCCAGGGGCGTCTGGGCAGGATCTGCCTGGCGCAGGCCCAACTCAAATACTACCGCGACCAAGCCTATTACAACAGCGCCGGTTGGCGCGGCACCTGGGAATTGGACGGCGGCGGAGCGCTGATGAATCAGGGGATACACGGCGTGGACCTGATCCTATGGATGCTGGGGGAGCCTGTGGACACCGTCTACGGCCGGGCAGAAACGCTGAGCCGCCGCATTGAGGTGGAGGATACCGCCGCCGCCGTGCTGCGGATGAAAAGCGGGGCGCTGTGTACGATCGCCGGGGCGACCACGGCGTATCCCGGTTTTACCACGACCTTTGCGGTTCACGGTGAGCGGGGCAGCATCGTCTTCAGTGATGAGCAGGTTGAGACCTGGGACTTTTTGGACCCTGCTCAGGCGCCGCCCCGCCCAGAGGGAGCGCAGGCCGTGGGCGGAGCAAAGAATCCCTTCGACATCGGCATCACCGGCCATGTGCTCTTGCTGGCCGATGTCGCCAACGCCGTGAGGGAGGACCGCGAACCGCTCATCCCCCCGCGGGAGGCCGATCTGGCCGTGCGCGTCATCACCGCCATCTATGAATCGACCCGCACGGAACAGCCGGTCCGTTTATAAGAGGAGGCATAACATGCTGACAGTCGTGCGCAACGCCCGTCTGGTGCAGGATGGGCTGGTTTCCCCCTGCGATCTGGTTGCCGAGGATGGAGTCGTGGTGTCCGTCGGCGGCCCCGGTTCCGCCCCCGGTCGCGGCGACGTCGTTGTGGACGCTCAAGGGCTCTATCTCTCCCACGGCTTTGTGGACATTCATGTGCACGGCGGCGGCGGGCATGACTTCATGGATGCCACCGAGGAGGCCTGGCATGGCGCGGCGCGCCTGCACCTGACCCACGGTACGACTGCCCTGCTGCCGACCACGCTGGCGTCCTCCACCGAGGAGCTGTTGGACACCTTTGCGATGTACCGGCACTGCCGGGGCCGCTTTGCCGACGGCGCCAAGCTCGCTGGCCTGCACATCGAGGGCCCTTACCTGGCCCCCGGCCAGGCCGGCGCGCAGGACCCGGCCTATTTGCGCCGCCCCGACCCCGCGGAATACCTGCGCCTGCTGGATGCCTGCCCCGATATCCGCCGCTGGACCATTGCGCCGGAGCTGGAAGGCGCCGCGCAGCTGGGGGATGAGCTTGCCCGCCGCGGCATCCTTGCGTCCATCGGCCACAGTGATGCCACCTACGATCAGGTCTGCGAGGCGCTGCGCCATGGCTACCGGCATGTCACCCATCTTTATTCGGCGACTTCCACCATTGTGCGGCGGCAGGGCTTCCGCTTCCCGGGTATTGTGGAGAGCGCCTACCTGCTGCCGGCGCTGACCAGCGAGATCATCGCCGACGGCTGCCACCTGCCGGCACCCTTGCTGCAGATGGCCTACCGCTTCCTGGGGGCGGACCGGCTGGCGCTGGTGACCGACGCCATGCGCGCCGCCGGTCAAACCGGCGGGGAGAGCATTCTGGGAAGCTTGCGCAACGGCCAGCCCGTGGTGCTGGAGGACGGCGTGGCCAAAATGCCGGACCGAAACGCCTTCGCCGGCAGCATCGCCACCGCCGACCGGCTGGTGCGCACCATGGTGGAGCAGGGCGGGGCCTCTTTGCCCGACGCGGTGAAGATGGTGACGGAAACGCCGGCTCGCATCGTGGGCCTGGGGCGGGAGATGGGCAGGCTGTCACCGGGCCGTCGGGCCGACGCGGTGCTCTTTGATGAAACCATTCGTGTCGCCTGCGTGCTGACCGATGGGCAGGTGCGCTGGCACAACGCTGAACATTCGCTGTAAGGAGGAAAGAGATGGAACGGGAGTTTACCGCGGGATCACTGGCCGTGCGGGTGTATGAGGACCGCCGGGCGCTGGGGGAGGCCGCCGGAGCCGACATCGCACGGGCTGTGGAGCATGTGCTGGCCCGCAAACCTGTCTGCAACATGATCTTTGCCGCCGCGCCATCCCAGAATGAAACGCTGGCGGCCCTCTGCCGTCGTGCGGACCTTCCCTGGAACCGGGTGCACGCCTTTCACATGGACGAGTACGTCGGTCTGCCGGCCGATGCGCCGCAGCGCTTCGGCCGCTTTCTGCGGGAGCGGCTTTTTGACCGGCTGCCCTTTGGCGCGGTGCATCTGCTGGATGGCAACGCCGACCCGCAGGCCGAGTGCCTGCGCTACGGACGGCTGCTGCAGGCCAACCCCGTGGACATCGTATGCATGGGCATCGGGGAAAATGGCCACATCGCCTTCAACGATCCTCCGGTGGCCGATTTTTACGATCCGCTGCCGGTGAAGCCCGTGACACTGGAGGAAGCCTGCCGCCTGCAGCAGGTGCATGACGGGTGCTTCGCCGCGCTGGATGAAGTGCCTCGGCAAGCGCTTACGCTGACGATTCCATCACTGCTGGCGGGGGCGGCGCTCTTCTGCATGGTGCCGGCCGCCACCAAAGCCCGGGCGGTGCGCGACACGGTGCAGGGGCCAGTCTCCACAGCCTGCCCGGCCAGCATATTGAGGCGGCACCCCGCGGCGACGATTTATTTGGATAGGGACAGCGGCTCCTTGCTGTAATTCGGTACTGTGTCTAAATTTTATCCAAGTAGTCGCCGTAGCCCTCTTCGACCAGCTTGTCCGCCGGGATGAAGCGCAGCGCCGCGCTGTTGATGCAGTAGCGCAGGCCCCCGTGTTCCCTTGGGCCGTCGGGGAACACATGGCCCAGATGGGAATCGCCGGCGCGGCTGCGCACCTCGGTGCGCACCATGCCGTGGCTTGTGTCGCGGCGTTCCACGGCGGCGCCCTTGTCCACCGTCGCCACGAAGCTGGGCCAGCCGCAGCCGGAATCGAACTTGTCACGGGAGGAGAACAGCGGCTGGCCGGTCACCACATCCACGTACAGCCCAGGTTCGCGGTTGTCCCAGAAGGCGTTGCGAAAGGGCGGCTCTGTGGCACTGCGCTGCGTCACGGCGTATTGCTCCGGTGTCAGGCTGCGGCGCAGCCCGGCGTCATCGGGCTTTACCCAGGCCTGCTCCGGCGGCGCTTCCAGCGCGGAGAAATCCACGTGGCAGTAGCCGCCGGGGTTCTTCTCCAGATAATCCTGGTGGTACTCCTCGGCGGTGTAGAAGGCTGTGAGTTTTTGCACTTCGGTTACAATGGGCCGCTCGTGGGCACGCTGCTCTGTCGCCATAGCCGCGTCGATGACGGGCACATCATCGCCGTCGGTGTAATAGATGCCGGTGCGATATTGGGTGCCCCGGTCGTTGCCCTGGCGGTTGAGCGCCGTTGGTTCTATGATGCTGAAAAACTGCTTGAGAAGCTCTGCCAGCGGCAGAACAGCCGGGTCATAGCGAACGCGAACGGCCTCGGCGTGGCCGGTGCGCCCGGTGCACACCTGTTCATAACTGGGGTTGGCCGTGGCGCCGTTGGCATAGCCCACAGTCGTGCCTGCCACGCCGGGCACACGCCGCAGATAGGCCTGCACGCCCCAGAAGCAGCCACCGGCCAGCACAAATCTCGTGCAGGCTGCGCCCGCTGTAATCGATGCCGTCGTTGGGGTTGGGCGGCAAGTGGTTATTCTTGGTTAGGCTCATGGCGATTCCTCCTGATGGCCGGCGAACCAGCCTTCGAAAGTAGGATATCACCAGCAGGAGGGATTATCCGTGAGCGGTGTCACCGCGTCTGGGGCAACCTGTCGCCTCGGAAAAGCATCCAGGAGAGCGCGAACGTCCACACCTGCAGCGCGCCGATGTTGATGCGTTCCACCAGACCAAAGAAAGGCCAGTGGTTGGCGAAGAACACTGCTGTGGTGCCGCCCGCCAGAAAGATGAAGAAGCCCGTGAGGATGCTGTAAACCGCGAACTTGCGCAATCCATCCACCCGGCGCAGGCCAAAGCCGATGAGCAGCGGTGAAAGGATTGTAAGCGGCACGATGGCGGCGGTCACGACCATGTGCATGGTGCCCACGAAGGTAACCGCGGCGCCGGGAAGGTCCTGAGGGAAGAAGCCATAGCTGATGCTGACCAGATGCATGGCCAGAAACACCAGCAAGCCGGCTGAGGCCAGCCTGGGGACTCGCCTGCGGGTATAGAGATAAGCAACCAAGGCAAAGGCGATGCACAGCACGCCATAGATCCACGTGAACACACTGAGCAGATCGCGCTGGGGAGCGCCGCTGGCGGTCAGGTCGCTGATGGGCTGCTGCAGGTGGCTGTAGCCCTGCCACAGGACGCCGCCCAGCACCACGTGGGCGGCATAGAACAGCACGCCCAGCATGCCAAGGCCGGTGAGCTTCTTCAACATATGATTCCTCCGCATATACAAATATTGGAAGTATAGCAGATGTAAGTTGGTTCGGCAACAGAATAAAAGGCCTGCCGGGAGCTATGTTGTACAGGCATCTAACATAGGTTGTTGAAGGCACTCAGCACCTGTTTTATTCGGCGTGAGCCCAATCAAGTCATATGAAAGTCGTCGCCAATATTGCGACGGGGTCTGGTGTTTTGCTATATCCTGTGTATAATATAACGATACAAATTTGAAAGGTACTCCCTTCATCGCGTGCCATTCGGAATCATAGGAGGATCATATGCGCAATCATTCCACCCGAAAGCTTGTTCTCACAGCGGTGTTCACGGCACTGGTCTGCATCGTGACGTTCACCGTCAAGTTCCCCGTGCCAGGCACTGGCGGCGGCTATGTCAATGCCGGCGACGGCGTGATTTATGCTGCGGCCATCGCGTTGGGGGGGCCGCTGGCAGCCGTCGCGGCAGGCGTGGGCTCCGCCCTGGCGGATCTGTTTGCCGGCTACGCGCTGTATGCGCCGGCCACGCTGATCATCAAAGCCGTCATGGCGCTGGTTGTGGGCCTGGCGCATGGCCGGGTGCGCAATTGGTTGCTTTGGCTGGGCCTGATGGTGGCCGGTTCGCTGGTTATGACGGTGGGCTACTTCATCTACGAGTCTTTGTTCTTTACATTGCTGGGCGCCAGCGCTGGCTCGGCCGTGGCCAACCTGCCCTATAACCTGATACAGGCGGCGGGCGGCGCCGTCATCGGCATGGTGCTGGCGGCGGTTGTGGACAAGGTCATCCCCCCCCAGTGGAGAGAGACCCTTAAATAAAACGTCTTTCCGGAAAAACCCGCCATTTTGGCGGGTTATTTTTTTCGGCTTTCTACCACATTGCCCTGTCCGTTCTATTGTGTTAAATTCATGCTGCCTTAGGAACCTGAGCCAGCTGGAGCCCGTCTTAGAATTGTGGGCAAAGGGGGATGACAGCGTGAGAAGAGCGGCCATCGGTCTGTTGTGCGCGGCCTTGGCAGCCATGTTGTGGGCTTGTGACGGCGTGACAATGCAATCCGCTTCTCCCATGGTTACCCCTGCACCCACAGCGGCGCTTCCAACGCTGCAGCCATTGTTCACACCCACGTTGACGACAGCTGTGCCTGAGCCTGTGACGGCCCCCACGCCAGCGCCCACCGCCACGCCGGAGCCCTGGACGCCGGGGCCGGCTGCCGGCAGCGCACCGCCGCTGCCCACACCCAAAGCGGGGGAGGAGTTGGGTTTCGAGGATTATTTCGTTGTGGAATCCAACGGGCTCGAGGGCATTGTGGACAAATACGGCACGGAAGTGCTGCCCGTCGCCTTTGCCCAGGTCAAGATGGTGAACTATGACTACGGCGGCGAATACTGGTCGGGGCAGGATGCTTTTCCGCCCCGGGGCAGGGTGCTGTTCTTCGCGATACCGCCGCGCTATTTTGGCGAAAAGGTCGATGGCAAACGATTGTTGGGCTGGCTGTATAACGCGCAAGGCGAGCGGGTCAACGATCAGGAATACAACGAGGTCCTGCTTTATCGGCGAACACGTGCTGCGCGTTTGGGTGGACAAGGGCGAGCAGCCCGGCAGCGGCGCCATCAGTGATAAGGGCGAGGCAGTGCTGCCGCTATGCTACGATTCCGTGGAGATGATCGATGACCGCATCGTTGCCAGTTCCAACCGCGACGATGTTACCGACCTGTACACAGCCGCCGGAAAAAAGATCAGCACCATGAAGGGTGCGCTGCCCTTCAGCGACCGGGTTTCGGTGGGGCAAGGCAAGTATCTCAAAGGGTTGGCGCTGGACCGCCCGGATGGCAGCTTGGTGTTTGACCATCCTCCGGGTGAGGTTGAGGCGCTGATAGACCGTGACCTGCTGGTGCTGTTTACCGGCGAGGAATATAGCATCGAATGCTTGGCCCCGGACCGCTTCGCCGTGAGGCGCGGGGGCAAAACCGGCGTCGTGGACAGCGCCAACCGCGTCATCATACCGCTGCGCCATGGGGGCGTGGAGCTGGTGAGGGATGGCGGCAAGAGCTATTTCTGTGCCGGTGCCCCCGACGGCCCCGGCGCCTGCGGGCTTTATGACCTAAATGGTAAGGCGCTTTTTGATTCGGAACAATACCAGCGGTTGCGGCTGGTGGGGAGCCGGCTGATCGCATACGGCGAACGGCAGAACAGGGCTCTCTCGCTGGACGGCCGCGACCTGCTGGGCCGCGACGACGTGGAAGACTGGCTTCCGGCAGCGCAACTGTATCTGTGCAGGGACCGCGACAGCCAGAACGTAACGCTGGTGCGCGAGGACGGCACGGAGTTGCCGCTGCCGCGGGTTCCTGGCATCGATGTGCTGAGTGCCGACCGCTTTCTGGTGCGGCTGCATGATGATGAGGTCACGGTGCTGGACAGCGCCGGCCGCGCGTTGGTTCCTGGCATCCGCCAGTCGGGTTGGTCATATGCAGTAGACGGCGCTCTGCTCTGTACGGTGGGTGAGGGTGCGCAGCAGCGGGTATGGCTGGTGGATTGTGATGGCAACCGCCTGTGGCCCCAGCCCGCCGACAGCGCCCAGCCGCTGTGGGGCACCGGCCTTTTCGATGTGCACGCCGGGACACGCCACGGTTTGATGGATGCCTATGGCCGATGGATTTGGTCGGCCAGCGATTATGTCGCGCTGGACGATTAGCGCAGGAGGAAGAACCATGAGAACCGGATGCAAGGGACTGCTCCTGTTGCTGCTGGCGGCGGCGCTGGCGGGTTGTGGAATGATCGGCCGCGTGACCCCTGTGTCAACGCCAGGCCCAACGCTGCAGGCGGATTCTGCCACGACGGAGGCGGCTGTGGAGCTCACGCCCACCACGCCGCCCACGCCCTCGCCGCAGGCCGCTACAGCGCAGGCCAGTGCCGTGCCAACGCCCGATGTCGCATTGACGTCCAGGGACTACTACATCGTGGAGCGCAACCAGCGGGCGGGCGTGGTGGACAAGACCGGTCGCGTGGTGCTGCCCTTCGCCTTTTCCAAGATCAGCAAGCTGGGCGCGTATTATTGGGACAGCATGGGTGCGCAGGACAGCATTCCCGCGGCTTTTTTTCTGGCCATCCCCTATGAGTTCAAGCAGGGCGACGCACAAGGTTCCAACTTCTACACCAGCACAGCCACGCTCTACAATGCCGCCGGCCAGGCTGTCACCGGTGAGGCTTATCTGGACGGCTATTGTGTAAACGACGATCTATTGGCTCTATGCCGCAGCTCCGCCTACAGAGAATGGGGCGTGATGGACACTGAAGGGCGTACCGTCGTGCCCTTTCAATACAACCAGATCGTGCGTTTCGCACGGTATCTCGTGGGCTGCGATGACGATGCCAAGAAGATGGACTTTTACGATGATGCGGGGAAGCTGCAGGCGACGGTCTCCGGCTCATCGGGTTATGTGACTCAGGATTACTTCATAGCCCGGGATGAGAAGGAGCGGTTTGGGCTGCTGGGTGCGGATCTTCAATGGCTATTTTTGGGCCGGTTCCAGAACGTACGGCCAGTGGCACCGGATCGGTTTATTGGAGAGGATGGTACAGTCAGCCGGTTGATCGATGCCCAGGGAAAGGATGTCTTGCCAAAGGCCTACCGTTCCATAGACGTGGTGCTGGACGAGGATGGCAAGCTGGCCGGTTATGTCTGCGCCACGGAGACCGTTCCCGTTGTGGCCGCCTATGATGCCCAAGGAAAGTTGATCTTCGAAAGCAACGCATACACCGGCCTGCAGGCTGCCGGGCCTTACTACATTGCCTATTACAACGGGGCCAGCCATGCGCTGGACGCAAAGGGACGGCGCGTTCTGACGAACATCACGGCAAATGTGCAGTATTGGTGGAGGAACTTCGGTCTGTTCGAATGCTACAGCACTGACCAGGGCAGCGTGAGCTTTGTGCGCCCCGACGGCATTGCGGTGCCGCTGCCGGCCAACCGCTACGCCCAGTGCCTGAGCGCCGACCGTTTTCTCGTTGCGGTGGACGACACCCATTATGGCATCTGCGACGCCCGGGGCCATTGGGTCGTGCCGCCGGATTACACCGGTATCTTTCAAATGAACCCCGACGACAAGACCTTGACCGCGGCCACGGTCGGCGGCCTGTTCGGCATTATGGATTATGACGGCAGATGGCTGCTGCCCCCGGTGTTCGATTCGATCTATGGCCCGATGGACGGCCTGCTGCAGGCCCGTAAGGGCGACCGCACCGGCCTGTTGGATTGGACCGGCCACTGGGTGTGGTTCACCTCCGACTATGACGCCCTGGACGACTGAGAAAGGATGAGACTTATGAAACCTCTGATGAAGTTGCTTGCCCTGCTGCTGAGCACCGCGCTGCTGGCCTCCTGCGCGCCTAAGCCCGCCGATACGGCTGCGCCGGCCTCACAGGAGCCCACCGCAACCCCGACGGCCACGCCATCGCCGCAAGCCACCGCCGCCACGCCCAGCACGCCGGCGCAGCCCACGGCCACAGAGCCGGCCAGCACAGCCGCGCCCAGCACGACAGTCGTGTACGAAACCCTGCCCGATCCCAAGCTGTGGGAGTCGTCGCTGCACTTGGACGCCAAGAACTATCCCCGGGTGGATGGCTCCACGGCCACGCTTCCGCTGGCTGTCTACGTGCGCAGCAAGATCACCGGAGAGACGCTGGAGCAGAGCGACACCTTCACGCGCTTCACCAAGACCAGCAACGCGTGGATGGCGCTGAGCGCCGGGCAGACCGATCTGCTGATCGTTTATGAGGCGGCCGACGAGACCAAGGCGCAGC
>JAEZSC010000154.1 GCA_023422005.1 Bacillota bacterium | reverse complement strand
CGTTCAATGGCAGTTATCCAACGTTAGGCAATTGCAGATGTAAAACAAGCACAGCAGTTCTTTCGCGCTGCTGTGCTCTTTCTGTTGCCTAACCTCGGATAACTCGCTATTCATAACACGAAGCTCCTGGTCCCTCTCCAGCGGGTAGCAAGTCTTTTAACACGCAACTCAATCTACTGCCCTAAGAGCACTGGGATCATGATAACACGAAGTTAGGCTCCCACTTCATATTGCAGAGAGATCCCATTATGTCATAAGCTCATCTTTTCTGCACGTTTAACTGTAGCCTATTCATGACTACGTTTTTCAGTAGGTTTATATTTTGGAATGTGTTGATAAAAAAGATGTAAGGCCTTTTTCGAAATTTAGTGGGTTTCTTGGACTTGGGGGTTCAGAACTTGGCATATTCAATCTTTTTTAGACCACATGCCTACGTTCATCGTTTTATTTGCTCTCTCATGGCTTCAACTGCAAGATCAATAGTATCAGGCACACTGTCCTTTGATCCGCTCGACCCAAAAACGTAGTGTATTGCTGTTCGGTTCTTTAGAAGGCCTGTTCACCTTGATTCTTCTTGGCAAAAGGGATTCTACCGGGATGGCTTCCGTTGTCGTAACAGTATCGTCGCCCTTCTACCCAATCGCAATGCATGATGTATCAAATTGAATCAAGTGAACATCCCCCCTTGTAAGTAGTTCATGATCGCAGAGACCAAATTATAGTGATAAACGCAATAACAACATGATACATATATTGAAAGGGGTGTGACTATGAACATTAAGCGATTATTAAGACTATTCCTGGCAAGTCCCGCCACAATCATCCTAGGAACCGCATATTTTCTATTGTATCTTTTTATTTTGTCACGCTTTAATGTTCCTATATATTCTTGGGTATATGTTGCATTTTGGGCTATCAATGCAATTATTTCAGTAGTATTCACGATTTTGAGTCATAATTCAGAAGAGAAGCAGGCAATAAAGGCTGCAAGGATTGCTATTCTGGTCTCTATAATAATTGATGTACTTATAGGTGGTATTCGTCTAGGTGGTATTCATCTCATTAGGCCAGGCGTAGCATTGATACCCCTACATATTCTATTGTTATCGACTGGTGTTTGGCAGCTCGTTGAGTGGAAAAAGTTACGTATAAAATATGCTTGCCTCTATATCAAACCAAAAGTGGACAAAGCCGGCTCCTCCGGTTCTCTTGCTGCATCTACACATACCCACAGAAAGGTAATCTTTACTTTTGTTCTACTGATAATGCTGTTTGCTTTCTCTTTCTTACCCGTGGTCACCGTTGATGCTCCTTTCATTCATGCGTCAGCAAATGTCTACACACTAGGCGATTCTCTGTTGGATGTTGGGCAAAAAATAGAAAATTCATCTCTTAATATTTTTGGTATATTTTTCTACTTATTTTTGGCGATCCCTTTATTGATAGCGTTAAGTTTCATTTTCCTGTTATTGCGCAAAACAGCAAGCGCATTTGCGTGGACCAAATGCGTTTGCATTGTTGCGCTTGTTCTTAGTATGGCGTTTTTCGCCCTTACAGTCCATCTGAATAACTTGTATGATCGTGAGCTTGGCAATACGCTCTCGGACATTGTTAAAAGCTTTTTTTCTCTGGAAGCCGGAATTTTCCTCCTGGCAATATCGTCGGTCGTCGGGCTTTTGTCAGACCAGATACTTATCGCGCTCATGCCGGCTGCAGGCTTAGCACGCACAAGAACCGTAGACATTGGAGCACAGAATAACAATATTCCTGATTCCGAAAATACGGGTCATGATGCGACGGTGACAACGGGGAAATCTACGAACGCTACGCCGCATGTTTACTGTAGCATGTGTGGCCAGCCTTTGACCGTCTCCGCCAAGTTCTGTGAGCACTGTGGTACTAAAGTTATCTGATAGTTCCTAATAGTCATGACCACCGGCTTAGCCGGTGGCCTGATTAGGCCCTAGAAGGGCCTGCTACCAGCACGCATCTAAAGATGCGCTGAAAGTTCGTCAACCGCTTATCCTTCACGGGCTGCCCCTAAAGGGGCGGCCTATTTTTTGCCACCTTTTACTTGCTCACCCGTGAACGGGTCCAGGTACTCCTTCAAGCTCATCTGCTCACTCATGATGTCTTCCTGGAGCTGGTTACGGATGTATTCCTCTATTGCCTTGCGATTCCGCCCGACCGTATCCACGTAGTAACCCCGGCACCAGAAATGTCGATTCCCGTACTTGTATTTCAAACTCGCGTGCCGGTCAAATATCATCAACGAGCTCTTACCTTTCAGATATCCGATCACGTATGACACACTCATTTTCGGCGGAATACTCACCAACATATGTATGTGATCCGGGCATGCCTCTGCTTCTATGATTTCTATCCCCTTCTGTTCACATAGTTTCCTTAGCATCTGACCTATGTCCTTCTTGATCTGTCCAATATCACTTGCCGGCGGTACTTTGGTGCAAATACTATGTGGTATTTGCAGTTCCATTTTGTGTGTGCTAAGCTGTTTGTGTCCATTTTGGATGCCCTCCCTTTGTGTTTGATACGGTTGGCGAACCTGCATCATTCTACCAATTGGAGGGCTTTTTTCTCCATAGCTAAAGCTTTTGATCCACCGGCAGAGCCGGTGGTTTACTTAGACAAAAACATACACGGACAGATTTTAGGCTGTCCGCGTTTGTTTTCGCTTACTTGTTCCCCTTCTCTCTCACAATCCTAGTGGCGCCTCGGGGGGCGGTGGCGTAATGAGGCACCATCCTTTTACCTCCCAAACAGCCTGATTCATTGTGCCGCAGGCGCGGGTTGGCGTAAGATTTGACATGGTTCTTGGCAAACCGCGTTTTCGTCGGCAAATTACGGCAATCTCTTAAGAATATTCATGGGAACTCCAGAAAAATCACGCATATCCGGCGAGAATACACAGCCTTTGTTACACATCGACCGTGAAAACGCTGTCATGATGCTTTGCGTACACGCACATAGGTGAGTTTGTCCATGAACCCGCCGCAGAAAAACACCCTGACAAGATTATATTGGGCAGTTAACACCAAGAATCGCGAGGGCTTTAAGCGGATATCATTGCTATGTGCAATTTACACCGCATTATAATTGCAATAAGTCATAAACCGCAGAAGAACCCGTCGAATTTTTCTTTGTTTGTTAATAGAACTAAACTGCTGCGGCAGTGGCTATGGATTGGTTGAAAGGCCCATACTATTTGTGTTATAATGCACTCAGTTAACCCCCTTTATATGGAGAAAAGATTCAATCCCCATAGCCACTATTTCACCTTGCAGTTTCGTTCAATGGCAGCTATCCAACGTTAGGCAAATGAAGCCAATAAACAAGCACAGAAGTTCTTTCGGGCAGATATGCTTTTTCTTTGCCTAACCTCGGATAACTCACTATTCATAACACGAAGCTCCATATCTTTCCCTAAGAGCAAGCGTCTACAATAATACGAAGTTACCGCGGCCCTCCTGTTAGTGTGATATGGCGCATCCTTTGGCCGAGCACAGGCGATGCACGGACATACCGGTTCCTCCTCGATTTCCTAGAACTCTTCGCGGTTTGATTATAGTCAGTTCCCAGGCGGCTCGACAGCGCATAAACACCACTCATGGGGTAAAACCTTGCTTCCTCGAGACAGAGTGCACATCCATCTTGCGTGTTTCCCCATCCAACCATATAATTTAGATAATCCCATATCGATATACCCTTTCTTTTCATGGAGGGGATATGAACAAAAGAACCCGATTTATCCAGCGCCTGCCCGTGCGCAGCCTGTTCTTTTTCTCCTATGTGCTGGTGATCTTCCTGATCACCTCCATCGCCGGCGCCACCTTTTATACCCTGTCCAACGAGATGACTGTGGACCAGATCAACCGAAATGCCTTCAGTATGGCCAACGAGATCAATCAACAGGTGGACGGCATCATGGCCTCGGCGGTGGACCTGGGGCTGTATCTGCGCAATGATGTGGACCTGAAAATGAACGCTCGCGGCTTTGCCGGCAAAGATGCCTTGGGGCAGCTGGACGCCGAGAGCAATATACGAGGCATCATAGATTCCTACCTGCGGGACAAACCCCACATCTTCAACGTCAGTGTGGTGTTAGCCGGGCAGCAGACCCAATCCACCGGCAAGAACGGCGTCTATCCACTGGAAGAAATAGAGAATACAGAGTGGTTTCAAAAGATACAGGGCGTAGACTCAATACTGCTGGAGCCGCAACTGCTCACCCGCACCCGCCTGGGCGTCGATATCCCTGCAGGCCGCGATGTGCCCAACTATATGATATCGGCGATCTTCCGCATACAGGAACTCCGGCGTGATATGGGCTATTTGATTGTGGACATCAGCACGTTGGATCTTTTCAACAATCTGGACCGTAACAAAGCCACACGCCATTCCCAGGTGATGCTGATCAACAACAAGGGCGTCATCATCGCCTCCCACGACAACGCCGGCGTCAACGGGCCGCCGGGCGTCAACCTGAGCACGATACTACAGCGCAACGCCGGCAGTTATCTGCGCATGCGCTATCAGGGCGTGGACTCGTTGATGATCTGCTCGGTCCCCAACGCCCAGGGCTGGCGTGTTGTGGAGCTCATTCCGGTGGGCGAGCTGTACCTGGGGCTGGAGAGGCTGCAGATGATACCCATCCTCATTATACTGGCGTCGCTGTTGCTGGCCATGACGCTGTCCATCTGGCTATCGGGCTACATTACCCGGCCGCTCATCCATCTGGCCAGCCGCATGTCACACTTCCAGGCCTACGCTGGGCAGCGTGCGGCCACCGACTTCACCAACGAGATCGGCACGCTGTTTTCCAGCTATAACACGATGATGGAACGGCTGGAGCAATCCTTGCAAGATATCGAGACTGCCAACCTACAGCGCCGCAAGAGCGATCTGAAGATGCTGCAAGCCCAAATCAACCCCCACTTTCTGTACAACTCGCTGGACGCCATCAGCTGGAGCGCGTTGGAAAACGGCGTGCCAGAAATCAGCGAGGAAGTTTCCATGCTCTCCAAGTTCTACCGGTTGAGCCTGAACAACGGCGAGGTCGTATGCACCGTGAGCGACGAAATCGAGCAGGCCTGCTACTTCATGGAGATACAGCGCCGCTGCTTCGGCAGCACCTTCGACTTCCACTGTGAGGCGGAGGAGGGCGCCCTGGGCCTGTTCATCCCCAAGCTCATACTGCAGCCGCTGGTGGAGAATGCCGTCAAGCACGGCTTTCACCACAAGAAGGAGGGCGGTCTGATCATGCTGCGCTGCCACCTACAGGAGGGCAAGCTGCTGATGGAGGTGCAGGACAACGGCCGCGGTATGGATGCCGCCACGCTGGAGAGCCTGACTCGAGGCGGTCAGCGGATCCTCGGGATTGGTGTCAGGAACGTCCACGAGCGCATCGAATTCCTCTGCGGCCCCGATTACGGTCTGAGCTTCCTTGCAGTGCCGCAAGGCGGCACGCTGGTCCGCGTCACACTGCCCTTGTGCAGGGCTGCCAATGAATTATCGGCCTGATTTCTCGGAGGTGCTAATGTACAGATTAATGATCGTAGACGACCACGAGTACCTAATCGAAGGGCTGCGCAAGTTCATCAACTGGAGCGAGCTGAACCTAGAAGTGCTGGATGTCGCCACCAACGGCGAGGAAGGCCTGAGCAAGATCCGCCGGATGCGTCCGGACATCGTGCTGACCGACATCAGCATGCCCATCATGGATGGCCTGGAGATGATCCGTACGCTGAGCGCCGAGGGACTGGGCTGCAAGTACATCATACTGACCGGCCACGGCGAGTTCGAGTACGCCCGGGAGGCCATCAAGTACGGAGTCATGGATTTTATTCTGAAACCCGTGATGCCCCGAGAGATTACCGAAGTGCTGCACCGGGCGGTGACAGCCTGCGAGACCGAGCACCGCCAGCACGAGCAGGAACAGCGCATGAAGCAGCAGTTGTTGGAAAGTCTGCCGGTGCTCACACAGCGGTTCATGGAGGAGCTCTTCGAGGGGGCAATACAGAGCGCCGCGGAGTACGAGTCCCGCTCGAAGCTATTGAACCTGGACCTGGGCGGCGAAGGCTACCGGGTGCTCAGCGTGGAGATCGGCGACTACAGCCGCTTCCAGGCGGAGCACGACGAGGACGAGCGGCGCTTTACAAAGTTCTCCCTGGAGACGGCGATGTGCGAGGCTCTGGGCGTGCAGCGCAGCTTTCTGGGCTTCCGGGAGCGCCGCGCCACACTGCTGCTGTGCCAGCAGCTACCCCAGGACGAGGCAATGGCCGCGCGGTTGGAGGCGCTGGTGCGCAAGCTGCAGGCCGCCCACGGCATCGGCCTGACTGTTGGCCTGGGCAGCGTCGTGGCCACGGTGCAGCAAATACACACTTCATACCTGCAATCCCTGGAGTGCCTCAGGGCCCACGGCGCAGGCTGCGTACTTCTGCACAACCCGTCGAACACCGGCGTTACCACTCCGAGCTGGCCCAAAGCACAGCTGCAGGAGGCGCTGCACTCACGCTCGCCGGAGAAGCTGAGCGCTTGCCTGAACCTGTTCCTAGCAGATTTGCAGGCTGAACCGCGGCTGAACATGGCCCAGGCCCGTGCCACCGCCGCCGATATGCTGGCCGAGATGGACCGCATGCTGACGCAAACCGCTCACTTTCTGGAGGAACCGCCCGAGGTCCCGACCCCGGAGCTGCCGAGCGCGCAAACGTTGTCGGAACTGGAGATGCACCTGCGCACCGCTTTCCTGCGGGCTCAGGCGGCGGTGAGCAGCCACGGGGACCCGCGTACCGCCCGCATCATCGAACAGGTTCTCGAAGCCATCCGCCATGACTACGACAAGGACCTGACACTGCAGGACCTAGCCCGACAGGTGTATCTGACCCCCAACTATCTGGGCACCATCTTCTGTAAGCACATGGGCCGCAGCTTTCTTGATTATCTGGCACAATACCGCATGCAGAAGGCCGCAGACCTGCTGGCGAGCGGCAAATACCTGGTCTATGAGGTCAGCGAGATGGTAGGTTACCGGGACCATGATTATTTCCGCCGGGTGTTCAAAGAGTATATGGGTGTTACACCCTCACAATTTCGCAAATAACGCGCATTGACCATGATCCGTCCCGGCTCATCGTTGATTTGTCTAGGTTCCGCTGCCATTGTGACGTGGAATCATTAAGAAATTAATGAATTTTCCACAGGCTACATATTTGCTTTGTCATGTTTTCGTCCATTTGCACAAGTGATATCCTAATTTCATCCCCATGTTATACAAAAAGGAGGTCAACCATGAAAAAGGCCCTGACCCGGATTACCTTTCTGGTCGTTGCGGCGCTGATGCTGCTGCCGCTGGCCGCCTGTACAACAACGGCGCCCACCATCAGCTCTGGCCCTGCCTCCACCGTGGCCGCCACCACCGAGGCTGCCGCCACACCCACCCCGGATAAGGCCACCGAGGCTGCTACCGAACCCACCGCCGCCGCCGCCGAGCCGGTGAAGATCATGCTGTGGGATAAGCCCAACTCCGACGGTAAGCCCGTGGACGTCGAGATCTACAACAAGTCCGTGGAACTGGTGACCGCGAAGTACCCCAACATCCAGATCGACTGGCAGTCGCTGGCCCCCGGTGTCGATTATCGCCAGCAGTATGACAAGGCGCTAATGGCCGGTACGGCCCCCACGGCCACCAAGATGTTCCCCTATGTGGACATCCCCACCCGTATCGGCAACGGCACCATCGCAGAGATCACCGATCTTGTTAACACCTGGGACCTCAAGAAACAACCCGGTGTGGTGTGGACAGCCTTTGATGAAGCCATCTCCACCAAGGACGGCAAGTGGTACGCCATCCCCCACGACGCGTACCTGATGGGCACGCTGGTAAACAAGAAGGCCCTGACCGCCGGCGGCGGCGACGTGACCAAGCTGCCCAAGACATGGGAAGAGTTCGCCGCCGTTGGTCAGAAGGTCACCGATCCCGCTGTCCCGCGCTTCGGTTATGAGCTCGTGGGCATGGACTGGTGCGCTTGGCCCTTCACCCCCTGGGTGTGGTCCGCCGGCGGCGAGATGGTCCGCAAGAACGACGACGGCACCTACAAGATCGGCTTCAATGAGGATGCCGGCGTGGATGCCGCCATCTTCTGGAACGAGATGGTATGGAAGTACAAGATGACGCAAAAGGACGTACTGCATGACTGGAACGCAGTAAACAACGACGTCAAGTCCGGCCGCGCAGTGTTCTCCTGGGCAATGCCCAACTGGCTCACCCAGGACGACCTGGCCAAGATCAATGCCACGCTGGATGACTTCGCCGAGATCGGCATCCCGGTCAAGGACCCCGCTACTCCGATCCCCAGCTTCTCCGGTGGCCAGGTTGTCACCTTCAACCCCAAGGCCACCAAGGATGAGATCAGAGCTGCCTTCGATGTATACACCTTCATGACCTATGACGAAGCGTTCAACAGCACCATGTGGGAGATTCAGGACAAGAACGGCGCCGATGATGTCAACCCCTGCGTCAACATGAGTCTGACCGAGAAGAAGTATAGCTACATGAAGTCCATCCCCGATGGTTTGAAGGCCTCGTTACTGGAGTTGGCCAAAGGCGCCAAGCCAGAGCCCTACTGCGGCAACTGGAATGACCTGAAGAACGCGCTGGTGAAGCCCCTGCAGGAGATCCTGCTGACCAAGGACATCTCCCGTGATAAGGTCAAGCAGATTCTGGACAAATGCGCCGACGAGCTGTACGCGAAGTATCCTGCCTCCTTTAAGAAGTAATCCTCTCTCCCTCACCGTAAGAACCAAGGCCGCCGGCCGGCGCAGCGATGCGCCAGCCGGCAGCATCCCTCAACATCAGCTCAACATGTTGGCTGCCCTCCCCTTGCCTGTGCCCGGGACGGCAACCCAGAGGAGTGGACCATGAGCGCCACCGGCATCACGACGCATAAGCCTTCCCGCAAGCAGCTCGCCATAAAGGAGAAGAGCAAACAGCAGGTTGCGCCATATCTGTTTTTGATCCCCGCAATCATCTTCTATTGCCTGACGAAATATTACCCCATACTGATGGGGTTCTTCATTTCGTTCTTCAACATCGATATCGTGCACCTACCCGGCAAATTCGTGGGATTCGCCAACTATGCCCGGGCCTTTCAGGACCCCGAGTTTTTCCAGTCTTTGTGGATCACGGTGAAGTTCTTCCTGACCGGTCTGGTGCTAAGCTTCTGGCCGCCGTTGGTGTTGGCCATACTCATAAACGAGGTGCGCCGGGGCAAGACTCTGTTCCGCACACTGTATTTCTTGCCGGCCATCGCACCGGGCATAGCCACGGCGGTGCTGTGGAAATACATCTGGCAGCCGGACTACGGTCTGGCCAACGCGCTGCTGACTGCCCTGCACCTGCCCGCGCAGATGTGGCTGAACGACCCGGCGCTGGTCATCTGGTGCTTGTATCTGCCCGGACTGCTGGTGGCCGGCGGCATGAACATGCTGATCTATCTGGCCGCCGTGCAGGAAGTGCCCGAGGAGCACTACGAGGCCGCGGTAATCGAAGGCGCGGGGTTCTTCGCCCGCATCCGCCATGTCATGGTTCCGCAGATCATGCCCATCATCAAGGTCATGTTCGTGCTCAACGTGATCGGCAGCTTCAACGAAGCCGGCCTGCCCTTCCTGATGACCGGCGGCGGTCCCATCGGCTCCACGGAAACAATGATATTGTTCGCCTACAAGAGCGCGCTGAACAACCTGGATTATAGCTATGCCATCACGCTGGCGAACATCGTGTTTATCATCATCTTCATAGCCACGGCGATACAAATGCGCCTGCAGCGGGAAAAGGATTGAGGTGAGCGCCGATGTCGATCATGATCAAATCGGAAACCATAAAAATCAAGGGCAAACTGCTGTACGCCATCATCATTGCCATACTCGCGCTGGGCGTCCCGCTGCAGATATTCCCGTATTACTGGATGTTTATGAACTCCTTCAAAAGCGACGTGGAAATCATCAAGCTGCCTCCGTCGCTGTTCCCGGAACACTTCTTGACGACAGGATATCCGCAGACCTTCCAGCAATATCACCTGTGGGACAATATACTCAACACATTCATCGTGTGCGGCGCCATTATGGCCATACAGGTAACGACGTCGGCAATGGCCGCGTTCTCGCTTTCCAAGCTGAAGCCCAAAGGGGGCAACCAGCTTCTGCTGTTCTTCCTGGGCACGATGATGATCAGCGGCCAGGCGTTGATGTTCCCGCTATACCTGATGATGAGCAACCTGCCCATCCTACACACCAGTCTGATCAACAACTTCTGGTCCTATATACTGGCCTGCAGCGCCTGGGGCTACACGCTGTTCCTGTTCAAGGGCTTCTTCGATGGTCTGCCCAACGAGCTGATGGAAGCTGCCCGTATCGATGGCGCTAGCAGTCTGCGAATATTCACGAACATCGTGCTGCCGCTGTCACTACCGGTGTTTGCGGTGAACATGCTCAATACGTTCATGGCCGTATACAACGACTTCCTGTTCCCCATGATGCTGCTGCAGAACGACGAGAAGTGGACGATCATGATTCGCATTTATTCCGCCCAATGGGGCTCCGCCGCCACGTGGAACAACATTATGGTCATGCTGACGGTATCCACCATCCCCGTCATCCTCGCGTATCTACTGGCACAGAAACGCATCGTGCAGGGTATCTCGCTGACGGGCCTGAAGGGGTGAGCCATGATAGACATCTACATACTGACCATGCGGGCCTGGCTTGGTCACTGTATCAAGACGCCTCACCGGGTGCTGCACCGCAGCCTGGTGGCGCTGCTGCTGGCACTGCCGGTGATCACTGGTGGCTATGGGGTGTGCCTGACGCTTCAGATGGCTCGCGGTGCGCTGGATGAGGACAAGTTCGCCACGCTGGCCCAGGCTCGCAGCAGCCGCCCCTGGGCCCTCAAGGCCATGGCCATGGGCATGATGGACCTGCTGCTGGCGGTGCTGGGCGTGCTGTGCCTGGGCCTAATGACCAAGGCCGACACACCCACTGCCATGCGCGCAATCTATTGCGCCTACTTCCTGCTGCAACTGCTGCTGAGCTTGAGCGCCTTGTACCGCTACCCCATACTGGCCTGCAACCCGGAATTGCCCCTGGGCGACGTGGTACGCCGGGCGGTGGTGACGACGCTGCGCTATCTGCCGGCCTGCGTGCTGAGCGCCTTGGCGCTGCTGACGGCGCTGATACTGTGCGCGCTGACCGGCGCGGGGCTCTTCGTGTTGTTCCCCGGCCTGGCCGCCACGCAAATGATGCTGCTGTACCGCCACACGCTGGCCTGGGAGACCGGCACGCCCATCGCCACCACTCAGGAGGAACCGACACCACGATCTAGGCATAGGTTGTTCTCGCTGACGAAATAAGTGTTCTAATCAAGCAAGCCGTCGCACCAATTTCCGATGCGACGGCTCGTTATATAGCACTATAAAGGCTATGTCATCGACGCGGCAGGGATCAATGGATTTGTTAATAACACACAGTTCAATTCCTTACCCCGAAGGGCAGAGTTCGAAATAATATGAAATTGGGCTCCCCCTACCTACTAATAGAGAGCCCAAATAGCTCATAATCATCAAATGTGGTTGGCATGGGTCACTTTATTTCTTTTCTAGGAATCACAGATAATTCTCATTTTCGCGCCAACAGAGGCGATATCGGTCATAGTTGCATGCAGTAAGTACGCTGCCTGAATTACATGCGGTCTTGGCTTGACTTTTTTTAGTTCCCGCTCAAATTCACTCTTAGATAAAATGTTACCAAGCACTAACCACACTTCTTTCTCGCAGTGAGGATTGTTTATACATTCATGCATATGCTGCCACAATTGCATTGCACTATATCCGAGGCTACTCCTAACAATTCGGTTTTTAACTAAGCCCTCACCATCACTGACCTTTGCTTTCCATGGAGTACCCCAAGATTTGATTTTATCGGGTATACTATCATTGTACATCGCAAGGTAGCCTAAATTTTTCACAGCTTGACTACATACTTCGTGTAAATTACTAGCAGAACATTTATGCCGCGTAGCACTAGCCTTTGCATGTATTAAAACAACTTTAGGCACAGAAGAATCACATAAAATAAAGTCAGCCACTTCAGTTCCAACATCATCACATACAATAATGTCCGGATTCCCAAAGTAACTAGAGATCGTAGTTGTTGCCCCTAGTTCAGATATAAACCCAAAAAGCGAAGAGGGGTCCCACCTATCGTCATGCAAGTCATAGAATGATTTCGATCCTTTCTCTGATTTGCATCTACCCAAATAATTGTCTGTTAAGAAGCAATAACCCAAATCGTACTTTGCTGAATTAAAGTGTTTCCCGATCTTAAATGCAGGATTATAAAACTGCCCTCTTACATATATAGCAGCATGGTCATCTGGTAGCACTCGAAATGATTGGGTTTGATTATAGTATTTAATTGGATTGCCAGGATAATCTTTATTTCTAGAAAAAAATAAGTTTTCCATCTCCGGGCAGTCAAGACGATATTTGCAATTTTCATATTTAATTCTTACCGTAAAATTTAGCTTATTTGATTCGACAACGAATGAATCTCCTATTACATCAATGCAAGTATCTTCAATGACTAAGCTTTGTTCAGGGTCACTTACCAATGCATATACATCTGCAATATTATCAATGTCAAGTAAAATACTTCGTGGTTGAGGGCGATCCGGCACCTTCCTCTCAAGTGCATATCTCGATAACACCTTAAGTGGTTCTCTTTTGGATTCGAATACTTCCTGAAGCTTTTGAATCCAATCGATGTATTGGGGTAAGGGTCTGAAACCGCTACTGCTTTGAGTAACTCTTCCTCGACTAAATCCTACATAACGACGAACAGTTCCCGATTGCAAAAAACTTGAAGCTTCATCTTTTGCATAGCCTTCTGCTGTTGTACATATTTGTGCATAATCGTCAAAACCAGGTATAGTGGCCTCAATAGATACAGCCGTCAATGTTCTTGATCTAACTACTGATGTCCCCAAGTTGGAATTATTCAGTGCAACTGACGTTATTTTTGTACCAGAATCATCTGAGAATAATTTCTTAATTATTCCGACATCAACCGCCGCACCTATACCATGATCCTCTTTGCCAACGAAACTTTGGTTCTTGCTATCATAAATAAAAAGGTAATCGTTCAATTCATATATCACTAGTAAATGCAGATCTGCTTCAACAAATGCATGATTAACCAAGTATGAAGAGCAACTGCTTTTTACTGATAGAATAGTCTTAACGCTACTTAAAGCGTTATCGTAAATGTTATAAACACAGTCGCTATCAATATATTCATCCTCGATGGCTTTGATAAATTTATCCATCTTAAAAGCAGGTAGTTTTTGCATAATATTAGTTCTGAGGGGTAATTGAATATCATAATCCGGATTGATATGATCGAAAATAAAGCTAGAACGGAATCTGCCATCAACATAAGATATTTTAGGTTGATATTGAATAAAGTTTGGTAAAATACCCAAACCAGTGGATAGTTCGAAGTTATCATGAGCGTTATTAGCCAATAGTTTATCGTAATTTAGGAAGCCGTTCCACATACTAAGATGGTATCCGTTCCAATGTTCAAGGACGAACCCTTCTGCATTAGGAATCTTATGAGGATTACGAATTATCCGTCCAATTTGCTGAACTAGTGATCTAGTATTGTTAATTTTTTCATAGAAAGCGAGAACCTGAAAGCGTGCATCATCAATACCTTCAAGCAATTTGAACTGATGAATCCAATAAACAGCATTCTCATCTTCTGGATTTGGAACACTTTTTTTCTCCCAGTCTTCATCTCCATCCGTAAATGTTTCATGGATTCCTACTACTGTCTTATTTCTCATCCTAAGAATTTGTGCTAAATGCCGGATAGATGAACTATCATCGCACCTAATAATTACTCTAGGTGGGACCTCACCAGGATTGGGAAAGTTTGAGTCATAAAAGTTAATTATATCATCAATGAATTCTTGAGGGCTAGCCAGCACATCTGAGGATCTAGGTACGAATGAAACTTTGCGAATATATCCATCCTTTTGAGCCTCATCTAAAGAAACTATTGTACAATACTCTTTATCGATATCAAAAACCTTAAAGTCATTTCGATAAGGGGTCGCTGTAAAAATAATCTTAGGTGCGTTAAAAAAACGCGTTATTCTGCTCCACTCTTTCGCCGGCTCATAATGACCTTCATCAACTAAAAGTAAACTTATATTACTAGTTAAGATTGAAAAAAACGATTTATTAGTAAAAAGACTTGTTAGCATCTGAAAAGTCATAACAATAACTAAGTCATCCAAAGGCTCATTTAAAGTTAATTCTCTACCATCTGTTACATTAATAATTTTCTTCGATAAATTCTTTGTTGAAAACCCAATATGATTAAAAAATCTTCCATTAATATCCTCAAAAAGCTGATCTCTAAGAGATATTCTTGGTGTCAACACAATTGTGAAGCCGACATTAGGAATGCATCTTGCTAAAATCGCTATTATTCCTGATTTACCTCCACCTGTCGGGATTTGAATAAGAGAGGATTTCGAAGTCACCTCGTTTCGGAAGTCTGAAATATATAGTTCAGATTTTTCAATAGCAGCAATTTGGTGTGGCCACAAAACGTCTCGCATTTCAGGAACCTCCATCAATTACACGATTTACCAAAAGCTATTACAACTATAGATTTCCGACATCAAAAAAGGGAAATCTCATTATATACAACATATAGGTGATGGTGACCTAATCGAAACGCTAACTTTGGCACTTTCTCCGAAATCATTACAGCACTACAATTATTATAGAAAATAATATAACATTTGGCAACAAAAGCTGCATAAATGAATCATAACTAAGAATAAGGCTCGCTCAAGGAATCAGCGGTACAGAATGAATTCCTCTTCACTGGGACTGGATTGTATTCAGATGTGAGAGCAGAGCAGTTGTTAATAACATGCAGTTCATTCCCATGCTCTGAAGAGCAGTGAATCTGATAATACGAAATTGGACTTCCCCTACACAATGGTAGAGAGAGCCCATTATCTTATTAGTGGAAGTATGGGAATCTATTTTTTGCTTACATGTATTTTCCGGGATGCGCTTTTTTTCTTCTCCGCTGGCTATTCTTTGCTCGCATTTTCTTCAAAGCTCCATGACTATGACTATATTCCTTCTTCTTGACTTGTGTTTGTAGTTCGTTATGTGAATCTTCTGCAACCTCGTCAGTGCCAGGCCTATGCCCGTGCCCTCGCTCGCACGCGTCATCTTGATATCCACCTGGCTGAATCGATCGAAGATGATCGCTTTCTTATCGTTATGGATGCCTTCTCCGGTGTCCTCAACAGCAATGGAAACCCCTTGGTCGATCGCTCTGCATGTAATGCAGTCGAAGAATTTCATCGGATGCTCCGGAAGTTCACAAAAACCAAGACCATCTATCCGACCGACGAAGCGGTCAAAAAATCGGTCTACTTGTCGATCCAGGAAATCTTGAGAAAATGGACTATGCCGGTCAGGGACTGGGGCATTATAGTAGGGCAGCTGATGGTTTTCTTTGAGGACAGATTCGAATGTCAGAAGGTTTCCTGATGGCGGGGGCTCTGCCCCCGATCCCCCAAGGTTTAGCGCTTTGGGTCTCCAGGAGACAGACGAAACGGACGCGCCGTTCAGCCGTCCGTCTCCCGCAAACCTTTTCCGGCGCTCGGGTCGCACCTCTGCGTTGCCCTGTCCTCCCGGATAGAAAAAGCTGTTCTAGTATGGTCAGGATTTATTGGGAAATACCGTTTGCACGGAATTTGGGACACTCCCCAATGCCTCAGTAAATTTTTTTATTTTGCATATTAAAAAAGCCTGTAATACAAGGGATTTGCCCAGTAGGGGTATTCAAGACCCTTTGCATAACAGACTTTTCGTTTTTCCATGCGCCATCCGGCTTCTCGGTCCAATTTATAAGCCTGCCTATCCATCATTAATTCAACGGTTAACAATATGAATGGCTTTCTTATCCGCCGCCATTACAGCTTCCCTCAGTGCCTCAGAGACAGAGGGGTGGCAGGTTATATTATCGACAAATTCCGCTGCGGTGAGCTCCATTCGCATGGCCAGCCCAGCCTGCTCGATAAGTTCCGCTGCATTAGGCGCAAGAATGTGAACCCCTAAAAGCTCGTCATAGCTATTGCTTACGATTACTTTTACCATTCCATCAGTATGACCACCCACAAGACTTCGGCCATTAGCGGCCGTCGGGAATCGGCCCACTCTGTAATCCAACTCCTGTTCCAAAGCTTTTTCTTCAGTTAGGCCCACACCAGCAAATTCCGGTCCTACATAGCAGCAGGATGGGATAATAGCACCATCATACTTCCTGTTATCACCCGCGGCATTATCCGCAGCGATCTCGCCCATAGCCATTGCGGCATGGGCCAACATAGATTTTCCAGTACAATCGCCGGCAGCATATACTCCGGGCACATTGGTTTGTAGATCCTCAGATGTCTTAATATAGCCATTCTCGACGACTATCCCAGCATTTTCAAGTCCCAGCTGTGAAACTTCCGGCTTACGGCCAACGCAAAGCAAAACTTTTTCCGCCTGAAAATCCATCTCTTTTCCTGTATATCTTGCATGAACAATGGCCCCACCAGCACAGTCTTCAACAGACATGACCTGACAATCGGTATAAATATCAATTCCCTTATTTTTTAGCTGCGTTGATAACAGTGCCGTCAATTCTCCATCCATCCCCGAAAGGATAACCGGCATTTTTTCCAGAATTATAACCTTAGCACCAAAACTCGAATAAGCGTAGCCCAATTCAACTCCAATGACTCCACCACCAACGACCAGCAGACTTTCTGGAATGTGATCCAACTCTAGACAAGCCGTTGAATCAATACATGCTGCACTTTCCGCAGTCCCGGGGATACGAGGAACAACAGGCTTACTTCCTGAAGCAATAATAATTTTATCCGCCTTTATGATCTGGTCATCCACGGAGATCTCTTTTTCTCCCACAAATGTAGCCGTCCCCTGTATAACCCGAATTTTGTTCGCTTTCATAAGACCGCGAACGCCCCCAATGAGTTTTGACACCACATCGGCTCTCCTGCGCTGGACCTTCTGCCAATCAATAGAGGCATCTGGACAAATCACGCCGCAGTCTCTGGCATTAACGGCATTATCATACAGTTCAGCAGAATGCAGCAAAGCTTTAGAGGGGATACAGCCTCGATTAAGACAGGTACCACCCAATTCGTCTTTTTCCACCAACGTAACGCTTCCTCCAAGCTGTGCTGCTCTTATGGCGGCTACATATCCCGCAGGACCCCCGCCGATTATAACGGTTTCCCTGTTATTATCCATGCTAAAATCCTCCCTAAATACTTCCGCAGTCGTGTAAGCTGCAGCTTGTACATTTATAAGTTTTATATGTCGAGCTGTCTGCTCCCCCGCTTAGTGCCGGCAATAACAGCAATTATCAGAATAAGTCCCTGACACAACTGTTGCAAATACGTACTCAAATGCAGCAAGGTCATAGTATTCGCGAGAAGCATCAGAAGCATTATGCCAAACAGAACTCCAGGCACGGATCCTTTACCGCCATTCAGCGAAACGCCACCGATAACAACAGCCGCCAACGGAATCATTTCCTGACCCTGACCGGCAGAGGGCTTAGAGGCACTGAGCTGCGCCATCCAGAGAACACCAGACAGACCAGCAAGTGCGCCGCTTAGTGTATATGCCGTAAGTTTAGTCTTGATAACATTGATACCAGACAGTTTTGCAGCCTGCTCATTGGAACCTATCGCATACACATTCTGACCGAATTGGGTATACTTCATAATTCCCCAGACGATCACAAACACAAATAGCATTACCCACAGAAGAATAGGGATGCCTGCATATGAACTAAAGCCTATCACCTTATAGATCTTGTTGTCGATCCAGAAACTCTGACTGCCTACTAAAATAAAGGCCAATGCTCGAAAAATATACTGGGTACCAATGGTAGTAATCATTGGAGGGATTTTTGCATAGGAAACAATCACGCCATTTAGTACGCCGCAGACTGCACCAATTATGATCTGAGCCAGAATTGCGATCACGGGAGCACCAGGAATCTCCGACAGAAGAATCTGTCCACCCACAACGACACCGATTGCCATTACTGACATCTGAGAAAGGTCCAGTCCACCCATTATCATAACGATACCTGCTCCGGCAACGATGACACCGTAGTATGAAAGACCCGAGCAAATACTAGATATGTTCTGATACGTAAGGAATATGTCTGATGTCAGAGCAGTGCCTATAAACAACACCACCAAGAGCGCAAAAACGCCTATCTCGGCCAAATTCGATTTAACAAATCTTATTACATTTGAGTTTTTCACCTTGCCTCACCTCCAATAGCTGCCTGTAGAATATCGTACTGCGTATAATTTCCTCGAGTAAATTCACCAGTAATCTTGCCTTCACAGAAGGTGAGGATACGGTCGGACAGGAGCATGGTCTCAGGCATTTCCGAGGAAACCAGCAATATTGCAACTCCTTTTTTACAGAAGTCCTCAATGATATGGTATATTTCAGCTTTTGCTCCAACATCAATACCACGGGTAGGCTCGTTGAGGATCAGTACTTTTGGATTTGTATTTAAGACCTTTGCAAAAACTACCTTCTGCTGATTACCACCTGATAGTGTGTTTACTTCAGTCTCAATAGTAGGAGTCTTTAGTGAGAGCGCCTTTGCCCACTGTTTTGTGTTATCTTTTTCCTTACTTAACGAAATCACTGCGTGTTTTACAAAATCGCTTATGGAAGACAGTGTGGTATTAATTCTGACAGACTGATCAAGCAACAGTCCTTCCATTTTTCTTTCACTGGGGATAAATGCAACACCAGATCTCAGGCTTTTCCCTGGAGTTACCTTGGTTATGGGTGTTTTAGATCCGGGCAGTACAATGGTTCCTGAAATAAATTTTTCTGCACCGTAAACACAGCGCGTAAGTACGTCACAGCCAGAGCCCACCAAACCATAAAGCCCCAGCACTTCACCCTTGCGAAGATCAAAAGAAATGTCTTTCAGAAAGTCAGTAGACAGGTTTCTGACGCTAAGGGCTACCTCACCAATATCACAGGATACACTAAAACTGTCTCGATTCAGTTCTCTTCCGACCATTGCTTGAATCAGCTGATCTTTGGTAACTTCAGAGATTTTCCAGGAATCCACATTATGACCATCTCTGAGAACCATCGCCTCATCAGCTATTTCAAAAACCTCTTCAAGTTTATGCGTAATTATAATGACAGAGCCGCCTTGAGAGGTAAAGTTTCTTATAATGCCATACAGCACATCAATTTCCGCATTTGTCAATGTTGCGGTAGGCTCATCCATTATGATGATGTCTGCTTTTCTCACAAAAGAGCGTGCGATCTCTATGAGCTGTTTTTGTGCTACCTTGAGTTCACCGACATTTTCAAAGGGATGTATCTCGCCTAGGCCAACCATTTTCTGTGCATTAAGGCTATCAAGTTTAAGCTGCTTATAATCTATGAACATTCTCTTTTTGGGCAGGTTCCCAGTAAAAATATTCGCAGCTATGGTAAGCTCAGGAAGATCATTCAATTCCTGATATATAATGGAAATTCCCATTTGAATCGCCTGAGCCGGGGTATAATCTTTTAGTTCCTGCCCTTTAAAGACAACCGTTCCAGAATCCTGCTTATATGCACCGGACAAGATCTTCATCAACGTAGATTTGCCTGCGCCGTTTTCACCAATCAACGCAAGCACTTCACCTTTTTTTAGTGTCAAGCTTACATTGTCCAAGGCTTTAACACCAGGAAAAGCCTTGCTGATCTGTTTCATTTCAAGTATTGTTTCTTTCATGTCATTCATCTCGCTTTCCACGATAGAATTCAAGCCCGGAGGTTTCGCTTGTTGACAACACCGCGAATCACCAGACTCAATATAAGGACAATGCCCTGACACAGAAGCTGGTAATACTGGCCCACACTCAAGAGGGTCATAATGTTTTGCAGCACCACCATCACAAGCACACCCAACAGCACACCGATGAGAGAGCCCTTACCACCCTCAAGTGAAACGCCGCCGATCACGCAGGAGGCAATTGGTAGCAGGTCATATCCAACACCAGCGTCTGGATAAGCGGAGCTGAGCTGTGCTCCCCAGATAATACCTGCCAGAGCGGCAGTACCGCCAGATATCATGTAGGCAATCATTTTTGTGCGAACAACATTTATACCCGAAAGATATGACGTGCTTGCATTGGAGCCTGCTACATGAACCTTTCTTCCGAAGGGCGTTAGGCTTGAAACAAACCCGATCAGCAAAAGTACCACAAAGAATATCCATAGTAAGATTGGGATACCCCAAAATTTGCCATAGCCTATAGTCTTAAACACTTTGTTGCCTATGCTGATTGGCGTAGGACTAATAAGATAGGCCACGGATCGCCACGCAAAGGATGTTCCTATAGTAGCTATCATGGGCATAACTTTAAGTTTTGCCACCAATACACCATTGATAGATCCAGCAGCAAATCCGTACAACAGACACAGAAGAATGATGACAACTGCCGAAAAACCCGCCCGATCCATAACCCCGCAAAGCATAACACTAACGCCAAGCACACACATCTGCGAGATATCAATGCCGCCAAGAATCATGACCATCATGCAACCGGCGGCGGCAACACCATAGTACGAGAACTTAACACTGATACCGTTCAAATTATGCTTCTCCAAAAAATAGGGAGAAACAAGAGTGCCAACGACTATCAAAACAATTAACAGCAGAAAGATGCTAAATTCCGAGGTGTTGGCTTTTATAAAACTCTTAAATTTGTTAATGCTACTAGATTTTGTACTGCTCATAATCTGACTCCTTGCCATAATCTCGGGACAAAGCATAATCGTGCGCAGGAAAATTTATTTCCAATCTTCAAGTGCAAATTGCTCCATACGGCAGTTGTAGCATTTTTCCTACCGCCATCACGATTTCTATTAAGTTGGCGGGAAAATATCCCGCCAACTCAATTTTCTAGAAATCGCAGCCGTTAGCCAACAAACGGTTTTAGTCGGGATAAACTTCGTTAATAGTTTCAGCAGTCAGCCAGCCCTTGAGAGTGTAGTTGTACTTCTCCACAGTCTCGCCGGCAATCAGCTTCTCTGCAATAGGCAGAAGCATCTCAGCATACTTCTCGGGGAAGAATGCAACCTCACCCTTGAGAGGGCATTTGTCATACTCACCGGCAGCTACTTTCTTCAGCATTTCCTTAGTGGTTTCTGCACCGTCATTTTCGAACATAAGAACCTTATCCTGCAGGTTTGCAGACTCGATTGCTGCAATAGACGCAGCCTGCCAGTCGGTGGAGCACACGAGGAGGAGAATCGTCTCATGCTGATCCGCAATAGAGGTCAAATGGTCCTGAATAAGCTGCTTGTTCTCGGTCTGGTCACCGCTGGTGATGTCCATGTAGTACACGTTGTCCTCGGTAAGACCGAAATCGCCAGCCAGAACCGCATCTACAACACCCTTGGTACGAGCACGAACAGCCTCACCGAAGGAAGATTTATTGGTCTCCAGGATGTAGTCAACCTTGTCATAGCCATTCTCTTTCAGCCATGCAACAACATTCTCGCCGCCGAACTCACCGATCAAGTCGTTGTTGACACCAAAAGAGGTGGTGAACTTGTTAGATTCCAAATTATCGAAGAAGACATCAACTGCGATGTAATAGATACCATCAGCCTCACACATATCAGATAACGCCGCTGCAGAGGTTGCGGAGCATGTGAAGTCAATGATAACGTTGACACCCTTGCTCTTAAAGCTGTCATATGCAGCACGGGCTTCAGCCGCGTCACCACCGGTAACGGCATAGTTAAACTCATAACCCGCTGCGGTAAATTTTTCTTTGCAGCCATTGAGCACTTTGTAGTGGTATTCGGCTTCCTCGTTATTGCACAGGTAACCGACCTTCAGGGTCGCGGCTTCGGCTTCTTTGCCTGCTTCTACTTTGGGTCCGGCTTCTACTTTGGGTTCTTCGGTTTGCGTACAGCCAGTCAAAATCGTGACCAGCATCACCATGACCATCAAGATAGTTAGTAGTCTTTTCATTTGTACACCCCTTCAATTTAGTTTTATTTCATCGGATTCCCCGATGTGGCCATTTCAGTCCTGAAAAAGAGCCTCAGGATTTTCTAGAATGGTCTTTAAGGACTTGAGATACAGTGCGCCTGAAAGTCCATCGGCGAGACGATGATCCATCGAGAGGCTAAGATTGATTTTCTCTGCGGTGACAATGCCGTTCTCCGCAAGCTGAAGCTGCGAATAAATCTCACCGACTGCAAGGATCATTGCCTCAGGAACATTAATAATTGCATGGAATGAACGAATCCCAAACCCGCCAAGATTAGAAACGGTAAAGGTGCCGCCGCTTGCTTCATCCATCGACAACTTACTTTTCTTGGTTTTCTCTACAAGTTCATTGCATTTAAGGTGTATGTCCCAAAGCTTCATATTACCCGCATCCTTTATAACAGGGACCAAAAGACCCCTCTCATTGTTTGTGGGTACACCTACGTTAATTGTGCCGTGCCGACATATTTTATCGCCGTCAACAGAGGCATTTAACTCCATATGCTCTTTAAGGGCGAGCACTGCAGCATAGAGAATAACATCGTTATAGGAAACCTTGCCTCGTCCGCTTTCCATGTAGCGCTTTCTTGCTGTAACCAGTTCTGTGACATCAGCACACGCCTCAAGGTATACATGAGGGATATCATGCTTGCTTTTTACCACTGCCTCGGCAATGCTCTTGCGAGTGGAGCTCATGCTAACAACAGAGTCTTCAATCGTTCTGTTGTCGTTAGGATTTTCGGCATAAGCGAGCACATCTTCCTTCATAATGCGGCCCTTGGGACCTGTTCCCTTTACCTTAGTGAGATCAACGCCCTTTTCATCAGCAAGCTTTTTAGCGATTGTTGAAACGTTTATAGGCGCACCCTTCTGTTCCCCCGACTGTGTGGGTTCTTCTGCTGAGACCTGGGGTACTGCGGCCGGTGCAGGGCTTTCCCCTACACCTGCTTCCAGGATGTATTCATCTCCGGGCTCACCTACTACAAACACAGTCTTCCGGATAGGAACTTCTTCGCCTTCTTTCACGCACATTTTGAGTACGATACCATCAATGGGAGCAGCAAGACTATCGGTCATCTTGTTTGTCTCAAACTCAACCAGAGTTTCGTCTTTCTTTACTTTCTGCCCCTCTTCTGCCAGAACTTTTGTGATAATGCCAAAGGTCATACCCAAACCGAGCTTTGGCATGTTTACTAATTCAGCCATAGTTCCTCCTAAATGCTCATTTTTTCATCATGTTGCGAATTGAATCCACAATTCTTTCAACAGACGGGAGCACATGCATTTCCAGCACGGGGCTGAACGGAGAGGGAACATCGAACTGTCCCAAGCGAACAACAGGCACATTCAGGTACTCAAATGCCTGCTCCGCAATAATTGCAGAAACCTCGGACATAATGCTGCATGTGAGCCATGTCTCCTGCAGACACAAAGCGCGTCCGGTCTTCTTTACAGATCCAAGGATACATTCTGTATCAAGAGGCTTTACAGTGCGCAGGTCGATAACCTCCACGTTTATGCCTTCCTGAGCCAATATTTCGGCAGCTTCAAGAGCTAGCTTGACAACATAGGAATAAGCAATAATGGTTACATCGGAGCCTTCGCGTTTTACATCTGCCTTGCCAAGAGGAATCACATAATCAGGATCCTCAGATACCTCGCCGCGATCCGGCATTAGATTCTTGTGTTCAAAGAACAGAACCGGATTGTTATCACGAATAGCAGATTTCATCAAGGCCTTTGCATCGCCGGGAGTAGAGGGTAATACAACCTTCAAACCGGGAATATGTGCAAACCAAGCTTCAAGCATCTTTGAATGCTGAGCTGCTGCGCTGATGTAACCGCCACAGTTACCGCGGATTACTACTGGGATTTTATACTGGCCACCATACATGTAGCGCATGATCGCTCCCTGATTTACCAACTGGTCGGAAGCCAGGGTCATCCAGTCATTAAACTGAATACATACAATCGGTCTTAGTCCTGTGGCAGCAGCCGCAATACCAACACCTGTGTAAGACACCTCTGAAATGGGGAAGTCCATAAGTCTTCTAGTTCCAAACTCTTCGACTAGACCGATCGTTTGACCATTAGAGTCTCCGTACTCACCAATGTCAAGACCAATCTGCATAACGGTGGGATCTTTCTGCATTTCTTCACGCATACCGTCAGCAATAGCCGCATTAAAAGATAATTTTTTCATAATTTACACTCCTTATTCCAATCCTGTACTCAGTCTGCAAATACATCCTCAAACGCTGAGGACAGGGCAGGATACGGCGAATCAAATGCATACTGTACGGCATCTTCAATTTCCTGCCGGGCAACTTCCCAGATGTTATCAACATCTTCTTGACTAAGTACACCCTCGCCGATGAGCTTATCAGCGTAGAACTTAATGGGGTCTTGTGTTCTCCAGTATGCCTTTTCTTCTTCGGACCTATAGTCATCTCTGGTTCCCTCACAGTGAGGGGCCCATCGGTAGGTCATTGTTTCAATGAAAGTGGGTCCACCGCCAGCTCTTGCTCTTTCGGCCGCCTCTACCGCTGCCTCTCTAACCGCTTCAACATCATTTCCATCCACCTTCACGCAAGGGAAACCGAAGGGGCGCGCACGATCAATCACATATTCCGTAGAGCTAAGCTTGGGATATACCTTGCTGAACTCGCCGTACATATTGTTCTCACAAACATAGACAACAGGCAGATTAAATCTTGAAGCAATATTTAAGGATTCATAGAATGTGGCCTCTAGGCTTGCACCATCACCAAACATACACACCGCAATCTTTCCGTTGTCCAGATATTGAGAGCTAAGTGCCGCGCCGGTGGCAAGAGGAATTCCTGCACCAACAATACCGTTAGCGCCCAGGAATCCAATATCAGAATCTGCGATATGCATGGAACCGCCCTTTCCCTTGTTGTAGCCGGTTTCTTTTCCAAGCAGTTCTGCCATCATCTTCTTGGGGCTTGCCCCTTTGGCGATCATGTGTCCATGTCCACGATGGGTACTGGTAATATAGTCATCTTTCTTCAGCGCTGCGCAAATGCCTACAGCAGAAGCCTCTTCACCCCAGTATAGATGGACAAAGCCAGGTATCTCCCCGCGACGGTCCATGTAGTTAACCTTGTCTTCGAAGCAGCGGATTCTAACCATATCCGTAAACATTTTGATTTTTAACGATCTTTCCATCCCCGCACCTCCTTGGTCAAATTTTACAAATACATACTGCTTGCCTTTATCACTGTAGTATGCATTGCTTTGACTAGATTCTAATAACTCAATATATGTTTGTCAACAAAGAATGTAATAAATGTCTGACTCCAAAGTAAAAAATATCTTTTTTCATCATCTTCTTTTGAAAAATTTTGCATAGATTAGTCCATATTTCTCTGTATCTTTTATCACAATTGGCAAAATTTTGTTAATTTTCCTAGGCGTTTTAACCTTGCTATAGTTTTGCATTGACTTTTTATTGCCACTGCGGTATATTTGTTGCGATCCACAAAATGTAATAAATATCTCTTGCATGAAAGGAAGAGTCAGAAGTTATACAAGTAATAAAAATCATTACAAGGATATACAAAACGCACAGTTTTTCTTTGGACTTCGAGTGGAGAAAAAGGAGAATCTTAATGGAAATAGAAGTTGTAAATCATTATAAGAAAACAAATATGCGGCTATTACTTGCTAGAGTTTTTGAACGGTTGCCACATTTCCATCATGACATTGAAATTCTCATGCCGATCCAAGGTTCTGTGTATATGGAAACCGAGTCGCAAAAAATTCTAATAAGAAAAGATGAATTCTTTTTGCTCAGTCAGGATGAAATACATTCCGGCTCCCAAACGAATGAACCCAATTTGTTTGCGGTCCTTGAGGTCAGTCCTGATTTCTGCAAAAGTTTCTATCCGCGCCTTTCAAATCTTCGCATTACAGAAAATCATGTAACGCCCACCTCAAATCCCGAGTTGTACCAGTGTCTAAGGAATGCAATTCGACAAGCCGCTCTTATCTGTAGAGAACAGCCCGAGGGGAGCGAACTAATGATAATGGCCGAATTATGTAAACTAACATTTGATATTTTGAAATATGCAAAATATGTTGAGTGCACCGAGGCAGAGGCACAGGCTAAGTTTCGTGAGAACTTGCGCATCTCCAGCATAGTCAACTATATCAACAACAATTATGCACATAATATATCCCTCAACAGTCTTGCCGAGCGATTAAATATGAATCCCTCATACTTGTCACGTTATATCTCACAACATTTGGGGACGTCCTTTCGGGACTATGTAAATAATCTCAGACTCGAAAAAGCAGTAACCCTATTGACTACGACCGATATGTCGAAACTGGATGTTTGCATCGCTACAGGGTTTTCTGATTACCGCTACCTAAACAGCAGCATACAGCGCGTGTTTGGCTGCACCCCAGATGAATTAAAAAATACTGCCCTATATAACGAAAAGCTCCCTCAGAAAAGAGACTCCGCTTCAAAGCAGCACGATATCGTTGATATTTCCATAGCTCACAAAACTCTCGTTCAGTATTTCGAACGCGAGCAGGAGGCTTAGGTAAGAAGATTAATTATATAGGGCACCTTTTTGCTTCGTATTATAGACATATCCTATATCGGTTTATTATCATAGGAAAATTCTTATTTTTTTTGCAATGTATTGTTATCGTTAATATTTGTACTGGGAATTTACATTATGAGAAACTATGTGTATTCTGCAGAACTTCGCGTTATAGAAAAATGCTCTCCCCAAATTAATTGCGTGTTATAGACATAACCATTGTCTGTTGTGGCAAACGCTTCATCGCCCGGTGGCCACATTTAGAGAGATGCTTACGCATCCTGCTTCATATCACCTTTTTGAGATACTCCATCCCCATAAAATCAAGTTCCCGCAAAACTGCCTGAACGTCCATGACAAATCTCCTTCATCTGCACGCCTGGCACTATCCACATAGCCAGCTATGAAAATCCATGCTATCATTCTGCTAGATGCCAGAAACAAGCCTAAGGAGCCCCCATGACAGACCCGCAAACGCTGCGCAACGTCGGCATACTTGCCCACGTGGACGCCGGCAAGACCACGATCACCGCGCAGATGCTGTATCTGTGTGGCGAGGAACGCGCAGCCGGCAGCGTGGACAACGGCACCGCGCCCACGGATTTCCTGCCCGTGGAGCGGGACCGGGGTATCAGCGTGCGCGCGGCCGGCGCCGCGCTGCCGTGGAAGGGCAGCCGCATCAACCTGATCGACACGCCCGGGCATACGGACTTCTCCGCCGAGGTGGAGCGCACACTGCGGGTGCTGGACGGCGCGGTGCTGGTCGTGAGCGCCGCCGAGGGCATACAGAACGGCACCGAACTGCTGTGGCGGGCGCTGCGGGAGCGAAACATCCCCACTTTGATTTTTGTGAACAAGCTGGACCGCCTGGGCGCCGACGCGCAGGCCGTGGTACAGGCGCTTCGGGAGACCTTCTCCCCCCGCCTGCTGCCGCTGCAGCGCCCGGTGTGCGACCAGGAGCGCCCCCAGACGCTGCCACTTTGGCCCTGGAGCGGCGACAACGCCGCGCCGGCCGACGCCGTGGAGGCCGTGGCCGAGGCGGACGACAGCATCCTCTCGGACTATCTGTCTGAGAGGCCGGTGGGCTGCGGGCGGCTGGCTGACGCAGCCGCTGCGGCCGTGGCGCGGAGCGAGCTGTTCCCCGTGTGCTTCGGCGCGGCGCTCAGGGGTGTGGGCATGGATACGCTGCTGGATGCCATCGTGTGCTTCCTGCCGCCACCGCGCATCGCCGAGGGCCTGAGCGGTGTGGTCTACAAGGTGGAGCACGACGCAACCATGGGCAAGGCCGCCCACGTGCGCCTGTACGGCAGCGCTCTGCGCAACCGCGACGCCGTGGCGCTGCCCGGTCGGGAAACCCCGGCCAAGATCAGCCAGATCCGCCGCTCCTCCGCCGGACGCAGCCGCGACATCGGAGAGCTGGGCGCCGGCGACATCGGCGTGGTTTATGGCCTGTCCGATGCTCGCACAGGCGATATCTTGGGCGATGGCGGCCCGGTGCCCGGCGGCGTGAGCCTGACCGCACCGCTGCTGCGGGTACAGGCCACACCCGACGACCCCGCCCGCACCGTGGCGCTGCGCGACGCGCTGCTGGAACTGGCAGACGAGGACCCGACGCTGGACGTGCAGTGGCTGCCCGAGGAGCGGGAGCTGCACCTGAGCATATTGGGCAAAATACAGCTGGAGGTGTTGGACAGCATCCTGCGCCAGCGCTTTGGTCTGTCGGCGCAATTCGGCGCTCCGGTGGTGCTCTACAAGGAGACGCCAGCCAGCGCAGGCACCGGCCACTTCGCCTACACGATGCCCAAGCCGTGCTGGGCCATCGTGACCTTCGAGATGGAACCGCTGCCCCGGGGCAGCGGCCTTGTGTACAGCTCCACCGTGCGAGACGACCGCATCTTCTACCGCTATCAGGAGCATGTGCGCAAGACCGTACCCGAGGCGCTCAAGCAAGGTCTGTACGGCTGGGAGGTAACGGATCTCAGGGTGACGCTGGTGGACGGCGAGCACCACATCGTGCACACCCATCCCATGGACTTCTTTACCGCCACGCCGGTGGCGATACAGGACGGCCTGCGAAACTGTGGAACCACGCTGCTGGAGCCCATGCTGCTCACGCGCATTCACGGGCCGGAGGGCTGCTGCGGCCGCGTGCTCCAGGACATCGTGGACCTGCGCGGCAGCTTCGACACGCCGCTGATGCGCGCCGGCAGCTTCACCGTGGAAGCGCTGGTGCCCGTGGCCACCACGCTGGATTGGCCGGCCCGCCTGGGGGCGATCAGCGGCGGGCGGGCGCTCTTAAGCCAGCGCTTCGCCGGCTACCGGCCCTGCCCGGTGGAGCTGGGGGCCACGACACCCTATCGCGGCGTACACCCGCTGGACACATCGGCCTATCTTCTGAAGATCAGAGGGGCGCTGAAATAGGTTGGATGCTCTATTGGCGCAACCGGTTGGGGTGATAAATCAAATAAGCCTTGCCATATCTGGCCATGCGACCCTCCATGCCCCCGCCCAAGTCCGTGCGGCAGGGCTCGCCTTCGATGCTTCCGGCCAGTATCCCCTGGGCGCAGGCGATGAGATCGCGCAGATAGCTGGGTTCAATCGGGCGCCTGCCATGGGCTGGATAGATGATATCGAAGGAACCACGGTTGGCCAGCTTGATCAGGCTGTCCAGATAGACCGTGAGCGGCAGTCCGCCGCCATGCATGAAGATATGATCGGTGGACACCATGTCGCCGGGGAACAGCAGGCCATTGGCGGCATCCAGCAGGGCGATGCAGCCCGGCGAATGCCCCGGTATCTCCAGAACCTCCAACTGCCGGTCCCCCAGGTCAAACCTGTGGCCTTCGCCCACAGGCAGCAGCGTCACGGCCTTGGGCTGGGCCCAGCGCTCAAGATCAAAATACAGAGGATAAGTCTTGCCCTTCATCACGCCCGCGCCGAGCCCCTGGCGCACCGCGCCGTCCTCGCAGAACCGGCGGGCCATGCCCATGTCAGCCGGGTGGATGTAAACCTCAGGGAACTGGTAGTTGCCCGATACATGGTCAGGATGGCCGTGGGTGTTCACGACCAGCAGAGGTAGAGGTGTGATGGCCCGAACAGCCTGCGCCATATCGCCTATGCCAAAGCCCGTATCGATCAGAAGTGTCCGTTCGGCACCCACCACGAGATAGCAGGCGTCCTCCCGGTTGTCTTCCAGCGCCCATACACCTCGCCCCATATCGTCCGCACGAATCCACGGAAAATCCTGCCCAATCATGGCTAGCCCCCCCTGTTCGAATCCTGTATCATCATCATAGCACTCGTGATGCAGGAGTAAAGCAGGATTGTCTAGATAGCCTCACCCGCCGCCAAACGGCGCCGCCATCTATGAAACCGGCCCCGCCTGGTAGTATAATACACAGGAAATCACTACGATCGACGCAGGAGGTCTCCATGAAGTTCTCCAATGGTCAGTGGCTCAACCGCGAGGGCTATGCCGTGCACAGCCCCGCCGAGGTGCGCGACGCCACGATGGATGCCCGTTCGCTCACGATATACGCGCCGTGCCAGAAGATCCGCCAACGCGGCGACACGCTGGGCGGGCCGCTGCTCACGCTGCGCATAAGCTCCCCCTTCCCCGATGTGCTGCGCGTGCAGGCCTGGCACTTCATGGGCCGCGCGGAGCGAGGTCCCCACTTCGAGCTGGCCGACGAGGGCTACACACCCCAGATCGCCGACGACGGAGACACTTTGCGCGTGACAAGCGGCTCTCTGACCGCCGTGATCCGCAAAGCCGATTTCGCCATGGAGTTCAGCCACGAGGGCCGCCGCCTGACCGGCAGCGAGCCGAGGGCCATGGCCACCATCGGCGCGCCCGGCGGCAGCCGCTACATGCGCGAGCAGCTCTCCTTGTCCGTGGGTGAGAGCATCTACGGCCTGGGCGAGCGCTTCACGCCCTTCGTGAAGAACGGCCAGGCTGTGGACTTGTGGCAGGAGGACGGCGGCACATCCAGCGAGCAAGCCTACAAGAACATCCCCTTCGCGCTGTCCAGCCGCGGATACGGCGTGTTCGTAAATCACCCGGAGCTGGTAAGCTTTGAGGTCGCTTCCGAGAAGGTCAGCAAGACGCAGTTCAGCGTGGCCGGTCACAAGCTGGATTACTACCTGATCGGCGGAGGCACACCCAAGGCCGTGCTGCAAAACTACACGCGCCTGACCGGCCGGCCGGCGCTGCCCCCGGCGTGGAGCTTTGGCTTATGGCTCACGACATCCTTCACGACCAGCTATGATGAAGCCACGGTCACAAGCTTCATCGACGGCATGGCGGCCCGGGACATCCCGCTGCACGTGTTCCACTTCGACTGCTTCTGGATGAAGGAATTCCAGTGGTGCGACTTCCGCTGGGACGGCGCTGTGTTCCCCGACCCGGCAGGCCTGCTTTCAAGGCTGAAGGCCCGGGGCCTAAAGATCTGCGTGTGGATCAACCCCTACATCGGGCAGAAATCCGAGCTCTTCGAGGAAGGCCGCGCCAAGGGGTATCTCGTGGAGGATACCGAGGGCAACGTATGGCAGTGGGACCTTTGGCAGCCGGCCATGGCGCTGGTGGATCTCACGAACCCCGAAGCGTGCCTGTGGTATCAGAGCAAGCTCAAGGCGCTGCTGGACATGGGCGTGGATTGCTTCAAGACCGACTTCGGCGAGCGCATCCCGACCAATGTGCGCTGGTTCGACGGCAGCGATCCGCTCAAGATGCACAACTATTACACGCACCTTTACAACCGCGCCGTGTTCGGCCTGCTGGAGCGGGAGCGCGGCGCCGGAGAGGCCGCGGTGTTCGCCCGATCGGCCACCGCCGGCGGCCAGAAATTCCCCGTGCACTGGGGCGGCGACTGCACCGCCAGCTATCCATCCATGGCCGAAAGCCTGCGGGGCGGCCTGAGCCTGTGCCTGTCGGGCTTCGGCTTCTGGAGCCACGACATCAGCGGCTTTGAGGCCACGGCCACGCCGGACATCTACAAGCGCTGGGCGGCATTCGGGCTGCTCTCTACCCACAGCCGCCTGCACGGCAGCTCAAGCTATCGCGTGCCGTGGCTGTTCGATGAGGAGGCAGTGGACGTGCTTCGATTCTTCACGAAGCTCAAGTGCCGCTTGATGCCGTACCTCTTCTCCTCAGCCTGTGACACCGCCGCCACCGGCGTGCCCATGATGCGCGCCATGGTGCTGGAATTCCCCGACGACCCGGCCTGCGCGCCGCTGGACCGGCAATATCTGTTGGGTGAAAGCCTGCTGGTGGCTCCGGTATTCACCGAGACCGGCGACGTGGACTACTACCTGCCCGAGGGCGTGTGGACCAACGTGCTGGACAACCGGCGCGTGGCCGGCGGAAGCTGGAAGCGGGAACACCATGGCTACATGAGCCTGCCGCTGATGGCAAGCCCCAACAGCCTGATCCCCTTTGGCAGCCGCGCTGATCTGGCCGACTATGACTGGACCGACAACATGGAAGTGCACCTTTTTGAGCTGGACAGCGAGGCCTGCTGCGCCGTACGCGACAGCAAGGGCCTGACGGTGTTCACGCTGAACGCGATTCGGGAGGGCAGCCGCATCCGCGTGCAGGCGCAGGGCGCCGCTAAACCCTGGAGCCTGGTGCTGCGCAACGTGCCCAACGCCCGCTGCCTGCAGGGCGGCCAAGCTAGCCCCGGCGAGCTGGGTACACGGGTGGTACCTCTGGATGGGGCCGCGGAGATCATTATTGAGTTGGTGTAGTCCTCCAAAATGTATATGCAAAAGCACCGGCCGCTTTCGTAGCAGCCGGTGCTTTGCTCATCAGGCTCTGGCCTTCGCCGCCGGGTTACAGGCATCCGACCCATTGCATTCGATCATATCCAGATAATGTTGCTCTTTCTTTGCCAGCAAGCGCAGCCTGCGCTCCATCTCGCGCATCTCCTCCTCGGCCTTGCGCTTCTGCTTGAGTATGATCTGGTAACGTTCCATAACTGTGCAGTCGCCCTCGGCGCACAGGCGGACGTAATTCTTGATGTCCGCCACGGACATACCCGTGCTGCGCAGGCACAGCACCAAATGCACCCACTCCAGGCTGTCTTCGCTGAATATCCTGGTGCCGTGCTCGTCCCGGGTAATGTCCGGGAACAGCCCCTCGCCATCATAAAAACGCAGCGTATGCGGCGATACGTTCAGGCGCTCAGCCAGTTGTTTGATTTTCAGTGTCTGCATCCATACCTCCAAAATGTGCACCTTCAAGTAACTCGAATGTTCTATGCTTACTCTAGCACATAACGGCACAAGACGCAATCAGGGGAATACATCTCGTATCGCTTTTCGCGGCTGCATGGATTTTTTGTTTTTGAATTGTTCTTTCGCAATAGAACTGATATTCTAAAATATGTCTGGTTTGGAAATGCTGCCCAGCCGCATCAAAGTCACGTAAAGAGGAGATAGATTCGGAAATGGAGTTCATGACTTTTAGCCAGGAACACGCGGAGCAAGCTGCGGCCCTGGTTCATCAAGCCTATGAGCGGGAGCGCGCAACCGCGCCCCTGCTCCCCACTGTGAAATCCGATGTCTTCACCGCAGAAATTGAACAACTGTGTGCCGATGGGCTGGGCTTCGCGGCGGTGCGAGACGGTGAGCTGGTGGCCTTCATAGCGGGCTTTCGCGTGGAGAGGTTCTTTGGCACTGCCGACGGCGTGTATATCCCGGTCTACGGCCACGGCGCACAGGCGGAGCATCGCATCTCCCTTTATCGAGCGCTGTATGCCCACGCAGCCCAAAATTGGGTGGACCGTGGCCTGACATCCCATGTTATCACGATGCTCACCCATGACGACGCGCTGGTGCAGGCGTGGTTCCACATGGGCTTCGGCCTGCGATGCGTGGACGCAATACGGCCGCCCGCGCCGGTTGAAGCGCCCGACAACGGCCTCAAGGTGCGCCTGCTGACGCCGGAGGATGCCGACGCCATACTGCCGCTGCACCGCGAACACCAGGGTTATTACCACCGGTCGCCGCTCTTCATGCCTTACCGGGCGGATGCCACGGCCGAATGGATGCGCCAATGGCTGGAGCAGCCCGATCACCATATTTGGGCTGCCTTCGACGGGGCGCAGCCGGTGTCTTACATGCAGGTGAAGCACGGCGGCGAGACCTTTGTGTCCGACGACGCTGCCATGCGCAACATCTGCGGAGCCTATACGCTGCCAGAGGCCCGGGGCCGGGGCGTCGCCACGCTGCTGCTGCGCCACATCTGCGCGTGGATGGCTGAACAGGGCTTCACGCGCCTGGGTGTGGACTTCGAATCCTTCAACCCGCTGGGCAGCGCCTTCTGGTTCAAACATTTCACGCCCTTCACCTACAGCTTGACGCGGCGGGTGGATGAGCGGATCATCGGATTCTCACCCTTGAATTGACAACCGGATAGGTGGAAACCCACACCGAAGCAACAGCCAAGTGCGCGTCCAAAAACGCCCTACCCTGTTCTAAGGGTAGGGCGTCCAAACTGCCTCTCAAATTGTGCCGCTAGATTTTCGAGTGTTTATGGATGAAGGACAGTACATCCTTGGCTTCCTGCAGAGACGTAACATCAATCATAAGGCTTACCCTGCCTTTTTTAAGGATGTCGATGTACTTGTACACATCCGCTGCTGTGCAGCGGGTTTGCAGTACAACGTTACCCGTCCACTCCAGCACTTCTTCGAGCATGTCGATTGGGCGGGGGCAGCCTGGATCCCAGCTCAGCTCAACGGCCCTTAGGCCGTGCAGCTTGGCAATTTCTTTGTGAATGTGCCTTCCCTTTGCGTGGTGATGAATATACGCTCCCCCGAGCTCGTTTAGCACCTTTTGGGTTGCCGGTCCGTATAACTCCGTATAGAAGTCTGGAGCGCAAAGGTCTGCATTGTCCTCAGATAAGTAACAACACTCGCCTTCAAACCACATATAGGCCGCATGGCGTCCGCCCATGTATTTTGGCGCAGTTTCCCGGAGGATCTTCTCCAACCAGATTGTGGCATCGGCACAGAAATCCAGCAACCTTGCCACTTGATCCGGATGATCATAAATATCGTAGAAAATCTGGTTGCCTCGCAGGGCATTTGCCATATCCGAGGGTGCAAAATGGCTGTAGGTGCCTACCACATAGTCGCCATCGCACAGTGCGGCGCTTTTGGCACAGGCTCTTTCCAGCACCTTGACCCACGGATTGCTGCGGTCCAGTCGGAGTTTATTCAGGTCCTCCCACGTCTCGATGATGTGGTTTGTCCAACTGGTATCCACCCCAAACGTCACAGGCATGCCAGACACAACGGCGCTGTTGACCCCCGTGCCAAAGCCCGGCGTATACGCAGGGATGAAATCATCCTCCAGATCCTTGGTGACATCCATAAAATGCCGCAGGGACGCCACTCCGGCTTCTACAAATTGCTCAACATCACGTTCGAAATCCCATTGGTTCAGAGGCTTCACCATATGTTCGCCGTAATCGATATGGAATGTGTATGGCGAAATCGACGCTACAATTTGTCCGGGTGTATCATCTGCAAAAAATGCCTTATACTTTTCGATCTTACGCTCGAGCTTTCGGTTCATATTCATATAAATCTCCAAAGGTAAGGCAGCGGCGCAAGGCCATCGCCTGATCCCTAACAGATTATAAGAAGGCAAATGGATTGTCAATGAAAAATGAAATGTTGTTGGGTGGAAACACAAAATGTAGAAAAAGCACAAAACTATTTTTCTGATTTGAGTTCCCCGTATTTATTGCGGCGTGTGGAAGGCGGGTTTTTGGGACTGTTCTTTCGTTTTGGATTGCGAGCTTTCTTATTAGCCATTGTTTTCACCTCGCATTTAGTTTAAGGCGATACCAACGGATTATTCTGACAATTTATACTTCAAAAGAGAGGAAACACCGATTCAAAAGCCCACGCAAGGGCGTCTTCCCTTAGCGCTTAAAGTCCATCAGCCACGACGGATAGATGTTCTCAAAGAAATCCTTGCCCTCCTTGTCCGGCCCCACAGCGGTATAGGCCAGACCGAAGTCGGCACAGCTGGTGGCCCCCTGATCGGTCACCTTGAATGCCCACTTGTGCTGGCTCACGTGCCGGTCATAACCGGCCTTGGCCATGTCCAGCGCCGTCTTGCCGCCGAAGGCTGGCAGCGGCACGTTCCAATCCATACGCACCTTGTTCTCCTTGTATAGGTGCAAATAGCACTTACTGACCTGCCAAGTGCCATACTTCTGGGCGGATTCCGGCGCCTGTTCGGCGTCGGCGGCGTGTTCGATGGCCTCCAGCGTGGCCGAGGCCGTCAGGCGGTGCATGCCGTGGCCATACTCACCCTTCAGGTCGTGGGTCACGATGACCTTGGGGCGCAGCATGCGGATCTGCTCGGTGATAAAGTCTACCGTCTTTTCCCGCCCCCAGGCTTTCTCGGCCTGGGCCAGGGTCTCGGTCAGCTTGTCGGGGAACAGGTTCAGCACCGGATAGCTGCGAACGCCAACAGTCCAAAGGCAGTCCAGCTCCTCGCTGGCCCGAAGGCGGTTGCTGTGGGTCATGATGAGCACCGCCGTGCTGAGCTTACGCTGGCCGGCGTAGGTCGGCAGCGTGCCGCCCATGAAAAGCACCTCGTCGTCGGGGTGGGCGCTGATGACCAACAGGTCCACGCCTCGGGCGGTGGGCTCCCACACCTGCACCGATTCGGGCAACGCGCCCCGCCCCCACAGGGAAAGCTCCCGCAGGGCCACGCCGTCGTCGTTGCGGATCTCCAGGCGCACGGTGTCATGGGCGCCGGGCACCGCCGCGTAGTCGTGAAACATGCCGCGACCCTGCGCGGTGCACAGCGTCATCCAGCCGCCGCTGCCGTCGGGGGCCTGCAGCGCCCAACTCTCAGGCGGTGCGTCCCAGTTCAGCGCGATACCCTGTATGTCCTGCCCTGCCTGTATCTCAATGGTCTGCATGTCGTCCTTGGAACTGCGCCACATCGTCGCGAATTTTCCGTCGTGGGCCTTGGCGAAGACGCTCTGGTTGCTGGATGCGGTGAAACTCGCCTCAGCGGTCAGCTCGGCGGCCTCGCCGGGTGCGGCGACGGCAGAGGTCGCCGGAGCGGCCGCAACGGCCACCAGCAGCAGGCATAACAAAAGCGCGGCCCGGCGAAAACTCTTCATCGGTAGCAGCTCCTTAAAAAACGAATGGGTGTAACGTTATGATATCCGAAAGAGCCCAATCACGCAATGCGCGATTGTGGGCGAACAACGCACGCTCGACCGTTGACAAAGTGAACAGTTGCGGTATAATGTGTGAATAAGCAAAGGCGATGACGAAGAGGAGTACGCTCCCCGAAGCCCCCCAGAGAGACGCCCATTGGTGCGAGGGCGTTGGGCCGATGGATGCCGAAGGTCGCTTCCGAGCCGCGCCGGTGAGCTCACGCAGCCGGCGACGGTCCGCCCCGTTATGGCGTTAGAGTGCGGGAGCATGGCTCTCGAATGAAGGTGGTACCGCGATGCCGTTTCGTCCTTTGGGATGAAACGGTTTTTTGTTTTCTTTAACGGAAAGGAGCATCCCCATGCAGGAGATGGACAAAACCTACGACCCGAAATCCACCGAGGAACGAATTTACCGCCGTTGGGAGGAGCTTGGCTGCTTCCATGCAGAGCCGGATCCTTCGCGGGAGCCCTTCACGATCGTGATTCCACCGCCCAACATCACCAGCCAGCTGCATGTGGGCCACGCGCTGGACGATACGCTGCAGGATATCCTCATTCGCTACAAACGCATGCAGGGCTATTGCACGCTGTGGATGCCCGGCACCGACCACGCCAGCATCGCCACCGAGGTCAAGATCATCGAAGCCCTGAAGAAGGAAGGCCAGACCAAGCAGGACATCGGCCGTGAGAAGTATCTGGACCGCGCCTGGCAGTGGTACGAAACCTACGGCGGCATGATCGTGACCCAGCTCAAGAAGATGGGCTTCTCCTGCGACTGGGATCGCTTGCGCTTCACCATGGACGAAGGATGCAGCGAGGCCGTGCGCGAAGCCTTCGTACGCCTGTACGACAAGGGCTTGATCTACCGGGGCAACCGCATCATCAACTGGTGCCCGGACTGCAAGACCGCCCTGAGCGACGCCGAAGTGGAATACGAGGAGGACGCCTCCAAGCTGTGGCACCTGCGCTACCCGTTGAGCGACGGCAGCGGTCATGTGATTGTGGCCACCACGCGGCCGGAAACCATGCTGGGCGACACCGCCGTGGCTGTGAACCCCAAGGACGAGCGCTATACGGCGATGCTCGGCAAGACCATCCGCCTGCCCATCATGGATCGGGACATCCCGATCATCGCCGACGACTACGTGGAAAGCAGCTTCGGCACAGGAGCTGTGAAGATCACGCCGGCCCACGACCCCAACGATTACGAGATGGCGCTGCGCCACGACCTGCCCATGATCAACCTGATGCACGAGAACGGCATCCTCAACGAGAACGCAGGCAGCTTTGCCGGTATGAGCGCCAAAGAGGCCCGCAAAGCCGTGGTGTCCAAAATGCAGGATCTGGGCCTGCTGGAGAAGATAGAGGATTACACCCACAACGTGGGCACGTGCTACCGCTGCCACAACACCGTTGAACCGCTGATCTCTGACCAGTGGTTCGTCAAGATGAAGCCGCTGGCCGAGCCGGCCATCGACGTGGTGCGCGATGGAAGTGTGCGCTTCGTACCCGAGCGTTACGCCAAGACGTATTTCAACTGGATGGAGAACATCCGCGATTGGTGCATCTCCCGGCAGCTGTGGTGGGGCCACCGCATCCCCGCGTGGTACTGCCCCTGCGGCGAGATGGTCGTGGCCCGCGAGGCGCCGGACCGCTGCCCCCGCTGCGGCGGAACCAGCCTGCAGCAGGACGACGCCGTGCTGGACACATGGTTCTCCTCGGCGCTGTGGCCTTTCTCCACGCTGGGCTGGCCCCGCAAGACGCCGGAGCTGGACTACTTCTACCCCACCAGCGTGCTCGTGACGGCCTATGACATCATCTTCTTCTGGGTGGCCCGCATGATCTTCTCGGGCATCGAGCACATGGGGCAAATTCCCTTCCACACGGTCATGATGCATGGTCTGGTGCGTGACGCCCAAGGGCGTAAAATGAGCAAATCACTGGGCAACGGCATCGACCCGCTGGAGGTCATTGAGCAATACGGAGCCGACGCTCTGCGCTTCTCCTTCTCCACGGGTATCTCCGCCGGCAACGACTTGCGCTACAACCCCGAGAAGGTGGAGAGTGCCCGGAACTTCGCCAACAAGATCTGGAACGCGTCGCGCTTCGTGCTGATGAACCTGAAGGACGTGCAGATTCTGCCGCTGGCCAGCCTCGAGCTGGACGCAGCCGACCAGTGGATACTATCCCGCCTGAGCCGCACCATCACCGAAGTCACCGCCGCGCTGGATGAATACGAACTGGGTATGGCCGCGCAGAAGGTGTACGACTTCATCTGGAGCGCCTACTGCGACTGGTACATCGAGCTGTCCAAGAACCGCCTCTATAGCGGCACGGAGCAGGAGAAACAGACCGCCGCCAGCGTGCTCGTGGCGGTGCTGCAGGCCGCGCTTAAGCTGCTTCACCCCTTCATGCCCTTCGTGACAGAAGCCGTGTGGGAACACCTGGAGCACAAGGAGTGCGACCAGATCATGCTCAGCGCATGGCCCAACGCCGCAGCCTACCCGAGCTCCCCGGCGCTGGAAGCCGCCATGGAGCGGGCCATGGAGATCATCACGGCCATCCGCACGCTGCGGGCGGACATGAAAGTGCCCCCGGCCAAACGCCCGGCGCTCACGCTGGCCGCCAAGCCAGGGGATGCCGAGAGCCTGCGGGCTGTGGAGCGCTACATCCAGGCGCTGGCGGGGCTGTCCGGCATCGGCTATCAGGACGAGGGCGCGCCGGCCCCCAAGGGCGCGGTGAGCGCCGTGTGCGCGGCGGCGGTGTGCTATCTGCCGCTGGGCGAGCTTGTGGATATCGCCCAGGAGATTGCGCGCATACAAAAAGAGCAGGCCGCGCTGGACAAGGACATCGCGACGCTGACCGCAAAGCTGGGCAACGAGGGATTTGTGAGCAAGGCCCCCGCCGCCGTCGTGGAGGCCGAGCGCGCCCGCCTGGCCGCCGCGCAGGACAAGGCCACCAAGCTGCAGGAGCGCATTGACGGCCTTAAGGAGCTGCAATAACACACCGATGGACTACCGAGAAAGTCTTTCCTATGTGCAAAGCGCCAAGGAGCGCGGCGCGCAGAAGCAAGGGCTGCAAAACATCACAGAACTGCTGCGCCGCCTCGGGAACCCCGAGGCGCGCTTTCCTTGCGTGCATGTGGCCGGCACCAACGGCAAGGGTTCGGTGTGCGCGCTGCTGGAGTCCGTGCTGCGCGCCGCGGGGCTCAAAACCGGCCTATATACGTCTCCTTATCTGGAGAGTTTCCCCGAGCGCATCCGCGTTGCCGGCAGCGAGATCGATACCGCAGACTTTGCCCGCATCACCACACGAGTGCGCGCCGATGCCGAAGCCATGGCCGCCGAAGGGTTGGGAGAGCCCACGTTCTTCGAGCTGGTCACGGCCTGCGGCTTTCTGTATTTCGCCGAACAAAGCGTCGATGTGGCTATCATCGAGACCGGCCTGGGCGGGCGCACCGACGCCACCAACGTCGTTGCACCGCTGCTGAGCGTGATTACCGCCATCGGCATGGATCACGCAGCCTCGCTGGGTGGCACGCTGGAGACCATCGCCGCCGAGAAGGCCGGCATTCTGAAACCCGGCGTGCCCTGCGTGCTGGCCTCCGGCAACCCGCCGCCGGTCGTGGACATCATGAGCCGGAAGGCTGCCGAACTGGGCTGCACGCTCCACAATTGCGGTGGGATGGAGATCACGCCTCTAAAAAAGACGCTAAGGGGTCAAACCTTTGACCTTTTCGGCCCCGATGATCTTCTGCCCGGCCTCAGTATGGCTCTGCTGGGCGGGCACCAACTTCGCAACGCCGCCGCCGCAGTGCGCGCGGCCATGGTTCTCCGGGCCCATTTCGGCATCTCCGACAGCGCCATTCGCACGGGCCTGGCCGCCGCCCGCTGGCCGGGCCGGCTGGAGGTGCTGCGCCAGGAGCCGCCGCTGCTGCTGGATGGCGCCCACAACCCCCACGGCGCGGCGGCGCTGGCCGCCTGCCTGAGCCAGCTATTGGGTGATCGCAAAGCGTGCATCGTATTTGCCGCCATGGCCGACAAAGACGCCGCAGGCATGGCGCCGCTGCTGGCCCCGGTAGCGGCCCAGGCCATTGCCACCCAGCCGCCGGGCCACGGCGGGCGCATGGCGCATTCCGCGGAGCACCTGGCGGAGCTCTTCACGGCGCATGGCGTGCCATCGCAAGCCATGTCCCATTGGCAGGACGCGGTTCAGGCCGCCCTTTCGGGCGGCCTGCCGGTCGTTATCTGCGGTTCGTTGTATTTGGTGGGGGCTGCGCGGACGTGGCTCAAATGGAGATTGCTATGAAAAGGGATTCTGCAACGAATGACATCATGTCCGATCCTCCTGTATGGTATTGGATATATGGTTTACATGATGCCAAAATATACAAAATCAGTTGCTTTGAGATGGAGTATGATCATAAGAAGAAAAATACAAGGCGCAACTGCTTCGAACTTCTTTTGGACGCTTCCGGAGCGATATATGATACACAAGTCACCTGCATCCGTTTATTCAACTACAAAATCTTATCCGGAAACGCAGATGTTTCCGGTCAGTGGTGGATGGAGGATTCCTTAAGCATCAGCGGCAGGAAGTACCTCTTGAAGCTTACCACGTCAGATTGCAAAGCCAATCACGAACTAGTGATACTATTTGACGATGCTGAGGTTGTAAGAGAATAGAGGGGGCATTTTCATCCTCAATCTCCCCCTCCATCTCCTTCATCCCCGGCGCCTGCCTCGGCGTCCCCCGGCCCTTCGTCGTCCCCCGGCGTGGCCGTGGGCGCGGGCTCGGGGCTGTACCCGGCCGGCAATGGCGCCAGCACGTCCTCGGGCACGATGACATCCAGCAAGTTGCCGTCCTCATCCACGAACACCATCCATTTGTCCCAATTCACCGCGCTGCGACGCACAAGGGCCGCGTTGGCCGTGGGCACATCGCCGGTATCCACCGAATCCAGCGCTTCGTCGGGTTGGCTCACCAACACCTTCGTGTAGTAAGGGTTGGCTTCCAGGCCGGTGATGGACAGCTTGACCTGTTCGCCGGTCTTGCTCTTACCATAGGCGGTGATCAGCACCGTATCCCAGGTCAGCGCGGCAGCGGAGCTGGTGTCATACAGGCGGCAGCTGGTTCCCTTATATTCCGGCGCAATGCCGTCGTAAAACTCGAAGTCCAGCTCCTCGGATTCCTCGTCTAGATCGTCGGCATCTATGCTGGCCTTGAGTTCCTCTATGCTGCGGAAGGGTTTCACCTTGGTGTCCTGCTGCAGCTTCGCGCCTTTGCGCAGATCGGCCATTTGGTCGCTCAGGCCCTCGGGTGCGGCGTAATAATGGGCGTGCAGCTCGTCTCCCTTTTTGGTTGCGATTGTCTCCAGCCAAACGACTAGACCGTGCTTTGCGGACACATAGAGCGAAAGCCCCTGGTCCCCCAGCACGATCTGCTGGTCGCTGTCCATCTGCGGCGAATAGGGCTCCTCAGGCGCTTTGGCAGGCTCGCAGGCGCGCAGCGCCTGCAGGAGTTTATCCAGCGCCTCGCCGGTCACGGCAGCGCTCAGGTAATTGCTGCCCTTGCACTGCTGCAAAAAGCGCACCTGGGTTGTGGCCTGTGCCCCCTCCCCCGCGCCGAACGCAGTGAGCACATCGGCCAGCGGGCGCGGCGCGGCGCAGCCAGCCAGCAGAATGGCCAGCAGCACACAAAGAACCGGCATAAAGCGGCGAATCATGGGCGTCCCTCCCAAATCCCTGGCGGTCAGCCGCGCGCGCCGATGCGCGTGCACGGCACCCGGCCCTCCAGCAGATCGCTGATGCGGTGGCGGGCGTGGCCGATGACGACCTGGGTGCCGTTGCGCACCGGCTCCAGGATGTATTCCAGCTTGGCCCGCATGCCACCGGCGCCCTTGCGGCTGGCGCCGTCACAGTTGCGCTGCAGCTCACGGATACGGCGCACGACCTCTTCGGGCTCGCTGCCGGTCACTTCGCGCACCAGCGTAGCCGGGTCCGCCGGGTCCAGATAAATACCGTCGGCACTGGTCAGGATCAGCAGACGCCGGGCGCGCACCAGCGCCGCGACGACGGCGGCAGTCTCATCGTTGTCCACACATTCCACCACGCCGTCACGGCTCTGGCGCAGCGAGGACAGTTCCATCTTGCGGTTCTCGTCGGAGCTCACCGGATCGTTGTAGTTGACGATCGGTATGGCCCCCTGGGCGGTGCAGCGCAGCAGCAGCCCCCGGATGTGCTCGCTCTTATCCGGGTCGTTGAAGTGGGTGTGCTCCACCAGCACCTGCCGCACCGAATAGCCCGGCGCGATGTAGCGCCGGTAGTTCTCCATGAGTATCGCCTGACCCTGGGCGGCGTAATCGGCCTTGTCCTCCTCGGGGTCGCCGCTCAGTTCCACGCCGTTGCTGCGCTTCATATAGTCCAGACGCCCAATCTCTGTGGCGCCGGAGGAGACCCACACCATGCCGGGCCTCAGTTCCGCGCCCAGGCGGCTGAAGATGTTGTAGTCGATGTCGTTGTCCTCTCGGCGGATCAGCGCCATGGAGCCGATCTTGCCCACGAGCTCCACAACCGGTTGCGTCTTCATTTCATCACTCTTTTCTTGCGTATCCATGCTGCTTACGGCTGTTCGGCGGGTTCCGGCACAGCGCTCGGGAGCATCGTCACATCATCATCGGTCAGCCGGCGAATCCACTTGCGGCGCAGGAACAACACCAGCCCTATACCCACCTTGAAAATATCTTCAGCGAAGATCAAGGGGAAGACCATCGTAAAGTCCCAATGCCACACCAGCCCCCCCAGCAGCACCAAAGGCGCACCGATGAACCACACACAGGCCACATCCAGCACCGCGCCCACCTCGGGCCTGCCCCCGGCGCGGAAGATCGCGACGATGAAAAGCATGGCCAGCATCTTCAAGGGCATGGCGATGCTGCCCATCAGCAAGATCTTCTTGGTCAAATCCGCTGCCAGCGCCTCCGGGCCGATCAGGTTTACGACCGGAACCCGCAGCAATGCTTCCGCCAGCCCCAGCAAACAGGCAAAGGCCGTGCCAAAGGCCACAAAGCGCACCGCCGAGCGCCATGCACCTTCGGTATCGCCCTCTCCCACGGATTTTCCCACGATGACGCCGCAGGCGGAGCTTAGACCAATGATGAATGCAAACAGCAACTGGTCGATGGAGCCGTACAGAGAGTACGCTGCTGGAACCGCCGCGGTCGATCCTTGCACAACCATGCGTCCAAACACCATCAGATACACGCTGTTGCCCAGCACCCACAGCACCTCGTTGGCCAGCACCGGGGCCACAACCTTGTAAACTTTGAACAGCAAGGCGCGGCTGAAATCCAACCACTGACGGATATGGATAAAAGCCATATGACGCCGCCACCGGGATTGCACCACCAAGAGCACCGTCTGCACCGCGCTGGACACGATGGTGGCGATGGCAGCGCCGCGCACACCCAGGGCCGGCGCGCCAAAGTGCCCATAGATCAAAACGTAGTTGAGCCCCGTGTTCACACAGATGGCGACAAGGCTGGTAAACAAAGGGATATGCACTTCCTCAGTGCTGCGCAACACAGCCGTCACCGCGTAATTGAAGGCGAAAAACAGGCAATTGAACGCGATCAATTGCATATACTGCGTACCGTACTCCACAATCTCCGGTTTTGCGCCGCCGGCAAACACTGTGATCAACTGCCGCGGAAACAGAGCCATGACCAGGCTCATAATGACCGCCACGCCCAGCATGTGCATAAGCGACATGCCGAACACCCGGCGAATGCCGGCTTCATCTTTCACACCCCAATACTGGGAGTACAATATGGAGCAGCCGCTGCCGATGCCGAACAGCGTGATCATTAGGATAAACGTCCACCGACCGGCCATATTGACGCCGGCCATGGCTTCGTTGCCCAACTTGGCCACCATGCTGGCGTCGATGAGTTGAAAAGCCGCCATCAGCACGGTCTGCAGTGCGATGGGTATGGCAAGTTTAAACATATAGGAATAGAAGGCGCGATCGCCGATCAGCTTATTCATGATACCTCCGTTGTTCGCAGGCTATTCTATCATATCCGCCGGCCTTTGAACAACCGCGGCGCCGCGCAAGCGTAAATAGGTGTATTTACTATAATACAGGCTTTTGGTTGACGATGCCAAAGTTGTGTTATATTATGGAGTGCATCCTGAAAACCAACAATTGCTTTGGAGGGCAAATGTCCAAGACATTGATCATCGCAGAAAAACCCTCGGTTGGCACCGACATCGCCCGGGTTCTGGGCTGCCGTGACCGCCGCAAGGGGTGGATAGAAGGGGAAACCCATATTGTGACCTGGGCCATCGGCCATCTGGTGACGCTGTGCTCGCCGGAAGAGATGGATGATCGCCTGAAGAACTGGAGCTTCGATACGCTGCCGATACTGCCCACGGATATGAAGCTCAAGATCGTGCCGCGCACGCGCTCGCAGTTCGAAATCGTCAAGCGCCTGATGCTCAGCGAGGAGGTATCCGACCTGATCTGCGCAACGGACTCCGGCCGTGAGGGCGAGCTCATTTTCCGCTACATTTATCACATGAGCAACTGCCACAAACCTTTCCGCCGGCTGTGGATCTCTTCGATGACCGACGAGGCCATTCGCGATGGGCTGGATACTCTCAAGCCCGGCCGCGAATACGACAATCTGTACCAGTCGGCTCGCTGCCGCGCCGAGGCCGACTGGCTGGTGGGCATGAACGGCAGCCGCGGCTACACGCTGCAATATGACAGGCTGCTCTCGGTGGGCCGTGTGCAATCGCCCACGCTGGCTATCATGGTCAAACGAGAGCGCGAAATACAGGCCTTTGTGCCGGAGAAATACCTGGAGCTGTGGGCGACCTTCAACAGCTACAAGGGCCGCTGGTTCGACGAGAAGCAGCACGCCGCGAACCTGGAGCTGGACCCCAAGTCCCGGGCGTTCCCCGGCCGCATTCCGCTGGACCAGCGCACATGGGCCGAGAGCCTGGCCGAAGGCCTGAAGGGCAAGCCCTACGCCGTGGAAAGCGTGGAGCGCGAGCAGCGCAGCATGAAGCCGCCGCAGCTCTACGACCTGACCGAGCTGCAGCGCGACGCCAACCGCAACTATGGCTGGCCGGCTGCCAAGACGCTGGAAGTGGCCCAGGCGCTTTATGAGAAGCGCAAGCTGATCACCTATCCGCGTACCGACAGCCGCTATCTATCCCGCGACATCTTCAAGACCTTGAAGAGCCGCCTGCAAAAGCTGGACATCCCCCCCTACCAGGAATTCGTCAAGGTTGCGCTGGAATCCGATCGCAACCTGTTCGGCCGCGTCATCAACGACGCCCGCGTAAGCGACCACCACGCCATCATCCCCACCGGCCGCGACATGGCCAAGATCAACCTGGATGAGGACGAGGCCAAGCTGTTCGCCCTGGTGGCCCGGCGCTTTTTGGCCATCTTTTTCCCCGATCAGGAGCTGGAGTACAGCACCATCGTGACCCGTTGCGAAGGCCATCCCTTCGTATCCAAGGGCAAGACCGAGCTTTCCGCCGGCTGGGCGGCCATCTACGCCGCCGCGGCCGAAGAGGAATCCAACGCCAAGACCAAGGCCAAGAAGAAGCCCCGCGGCAGGGACGAAGAATATGCCGACCTGCCGGCGCTGAACGAGGGCGACGCCGGCAAGACCAAGAGCGCCAAGCTGGAGGAAAAGCAAACCACGCCTCCCAGCCGCTATACAGAAGCCACGCTGCTCTCGGCCATGGAGAATGCCGGCCGTCTGATTGAGGATGAAGAACTGCGCGATCAGATGAAGGACAACGGCCTGGGTACACCGGCCACCCGCGCCGCCATCATCGAGCGGCTGATCTACGTGCGTTATGTGCGCCGGGTGGGCCGACTGCTGGCCCCCACCGACAAGGGCTGCGCGCTGGTGGATGTTCTCTTAAGCGAGCTGGCCTCGCCGGAGATGACCGGCCGCTGGGAAAAAGGCCTGACCGAGATCGGCCGCGGCGAAAAGGACCCCGAGGCCTTCATGGAGGAGATCCGAAGCTTCGTTCGCAAGATCGTGGCGGCCTCCCGCAGCAAGGTGGATGGTGTCAACTTCCCCGAGGACAAGGCCCGCGCCCGCGCGCTGGCCGCCGGCCCCAAGGAGCCCATCGGCACGTGCCCACTGTGCAGCAGCAACCTCTTTGAGAATTCCAAGACCTTCTACTGCAGCCGCTGGCGCGCCGGGTGCAAGTTCTCCATCTGGAAGGACGCAGCCAGCAAATCCGGCGGCCCGGAGATAGACGAGGCGCTGGCCAAGAAACTGCTGGAGGGCAAACCGCTGGTGGGCAAGACTGGCACGCTGAGCCTGCAAAAGCGCGCGCCTTTCGTGCTGTGGGAGCCCAACGGCGGCGAGGGCGGGGACGCCCCTGGTGAAGCCAAGACCGACGGGAGTGACGCCAATGGCTAGAATGCGTCTGGACAAGTACCTGGCCGCCTGCGGCTTGGGCACCCGCAACGAGGTCAAGAAGATGCTCAAGACCAACGTCGTGACGCTCAATGGCGATGTCGTGCGCGACCCGGCCACACAGCTGGACGCTGACACCGCCGAGGTCGTCGTGAACGGCGAGGAGCTGCGTTACCGGCAATATGTCTACATCATGCTGCACAAGCCCGAGGGCGTAGTGAGCGCCACCGGCGACCGCTGGCACGACACCGTGCTGGACCTGCTGGAGGGCAACTACTCCGAACACCCGCTGTTCCCCGTGGGGCGGCTGGACCGCGACACCACCGGCCTGCTGCTGCTGACCGACGACGGCGCGCTGGCCCATGAGCTGTTGGCCCCCAAAAAGCATGTAGAGAAGACCTATCTGGCCCAACTGGACCTCCCCGCCGACGTGGCCGATGTGGCCGCCTTCGCTGAGGGCATCGCCCTGGAGGATTTCACGACCAAACCGGCCATACTCCTGCCGCTGGAAGGCAACTCTGCCCGCGTGGTGCTGACCGAGGGCAAGTATCACCAGGTCAAGCGCATGTTTGAGGCCCGGAGCAAGCAGGTGCTCTCGCTGCACCGCGAAGCCATGGGCCCGCTTACGCTGGATCCGGACCTCTCCCCCGGCGACTGGCGGGAGCTGACCGAGGAGGAGCTGGCCATGCTGAAGGCTGCCGGCGCCGCAAAAGCCCGCCCGGAGGAACCGTGAGCAAGGGCATGGACCTGCGCGACGCCAAAGCCACGCTGATGGAGCCCGACGCGCTGGCGGTGCTGGCGTTGAGTGCCTACGAGCCCACCGAGGAAAAGATGAAAAAACGCGCCGCTGCCCATCAAGAGGACAGCGGCGTGTCCGCTTATGGCTGCTGGAAGGACGGCCGGTTAACAGGGCTGGTCGTTCTGCGCAGCCAGACCGATGGCCTGGAAATCCTGAGCATCGGCGTACTGCCGGAAACCCGCGGTCATGGCGTTGCCAGCGCCCTGCTGGACCATACCCGCGAGGTCATGCATCCCCGGAAGCTTGTGGCTGAAACCGACGACGATGCTGTGGGGTTCTACCGGCGCTACGGCTTTGACATACAAAGCCTGGGCGAGAAGTATCCGGGAGTTGTGCGCTATCGTTGCACACTCTCTTGTACCGGCTACTAGGCTCTTGTGGCCTTCCCCTTGAGGGGAAGGTGGCGCGTAGCGCCGGATGAGGTGTCTAGCGCTCGTATGTTACACCTCATCAGTCGCCTTCGGCGACAGCTTCCCCTCCAGGGGAAGCCTTAATAGAGACCTTATTGATACACACAGCGCCGCAGGTCATGCCTACGGCGCTGTCGCTTGTTACGCTCATCTTTGTTTCAGGTTTCCGCACTTTCAATAAAACCCTCAATCTCCTCTATGCTCCCAAAGGCAATCCCATCCTTGATATACTGCTGATAGTCCTGCGGCACGGCGTCCACGCCAAAGCCCAGCTTGCTGACAACAGTCAGCTTGTCGTTGCCGTCCAAATTGCGATAGACGAAAATCGTGCCATCTGACGAGCTCTTGATCACGTAGTGATCCGGGCAGTAGGTCTGTACGGTGCGCTCCAGGCGCAGCACACCGGAGTTGACGATCAGGCTGTAACCCGGATGCCGGTCGGCGAACTGCTGATAGCTCAGGCCGATCTCTCCGGGCTCCGGATGCTGCTCGCTGACCTGCTCATGGCCGCAGGCCTGAAATTTGGTGATCCAAAAGACGCTGGTATCGCCGGTGACGACACCCTGGGCAGGATCGCCTTGTGGGTTTGTGATGACGCCCACCGGTTGGGGAATGGCCGTCTCTGTAGGCGTGGGCTGGGGCAGCAGCGGGCGGCCTTTCCAGACCTCGTTCACCACCATCGTCAAGATACCGGCAACGCATAAAATCGCGGCGGCCGCATACAGCGACAGCGCCGTACGTCTCTTCATGAAATACCAATCCTTTGCAGGGGAGTTTAGGATTAGTATTCCATGGGCGGTGCAGAGTCATACTCAGATGAAGTGTATTGAATAACGCATCATAGCAATACGGTAAATCCAAGGTAAATACCATAATGCCGCCGGCGGATTTTATTCCGCCAAGGAAAGCCCACCAAGAGGAAGACCGCTCACAAGAACTGCCCGCAGGCGTTTACCGCTCCTCAAAAATTCATCCTGAGATGGCGAAAAGAGAAGCCCGCTGGCGACATGTGCGGCAGCGGGCAACCTAGACCAGAGAACAAGATTGTTATAAGCAGGGGGTGTAATTGCCCCGACTTAGCGCAATGTCGGTTTACCGACATGGGAGCAAAGCCGATAGCACCGCTTGCGGTGCGATGGGCCTCGGCGGTGAACAGAGTCCCCCGTCCGACCTAGAAGTGAAAATTATCCGGATCGGCGCCGGAACGCTGGTTGCGGTTCATGGCGTCGATGGCGGCCATGTCCTCAGGGCTCAGCTCGAAATCGAAGATGTCCGCATTCTGCAGGATGCGCTCCTTGTGCACGGACTTGGGGAACACCGGAATGTTCTTCTGTATGATCCATCGCAGGATGGCCTGGGGGCCGGTCTTGCCGTACTTGCTGCCGATGGCTGCAGTGGTCTGGTCATTGGTCAGCGAACCCACGCCCAAGGGGCTCCACGCTTCAAATACGATGCCTTTCTCACGGCAGAAGGCCAGCAAGTCATTGTCCTGCATCAAAGGGTTGAACTCCATCTGGTCGGCCGCGGGCACGATTTCCGCTTGGGCCAGCAGCGTCTCCAGGTGGTGAATCTTGAAGTTGGATACGCCGATCGCCTTGGCCCTGCCGCTCTTGTAAATCTCCTCCATGACCTTCCAGGATTCCACGAACACGCCGGCCACCGGCCAATGGATCAGGTACAGGTCCACGTAATCGGTGCCCAGGCGCTTGAGGCTGTCCTCGAAAGCCTTCATCTGGTTGTGGCGGCGCTGGTCCTCGTTCCACAGCTTGGTGGTCAGGAAGATCTCCTCGCGAGGGATGCCGCTGTCGCGCATGGCCTGCCCCACGCTATGCTCGTTGCCATAGGCAGCGGCGGTGTCGATATGGCGATAGCCGGTTTCCAGTGCCCAGGTGACGGCACGGCGAGTCTCCTCGCCATCCTTGGCCTGCCACACACCAAAGCCCAGCAGCGGTATGCTGGTGCCGTTGTTCAGCGGAATACGGGTACGAATGTCCATATTCGTTCCTCCTTTGTGATGGAATGACGCGAATAGTATACCACATTATGACAGCCATTCGACGCTGCAGGAAACATGTAAAAGGGAAAAGATTTCGCGCCTAAGAGCGCAACCTAAGGTCTCCGATCGCCCTTTGGAAACCTTCGGCCCATTTTTTTAGCTAGAAAAAACCCGCCTGCCAATTCTGGCAAGCGGGCGCAAACAACAAATATGCTTGTTCTTCTCAGTCGTGGCTGGCAATGGGCGAGGTCATGCTGGTGGCAACCTTGATGCCAGGGCCCATGGTCGAGCTGACGACGATGGACTTCAGATACGTGCCCTTTGCCGAAGCCGGCTTGGCGCGAATGATGGCGTCCATCAGCGTATTGTAGTTTGTGAGCAGCTTCTCGGCGCCGAAAGAGGCCTTGCCGATCGGCACGTGGGCGATGCTGGTCTTGTCGATTCGATACTCAACCTTACCGGATTTGATCTCGGTAACGGCGCGACCGACGTCGTTGGTCACGGTGCCGCTCTTGGGGTTGGGCATCAAGCCCTTGGGGCCGAGCACGCGGCCCAGCTTGCCCAGGATTCTCATCATGTCCGGTGTGGCCACGCACACGTCGAACTCAAACCAGTTCTGGCTGGTAATCTTCTCGACGTATTCCTCGGCGCCCACATAATCGGCGCCGGCTTCCTCCGCGGCGCGGGCGGCGTCGCCCTTGGCGAACACGAGCACGCGCTGCACCTTGCCTGTGCCGTTGGGCAGCACAACGGTGCCGCGCACCTGCTGGTCAGCCTGGCGGGAATCGACGCCCAGGCGGATGGAGAGCTCAATGGTCTCGTCAAACTTGGCCTTGGCGGTGCTGCAGGCCAGAGCCAGCGCTTCGGCGGCGGCATACTGCTGCGTGCGGTCAAAAAGCTTCGCGCTGTCCTGATATTTCTTACCCCTGTACATGGTTCAAACCTCCCTGTGGTCTTAACGGAATCGCTT